>JBJMIW010000276.1:0-60744 GCA_045806665.1 Actinoallomurus sp.
CCTCAGCGTCGTCGGCGGCGAGATCCGTGCCGATCCGGGCGATCACGCCGTCTGCGAGCAGGAGGTCCCTGGGGTCATCCCCGAGAATCCGGGCGTTCCTGATCAGGTAGCGGGTCACTCGTCTCCTCCGGCCGTCGACAGAGCAGGTCGGCTGCCGCCGAGCAGCAGGTACAGCACGGCCATCCGCACCGCGACACCGTTGGTGACCTGCTCGACGATCACCGATCGCGGCGAGTCCGCGACGTCCGCGGTGATCTCCATGCCACGGATCATCGGGCCCGGGTGCATGACGATCGTGTGGTCCTGCAACGTCGCCATGCGGCGACCATCAAGCCCGTAGCGGCGGCTGTACTCGCGGACGGTCGGGAAGTACGCGTCGGTCATCCGCTCCTGCTGGACCCGCAGCATCATCACGACGTCGCTCTTGGGCAGGACGGCGTCGAAGTCGTACGCGACCTCGCACGGCCAGGTGTCGACCGCGACGGGGAACAGCGTGGGCGGCGCGACCAGCGTGACCTCCGCGCCCAGCGTGTTCAGCAGCAGCACGTTGGAGCGGGCGACCCGGCTGTGCAGGATGTCGCCCACGATGGTGACGCGGCGCCCGTCGAGGTCGCCGAGCCGCCGCCGCATCGTGAAGGCGTCGAGCAGCGCCTGGGTCGGGTGCTCGTGCGTGCCGTCGCCGGCGTTGACGACGCTGCCGCGTACCCAGCCGGCGAGCCGGTGCGGCGCGCCGGAGGCGTTGTGGCGGATGACCACGCCGTCCGCGCCCATCGCCTCCAGCGTGAGAGCGGTGTCCTTGAGGCTCTCCCCCTTGGACACGCTGGAGCCCTTGGCGGAGAAGTTGATCACATCCGCCGACAGCCGCTTGGCGGCCGCCTCGAACGAGATCCGCGTGCGCGTCGAGTCCTCGAAGAAGAGGTTGACGACGGTGCGCCCGCGCAGCGTGGGCAGCTTCTTGATCGGGCGGTCGGCGATCCGGGACAGCTCTTCGGCGGTGTCGAGGATGAGCAGCGCGTCGTCCCGGGTCAGATCGGCCGCCGAGATCAGGTGGCGCTTCACTTGGGGACCTCCAGCACGACGGCGTCCCGGCCGTCGGTCTCGGCGAGCAGCACCTTGACCTTCTCGCGGGTGCTCGTCGGAAGGTTCTTGCCGACGTAGTCGGCGCGGATGGGCAGCTCCCGGTGGCCGCGATCGACCAGAGTGGCGAGCTGCACGGCGCGCGGGCGGCCGAGGTCGTTCAGCGCGTCGAGGGCCGCACGGACGGTACGGCCGGAGAAGAGGACGTCATCGACGAGGACGACGACGCGGTCGTCGACCCCCTCGGGTGGGAGTTCGGTGCGGCCGAGGGCACGGGCCGGGCGCAGGCGCAGATCGTCGCGGTACATCGTCACGTCGAGGGAGCCCTGCGGAACGGGCTCGCCCTCGACCTCGGCGATCCGCCCGGCCAGGCGGGCGGCCAGCGTGACCCCGCGTGTCGGGATTCCGAGCAGGACGATGTCGCGGCCGCCCTTGGTGCGTTCGAGGATCTCGTGGGCGATCCGAGTCAGCGCCCGACGGATGTCGGGGGCCTCGAGAACGGCCTTGTGACTCACATCACTATCGGGTGACGGTCCGCGCGCAGGCACGGGGGCAGCACTCACCGCGATAACCTCCTTTCCCGCCTCTCTGGACGGGTCTTAAAGGACGTCGGGCACTATTACGGTAGCAGCCCGGCTACCGGGCCCCTGACACCGGGACCAGCCTGTTTCCCCTGGTGGCGACGGTGCGCAAGCGAGCCGCCGGACGCCGGGCCGCGGATATGGCAAGCTTTTACCCTGCGGTCGGCGACCCACGCCGCGCGAGTCCACCGGCTCCCGACAGCCCCGGCGCGCAACGGGTTCCGGGCCCTCTGAGCCCCTCCGTGGAGGCCCCGCGAACGCCGACTGTTTCGCCGCTTTTTTCCAATCAGCTTGACCTGGGGCCCGACGCGTTTTACCGTCACTGTCCGTAACCATCCCAGGAGATGGACCCCTCGGGCAGTCGGCCCCCCGGCCGGCTGAGAGTGCGCCTCACGGCACACCCGTCTCGGGCCGGCGGGGACTACCCCCGTCCGGGTCCCCTCCCGGGGCCACTATCGACGACGAGAAAGTGAGCCTGGGGGCCGCACCATGCCGTCTGAATACGCTAAGGCTCTCGGCGCGAGGCTTCGCGCCATCCGCACCCAGCAGGGTCTGTCCCTGCACGGCGTGGAGGAGAAATCCCGTGGCCGCTGGAAGGCCGTCGTCGTGGGTTCGTACGAGCGGGGCGACCGCGCCGTCACCGTTCAGAAGCTGGCCGAGCTCGCCGAGTTCTACGGCGTGCCGGTATCCGAGTTGCTCCCCGGCGGAGCCGCGCCCAGCCCGCTGGGCCCGACGCCGAAGCTCGTGATCGACCTCGAGCGACTCCAGCAGCTTCCGAAGGACAAGGCCGGTCCCCTCGCCCGTTACGCCGCGACGATCCAGAGCCAGCGGGGCGACTACAACGGAAAGGTCCTGTCCATCCGTCAGGAGGATCTGCGTTCGCTGGCGGTGATCTACGACAAGTCACCGACGGAGCTCACCGAGGAGCTCATCGGCTGGGGCGTCCTCGACCCCGAGGCACGCCGCGCGGTCGAGGCGTTCTGATCCACACCCTCACCACGCCTGGATCGTCGATCCACCTGGATCCCTGATCCCCGGGCGCCAGGATCCCTGAACACGGGGATCCCTGATCCAGGGTGACTGATCCAGGGGATCCCTTCGTCCAGGGTCACTGATCCAAGGTCACTGATCCACATTGGGGTCAATGATCCAGATCCGGGTCACTGCCCCACAGCGCGGGTCACCTGATCCACGGCCCCGGTGCTGCGGCCCTCGCGGGTCGCCCGGTGATCGATGCGTCATGACGAAACCCGTCCGGTACCCACCGGACGGGTTTCGTCATCCCGGACCATCCCCCCCGACGCCCGGCACGGCCACCCAGCCACGCGCAGGCCCGCAGTCCAGCCACGCGCAGGCCCGCAGTCCAGCCACGCGCAGGCCCGCAGTGCCGGGCGGGTGCTGGGAGGCGCCGCGCGGGTCCCGGCGTTTCCGGGGGAGGTCCACGACGGGACCCGCGGGCGTGAACCGGGCCCTGATGGGGGTCCGGTGTTCGGAGGAGTCTCAGCCGGCGGCGGGCAGCATGGGCTGGCCCGGGACGCCGAGGGTCGTCTCGACGAGGGACACGAAGATCTCCGCGTCGTGCAGCAGTTCATCGGCCTCGGCCGCGGTGACGGCGCGCGGCAGGCCGGCCTCCGCGGCGGCGCGCTTGTCCGCGCCCGCGGCGAAGAAGGCGGCCCACTCGCGCAGTGCCGGCTCGGCCTCGGGTAGCAGCACCCAGACGCTGCGCGGTCTACCACGGGTGCGGGATCCGGGATCGGCGCGCTCGGCGAGCACGGCGGCGGCGGCGCGCAGTGCCGCCAGGTGCGCCGCGACGTAGCGCAGCGCGGGGGCGGCCGACTCGGTGGCCTCGATCAGTCCGCGGCGGGCCGTTTGGAGGAGTGACATCGCCGACGCGGCGGGCCTGCGCCGGGGTGCCGGACGCAGCGGGACGGCAGTGGACGACCTTGCGGACATGACATGCCTCCTTCCGCTGGCGGGCCCGAGGGCCCAGGGGGGCCGGGCGAAGCGCTTCCCCTCGCCCCGCCCGGCCGTCGCATCCCGCCCGGCATCGCGCTGCCCGCGAGACGATCCCCTCGACGCGGGCCGCGAGTCCCACGTCGCACTCGAACACAGGTTCGAGCATGTACTTCAGTAAAGCGGCCACGACTCCATTCGTCAACGTGTTCGAATAGATGTGTCCCTGCAGTTCGGAAGCCCTTACCCCACTCTGGCCGTAAGGTGCTGGCATGCATCCCAACGTCGAACTCGTCGCCGCTCGCCTTCGCGAGCTGAGCGCCACCGGAGAGGTCCGCGAGCTGCCGGAGGCCGCGCCGACCGCGGTCGCCGCCGCGGCGCAGCTCGGCTGCGACGTCGGGGCCATCGCCAACAGCCTCATCTTCGCCGCCGACGGCGAGCCCCTCCTGGTGCTCACCAGCGGAGCGCACCGCGTGGACACCACCGCACTCGCCGAGCGGATCGGCGCGGGAAAGATCAAACGGGCAGACGCGGAGTTCGTCCGGTCGGCGACCGGGCAGCCCATCGGCGGAGTGGCTCCTCTCGGCCACCCGGAGCCGATCCGCACACTCGTCGACACGTGGCTCGCCAAGTACGACGTCGTCTGGGCGGCGGCCGGACATCCGCACACCATCTTCCCCACCTCGTACGAGGAGCTGCTCCGCATCACAGGCGGCACGCCGACCGACGTCGACTGAGGATCCGCCGCCCCGTCCGTGACCGGACCTGGACGGTCCGTGACCTGATCGTGCACGCGTCGCCGGGGACAAGCGCCGAAAGGCGGTGATAGAACGGTCACCTGAGGCTCAACCGCACTCTCCGGAGCGGGTGCCCTATGGCTGGACAGGATGGTCTGCGCGCCGCAGCGGCGCGCGACAAGGATTTCGTCGGCATCGACACCACCGCGATGGCTCGGCTCATCGAGCAGATGACGAGTGCGTCGAACGCCATCACCGCCTGGTTGCGCACCAACGCCGCGCTTCCGCCGAGCGTCGCGCGCACCGGCCTGCGCCAGGCGGCGGCCGTCGAGAGCTGGGCCCGCGCACAGCCGGGAATGCTCAGCCGACGCCGCGCCTACGCCATCGCGCATCTCAGCACGGGCGCCGCCGACATGCCACGGGTCAGTGCGGGCCGCCTCGCCGGCCACCCGAGCCGTTCGACGGCGGCCGGGGCGGGGCACACGGTCGGCCACTTCCCGAACGCGCACGCGGCGACCGGAGCGGGGGCCGCCGACGCCACCGCGATCCAGGGGGTCTTCCGGGAGCACCGTCCGGTCCCCGCCTCCGTATGGAAGCGGCTGGCGGTCAACGCCGATGACCCGGACTACGCCAAGGGCCTTTACGCGCGCCTCGGGCCGGCGGGCGCCGCCGGCCTGACCGGCGCCGCCCTCCGTCACGAAGCGCGCCTGGCGGCGGTCCGGGAGTCGCTGGGCCTCGCGAGCCATCATCTGCGGATGGATGAGAAGTGGCTGCGCGCCCTCCTCGACGAGGCCACCCGGAAGGGCGTCCACGACGACGTCGTCGGCGTGCTGGAACACGCGGCGTTCGATCGGCGCGCGAAGGTCGCCCTCGGCCACATCGGACTGACCCACCTGGCGACCCCGCCACCCGGCCACCGGTTCCCCACGCCGCATCCCCCGCACGAGGCGATGGTCCGGCCCGCCGCCGCGGACCCCGACACGGCGGCCGAACTGCACGCGCGGCACGGGGACGCCGTACGCCGGGCGCTGGCGGCCTGCCCGGGGTCCGCGGTGCTGGAGCGGCTGGCCGCGCACGCGACCACCGGCCACGCCACCACCGGCCACGCCCCGACCGACCACGCCCCGACCGACCCCGGAACAGCCGCAGCTCCCGCGGCCGGCCACACCGCCTGGGATGCGGGGAGGAGCGCATGAGCGCCTATCCGCCGTCGCCGGCCACCGTCCGGCCGCCGACGGATCCGGCGGCCGGCCCGCCGGGAGACCCGGCGCAGCGGCCCAATCCGGCGTACGCCGAGCTGTACGCCGCGTACGAGCGCGCCTACGCCAGCGCCCATTCGCTGGAGGCGGCCCTGGATCCGCCGATCCGTACGGCGGGCGACGCCTGGGTGGGACCGGCTGCGCGCACCTGGCAACGGGACCTGGAGACGGAGCGTGGTCAGCTGAAGAAGGCGGCGGCCCAGATTCTGTGGGACATTTACGACGCACTGTCGAAAGTCCCGCCTTATCTACCTAAGTGAGCCACGTGAAATCAGCTTTCGGAGCCCGGCGGGAGACGATCCCGCAGATACGGGAGATCGACCGGCGCGGCTTCTTCCGGCGGCTCGACGCGATGCTGGCGACGTACGCCGCGGCGATGGAGCCGCCGCCCGACCAGATGCCGGGCCGGCGGACGATCATGGAGCGCCACGCCGCGTACCCCGGCTTCCGCGCGTTCGTGGCCGGACGCCGGCGCGACATGGCGGGCTTCGCGTACGGCTTCCACGGAGAGGCCGGACAGTGGTGGCACGACGTCGTGCAGGCCGCGCTCGCCGAGACGGGCGGCACGGAGCACGCCCACGAGTGGATGGGCGACACCTTCGAGGTCGCCGAACTGCACGTCCATCCCGACAGCCAGGGCCGGGGGCTCGGCCGGCGACTGATCACCACCTTGTGCGCGGACCGCCCGGAGCGCACCGTGGTGCTGTCCACGCTCGACGACCAGACGCCCGCCCGGCACCTCTACCGCTCGCTCGGCATGACGGACCTGCTCACCGGCTTCCGGTTTCCCGGCGGCGGGCCGCTCTACGCGGTGATGGGCGCGCGCCTGCCGCTGACCTCCAGGCGGTCGTAGACCTCGCGCGTCGCGGTCGACTTGTTGAAGGTGATGAAGTGGATGCCGGGCACGCCCTCGTCCAGCAGCCGCTGGCACAGCTCGGCCGCCTGCTCGATCCCGAGCCGGCGCACCGCCTCCGGGTCGTCGCCGACCGCCTCGAACCGCTCGGCCAGCTCCGGCGGGAACGGCGCCCCGGACAGCTGCTCGGACCGCTCGATCGTGCTGAGCCGGGTGACCGGCATGATGCCCGGGATGATCGGCACGTCGCAGCTCTGGGCGGCGACGCGATCGCGCAGCCGCAGGTAGTCGTCGGCCCGGAAGAACATCTGCGTGATCGCGTAGTCGGCGCCGGCCTGGCACTTGCGCACGAAGTGACGGGTGTCGCTCTCGACGTCGGGCGACCGCGGATGCTTGTACGGGAACGCGGCGACCCCGACGCTGAAGTCGCCCGCGGACTTGATCAGCCGTACGACGTCCTCGGCGTACTCGACACCGTCGGGATGCTTGACCCACTCCCCCATCGGGTCGCCGGGCGGATCGCCGCGCAACGCCAGCAGATCGCGGACACCGACGGCGGCGAACCGGCCGATCAGCTGCCGCAGCTCGCGGATGGAGTGATCGACGGCGGTGAAGTGCGCGACCGGGGTCAGCGTCGTGTCGGTCGCGATGCGCTCGACGATCTCCACCGTCCGGTCGCGGGTGCCGCCGCCGGCGCCGTACGTCACCGAGACGAAGGTCGGATGCAGCACCTCCAGTCGACGGATCGCCTGCCACAGATTGCGGGCGCCCTGCTCCGTCTTGGGCGGGAAGAATTCGAAGGAGAACGTCGGCTCGCCCGCGGCGAGCACTTCCCGGATCGTGGGCCGAGCGAAGGTCATGGAGACCAGCGTAACGGGGCAACCCCCCAGGACCACTAGTCTCAACCTCATGACCCCCAGTCGCGTACGCAAGGAGATCGACGAGGCGCTGTACGCGTTCGTCGACCGGCAGCGCCCGGTGGTGAGAGCGGTCGGCGAGGATCTCGCTCCGATGCTCACGGCGCTGGACGCGCTGCTGGCGGGCGGCAAGCGACTCCGCCCGGTGTTCTGCTACTGGGGCTGGCGCGGCTCGGGCGGCGAGGACCGGCCGGAGATCTTCACCGCGGCCGCGTCCCTGGAGCTCCTGCAGGCCAGCGCGCTGATCCACGACGATGTGATGGACGGCAGCGACACACGGCGTGGTCAGCCCGCCGTGCACCGCCGGTTCGAGGCCTTGCACGCCGGGTCGGGCTGGCGTGGTTCGGCCGAGGCGTTCGGCGCGGGCGCGGCGATCCTCCTCGGCGACGTGTGCCTGTCCTGGAGCGACGAGATGTTCCAGGGCAGCGGCCTGCCCGAGGACGCGCTGCGGCGCGGGCGGCCCGTCTTCGACCTCATGCGCACCGAGGTCATGTGCGGGCAGTACCTCGATCTGGTCGGACAGGCGCGGGGGTGCGGCGCGGACGGCCGGGCCATGGTCGAGGCGGCCCTCCGGGTCGTGCGGTTCAAGGCCGCGAAGTACACCATCGAGCGGCCGTTGCAGCTCGGGGCGGCGCTGGCCGGGTCCGAGGCGATGGCGGCCCTGTCGGCGTACGGCATGCCGTTGGGCATCGCGTTCCAGCTCCGCGATGACGTCCTGGGCGTCTTCGGGGACCCGGCGGAGACCGGTAAGCCGGCCGGCGACGACCTCCGCGAGGGCAAGCGCACGGTCCTCATCGCGCTGACCCTCGAGCGGTCCGCCCCGGCGCAGGTGCAGACGCTGGAACGGCTCCTGGGCGATCCCGAACTCGACGCCGACGGGGTCGAGCACCTCCGGACGATCATCGTGGAGACCGGCGCGCTCGACGCCTGCGAGCGGATGATCGACCGCTACGCCGACGAGGCGTCCGGCGCGCTCGCCGGCGCCCCGCTCACGGCGGAGGCCCGCGCGGCACTGTCCGGCCTGACGATCGCCGCCACCGCACGGCGCGTCTGACCCGCCATCTCCCCCTAGGGCCTGTCTCAAAGCCCCGCTGTCCTACTGCGCGGCGCCCAGGCGACGCCTCGCCGCGTTGTCGTCGGTCGACAGCCAAACCCAGGCTGTCTCCCTCCTCCGCCTTGCGACGCGCCGCCTGGACACCGCTCGCTACGGACGGGGACTTTGAGACAGGCCCTACGGCCCTCATCCCGGCCCGGCAGCCGCGTGACCCGCCGTCCCCGTTCAGGCCGTCCTCCGCCGCCTTCCGGCCTGCGACGGTGATAGAGATCAGCATTCGCCGGACAAAAGCGGTTTGCCTGGTTAAGAATGGGGGCATGACCCACCGATTGTCCGCATGAAGCTCGACACGCCGTACCCGCTGGGTATCGCCGAACCCGTTCCCCCGGTGCGCCTCTCCGCGCCCGTGCCGCGACCGGCCCCGCGCAGCCGCAAACTCATGCTCGCGCTGACGCTCGTGGTCCTCGCCGGGTTCATGCTGGGCCTGGGACTGCCGATCCATCCCTGAGCCCGCACCCGACGCGGCGGGGCGTACCCCCGAGCAGCGGCCGGCGAAGAGCCGGCCACCGTCCGACGCAGCCGAAGAGCCCCTGGCCCGCTTGGCAGGCCAGGGGCTCCTGTCGTATCGGCCGGCCCGCGGATTCCGGCCGGGTCTGCTACCAGTGAGGCGGCACGTCCTCCAAGAGGCGTGCGTCGTCGTCATCGTCCAGGGAGTAGCCGCCCCAGCCGACCTCGGATTCGTCGCGCGTCTGGTCGGGCAGCACCACCAGATCGTCGTCGTCGGCCAGCTCCACCGGGCGCTCATCGTCAGGGTTGCTGATCACGCATCCCATTGTCGCGCATCGGGCCGACAGCCGCGTGCCGGGGCGGTCACACCGCCTGATCGGCGGCGCGGAGCCGGCGGGCGAGCTCCGCCGCGGCGCTTCGCGGATCATCGGCCTCAGTGATGGCTCGGACGACGACGACGCGACGGGCCCCCGCGGTGAGCACCTGGTCAAGGTTGCCCGCGTCGATCCCCCCGATCGCGAACCACGGCCGCGTGAACCCGCGCCCGGAGACGTACTCCAGCAGTCCCACTCCGGGGGCCGGCCGGCCGGGCTTGGTCGGCGTCGGCCACGTCGGACCCACGCAGAAGTAGTCCCCGCCGGGTTCGGTGGCGGCGTCGGCGGCCTGCTCCTCAGAGTGCGTCGACCGGCCGATGAGGATGTCCTGGCCGACGATGGCGCGCGCCGCCGGTACCGGGAGGTCGTCCTGGCCCAGGTGGAGGACGTCCGCGCGTACGGTGTGCGCGATGTCGGCGCGGTCGTTGACGGCCAGCAGGGCGCCGTGCTTGTCACAGGCCGCGCGGAAGACCGAGAGGTACTCGATCTCCTGCCGCGCCTCGAGCCCCTTCTGCCGGAGCTGCACGATGTCAACGCCCCCGGCCAGCGCGGCGTCGAGGAACTCGTCGAGGTCGCCCTGGGCCTGACGGGCATCCGTGCAGAGGTAGAGGCGGGCCCGGTCGAGCCGGGCCCGCAGGGTCACGGCGCGTTCAGAGGGCAGGTGCCTGGCCACCCCGGGGCCTTTCGCCGATGGCGGTGGGACCGGCCGCCCGCCCTCCGCGGATCAAAGGGCCAGCGCCTGGGCGCGCCGGTTGATCTCCTTGACGCGGTGCTGGGTGAGCGCCTGGACGGGACTGCCCGGGAGAGACTCGTCCTCCGTGAACAGCCAGCGCAGCGCCTCGACGCTGTCGAAGCCGGCGTCGGCGAGCACCGTCAAGGTGCTCTGGAGGCCCTTCAGGGGCTGGCCCTCGGAGATGAACGCCGCCGGGACGCAGAGCCCTTCGGCGCGCTGCACTCCCAGAAGCTTGTGGTCGCGGAGCAGCTGCTTCACTCGCTTGAGATCGAGGCCGAGAGTGTCGGCCACCTCGCGAAGGGTGAGCCATTCGCCCACCAGTGCGTCGGTCTGTCGGTCCATCTCGATGTCGGCAACGGTGTGCGTCACGGAACCCTGCCTACCACCTTCGGCATCTTTTGAAACGTCAATCACGGACGGTGTCCCTGACCGGGATTGCGGGATCGGCCAGCGCTGACCGGTCGATTCGCTTCTGACCTGCGATGATACGCCTCCCCTGTAGTAGATCGCGCGGTCTGTCCACAGTGAGGATCGCCACAAGCCGATCGTCGGCCAGCCAGCAGGCCGCCCATCCCGCGGCGGCCGCCGGGTCGCCGCGCCAGATCATGCCCTCGGCGACCGGGTGATGCCCGGCGTACTGCACCATGTGGCCGAACTGCTCCGACCAGAAGTACGGCACCGGGTCGTAGACCCGGTCGCCGCCCAGCAGGTTGGCGGCCGCGACCTCCGGGGCGTTCAGCGCGGTGTCCCAGTGCTCGACGCGCAGGCGGCGCCGGAACATCGGCGACCACCACGCGGCGCAGTCACCGACCGCGTAGACCCCTGGGCGGCCGGTCGACAGGCGCTCGTCGACGGCGATGCCGTTGTCCAGGGTCAGGCCCGCGCCCTCGAGCCAGGCCGTCTCGGGGCGGACGCCCACGCCCGTCACCACGGTGTCCGCCTCGATCGAGCCGCCGCCCGCGAGGGCGAGACCGCCCCGCTCCACGGACGCGACCTTGACGCCGGTGCGGAGTTCGACCCCCGCGCCGGCGTACCAGGCCGTCGTCTTCGACCCGACCTCGGAGCCGATCGCACCGGCGAGCGGCGCGTCCGCGGCCTCGACCACGGTGACGCGGCAGCCGGCCTCGGCCGCCGCCGTCGCGACCTCCGCGCCGATCCAGCCGGCGCCCACGATCGCCACCCGCGCTCCGGGGTGCAGCTCGGCGCGGAGCGCACGGGCGTCGTCGATGGTGCGCAGGACGTTCTGCGGACCGTCGCCGGGCAACCGGATCGGCGACGCACCGGTGGCGATCACCAGACCGTCGAAGCCGAGCGGACCCGCCGTCGTCTCCAGGGTGTCGGTGAGGCCGGTCACGCGGTGGCCGAGGAGCAGCTCGCAGTCGAGCGCCGCCCAGTCGGCTGTGACGGTCGTGTCGTCGGTCGCACCGCGCAGCACGGCCTTGGACAGCGGCGGCCGGTCGTACGGGCGGTGCGGCTCGGCTCCGACCAGCGTCAACCGGCCGGAGTGACCCTGCGCCCGCAGCGCCTCGACGGTCCGGACCCCCGCCAGCCCACCACCTGCGACGATCACCCGCTCCATGTCCGCGACCTTATAGTCTGGGGAGGTAAGCGCGGGAGTCCGGCGCACCGGGCTGAGAGGGCGGCACAGCGGCCGCCGACCGCATGAGTACGCACCGACCGTCTCCGTCGGCGCGGACTCTGGACCTGATCCGGATCATGCCGGCGAAGGGAGCGCACACGTGCACGTGGTCATTGTGGGCGGCGGAGTGATCGGCCTCGGGATCGCGTGGCGGTCCCTGACCCGTGGCGTCCGTGTCACGGTCGTCGATCCGGAGCCGGCGAGCAAGGCCTCCCGCGTCGCCGCCGGCATGCTGACCCCCGTCACCGAGCTGCACTACGGCGAGGACGCCCTGTTGCGTCTCGGTATCGCCTCCCGCGACCGGTACCCCTCCTTCGTCGCCGAGCTGGAGGAGGTCTCCGGCCGCGGCACCGCGTACCGGCGCGACGGGGTGCTGCAGGTCGCGCTCGACTCCGACGACCTGGCCGTGCTCGACGAGCTGCGCCGGTTCCAGGAGTCGCTCGGCATCGCCGCCGAGGCCCTCACCGGCCGCGAGTGCCGCCGCCGAGAGCCCATGCTCGCGCCGTCGGCGCGCGGCGGGCTGTTCGCGCCCGACGACGGCTCGATCGATCCGCGTCGCCTGTCGGCGGCGTTGCTCGCCGCCGTCGACCGGCTCGGCGGCACTCTGATCCGGGAGCGCGCCGCCGAGGTCCTGACCGACGGCGACCGCGCCGTCGGGGTGCGCCTGGACGGCGGCGACTCCGTGCACGCCGACCAGGTCGTCCTTGCCGCCGGACCCTGGAGCCACGAGGTGAAGGGGCTGCCGCCGGACGCCGTCCCCCCGGTCCGCCCGGTGAAGGGCCAGGTCGTACGCCTGCGCGGCCCGGTCCCCCTGCTGGCCCGCACCGTCCGCGGACTCGTCCGCGGCTCCTCGGTGTATCTCGTGCCCCGAACCGATGGGGAACTCGTCATCGGCGCCACTCAGGAGGAGATGGGCTACGACACGACCGTCACCGCCGGGGGGATGTGGGAACTCTTGCGGGACGCCCACGAGCTGGTCCCCGGGATCACCGAGCTGGCCTTCGAGGAGGTCACCGCGGGCCTGCGCCCCGGCTCGCCGGACAACGCCCCCATGCTCGGGCCGTCGTCGCTGCCCGGTCTGCTGCTCGCCACCGGCCATTTCCGGAACGGCGTGCTTCTGACCCCGGTCACCGCCGACGCCATGGCGGAGACGATCGCGACCGGAGAGCCGCCCGAGGTCATCCGCCCGTTCTCACCCGAAAGGTTCCGAGATTGAAGATCACCGTCAACGGCGCCGAACGGGACACTCCCGACGGTTCGTCGGTCGCGGGCGTCGTCGCGTCGGTAACCGAACGCCCCGCCGGAGTCGCCGTCGCGCTGAACGACGAGGTCGTGCCGCGCACCGACTGGAACACCACGATTCTGCGCGAGGCGGACCGCATCGAGGTGCTGACCGCCGTCCAGGGAGGATGACCATGGAACGACACACCGATGCAGGACCGCTCGTCATCGCGGACGAGAGCTTCGCGTCGCGTCTGATCATGGGGACGGGCGGCGCGCCGAGCATGCGGGTCCTGGAGGAGGCGCTCACCGCGTCCGGCACCGAGCTGACCACCGTCGCGATGCGCCGGGTCGGCGCTGACACCCCCGGCTCCGTCCTCGACGTGCTCCGCCGGTGCGGCATCCGGGTGCTGCCGAACACCGCGGGATGCTTCACGGCGGGCGAGGCCGTCCTCACCGCCAAGCTCGCCCGCGAGGCCCTCGGGACCAGCTGGATCAAGCTCGAGGTCATCGCCGACGAGCGGACCCTGCTGCCCGACCCGATCGAGCTGATCGACGCGGCCGAGCGGCTCGTCGACGACGGGTTCGTCGTGCTGCCGTACACCAACGACGACCCCGTGCTCGCCCGGCGCCTGGAGCAGGCCGGCTGCGCCGCGGTGATGCCGCTCGGCTCCCCCATCGGCTCGGGTCTGGGCATCCGCAACGCGCACAACATCGAGCTGATCGTCGAGCAGGCCGAGGTGCCCGTGATCCTCGACGCGGGCCTGGGGACGGCCAGCGACGCCGCCCTCGCCATGGAGCTCGGCTGCGACGCCGTCCTCCTCGCCACCGCCGTCACCCGCGCCCAGTCACCCGCTCTGATGGCCGAGGCGATGCACCACGCGGTCGAGGCCGGCCGGCTCGCCCGTCTCGCCGGCCGGATCCCCAAGCGCCGGTACGCCCAGGCGTCCTCGCCCTGGGAGGGGTTGAGCTCCGCCGGCTGAACCCCCGGCGGTCGGCCCGGGCTCGGGCGACGGAACCATCGGAGCGCGGCGTCCAAGCTCCGGCGGCCGAACGCGCGGCGAGCCCGGCCGTCTTCACCAGATCGCCGTTGCGCCGTGCATGCCGCTGACCAGGCCGCTAAACACGACATTGGTCTCAATCGGGCAAGGATTGATGCTTTGATCCACAGTCATGACAAGTATGCGTCCCGATCCCTAATACACTCCCCCTGATGGATACGACGGTTGCGGACCCCCTCGTCGGGCAGGTGCTCGACGGACGCTACCTCGTACGGTCACGTGTCGCCCGCGGTGGGATGGCCACCGTCTATGCCGGTCACGACACCAAGCTCGACCGTACGGTGGCGCTGAAGGTCATGCACGGGAACCTCGCGGGTGACGAGGAGTTCGTCCGGCGCTTCATCGGCGAGGCCAAGAACGCGGCCGCCCTGTCCCACCCGAACGTCGTCGCGGTCTACGACCAGGGCACCGACAAGGGCTATGTGTTCCTCGCGATGGAGTACGTCCCCGGGCGGACCCTGCGGGACCTGCTGACGGAGCGCGGCCGGCTGGGCCCGCGCGAGGCGCTGCAGGTCATGCAGCCGGTGCTGTCCGCGCTGGGCGCCGCGCACCGGGCAGGCCTGATCCACCGCGACGTGAAGCCGGAGAACGTCCTGCTCACCTCCGACGGGCAGGTCAAGGTCGCCGACTTCGGCCTGGCCCGCGCGGAGACCGCGAGCAAGCAGACGAAGACCGGAATGATCATCGGTACGGTCGGCTACCTGGCACCCGAGCAGGTCATCTCCGGCGACGCCGACGCCCGCACCGACGTGTACGCCGCGGGCATCATGCTGTTCGAGCTGCTGACCGGCCGCCAGCCGTACGAAGGCGGCACGCCGCTCGCCGTCGCCTACAAGCACGTCAACGAGACCGTGCCGTTGCCCTCGAGCGTCATCCCCGGCCTTCCGCCGCAGTTGGACGCGCTCGTGGCCAGCGCCACCAACCGCGACCCGGCGCGCCGGCCGTCCGACGCCGACCACTTCCACGCCGCGGCGGGCGAGGTCTACCGCACGCTGCCGCCGGAGGTCGACGCGGCGCTCGCCGGAGTCACGGCGGCGCCCCCGCCTCCCCCGCTCCGGGCCCCCATGCTCGGCGCGACGGCCACGGACGGCTCGACGCAGATGTTCGGCCACCACCCGGGTGGCTATGCGCCGCCGCATGCCGGGACGCAGGCGCTGGGCGCCCACACGATGGCGATCCACCACCAGCCGCCGCGGCCTCCGACGATGCGCGACCGGCTGCTGCGGCCGCCGGGCCTGTACGGAGTGATCGCCGGTGCTCTCGCCGTCGTGCTGCTGCTCGGCGGGGTCGTGTGGTTCCAGACGGTGGGCAACAAGGAGGCCGTGCCCACGCTGGCCGGGCTGACCGAGGAGCAGGCCCGGGTGGCCGCCGAGAAGGTCGGGCTCAAGGTCAGGGTCGGGTCCTCGCGGTACGACCCGAAGATCCCGAAGGACAAGGTCGCCGAGGTCCAGCCGCAGGCGGGGACGAAGGTCGACAAGGGCACCCTGCTCACGCTGATCCTGTCCAAGGGCAAGCAGCCGGTCGCGATCCCGGACGTCAAGGGCGACCCGCTCGACACGGCCAAGCAGAAGCTGCAGCAGGCGGGGCTCGCCCCCGGCGACGTGCAGCAGCAGCCCAGCACCACCGTGCCGAACGGTTCGGTGATCAAGACGAGGCCGGCGGCCCGCACGATGCAGAACCCGGACGACCCCGTGACGCTGGTCGTCAGCAGCGGCATCAAGATGCCTCCGCTGATCAACCTCAAGCGCGACGAGGCCACCAAGAAGCTGACCAAGCTGGGCCTCAACGTGCAGTGGCAGGAGCAGGACCCGCAGAACGGGCAGCAACCGAACACGGTGGTCGCCCAGAATCCGCCCGCCGGCACGACCCTCACCCCGGGGCAGGCCGTCCAGGTCACCGTCACCAAGGCGCAGAAGCAGTGCGCGCCCCTCGACTTCATCTGCATGTGGCAGCGAGACCACGGCCAGGATCCGCAGAACGGTCAACCGGCGGCCGTCCCCGGCGTTCTGGGCCAGCCGATCCAGCAGGCCGCCGCCGCCCTCATGCAGGCCGGCTTCCAGCCTCAGGTGTTGAACAACGGCCAGCCCGGTGACCCCGTGACCGGTCAGGACCCGCCCCCTAACACTCCGCTGCCGAGGGGATCGGTCGTCAAGATCTGGCACTGACCGGCTGGCACGGCGCCTCCTCCGTACGGACGGGGCGCCCCGGCGCGGCACTAAGCTGGATCGGGTCATGGTCACAGGACGCATCAGCATGATCGGGGCGCACGTCCCGGTGTCAGGCGGGCTCGCGACCGGCGGGCTGCGCTACGCCGCCGAGATCGGCGCCGAGGCCGTCCAGGTCTTCGTCAGCAACCCACGGGGCTGGGCGCGGGCGGCCGGGAAACCGGCCGAGGACCGGCGGTTGCGCGAGTACAGCGAGCAGAACGATCTGCCGGTGTTCGTGCACGCCCCCTACCTCATCAACCTCGGCTCGCCGGCCCCGGAGACCATCGAGAACTCCGTCGCGTCCATCCGGCACGCCCTCCAGCGCGGCGCCGTGATCGGCGCGCGGGGGGTGGTCGTGCACACCGGCTCCGCGGTGTCACAGCCGCGTGAGGACGCGATACGACAGATCCGCGAGCACCTGCTGCCGCTGCTCGACGAGATCCCGGCCGACGGCCCCGACCTTCTCCTGGAGCCGATGGCCGGCCAGGGGAAGATGCTCTGCGCCACAACGGCCGACCTGGGCCCGTACCTCGACGCCATCGACCGTCATCCGCGGGCCGGGATCTGCCTGGACACCTGCCACGCCTTCAGCGCCGGGCACGACCTGACGGCGCCGGGGGGCGTGGCCGCGATACTCGAAGCGCTGGCCGAGACCGTCGGGGCCGACCGGCTCAAGCTCATCCACGCGAACGACAGCAAGGACCCGTGCGGCTCGTGCCGGGACCGGCACGAGAACATCGGTGCCGGGCTGATCGGCGCGGCGCCGTTCGCCGAACTTTTCCGCCATCCGGTCAGCCGCGGGGTGCCGCTCGTCATCGAGACCCCGGGCCGCAGCGCCGAACCGCACCGCGCCGACATCGAGACGCTCAAGAAGCTCCGCGACGGCTGACCGCCCCCCCGGACCCGTCCGCCCACCGCGACCGGCCTAGGTCCGCCCACCGCGACCGGCCTAGGTCCGCCCACCGCGAGCGGTCTCAGGTCGCCCACCGTGACCGGCCCCCTACGTGACCCGGCCCAGGCATGAAAAAGGCCTGGGTGCCGCTGAACAACCCCCCGACCGTTCAGCAGCACCCAGGCGCGCCGCCTGGCGTCCACCCCCCCGAGTCGGAGCCTGGCGGCCGTCCCGGAAACGTTGCTGTGTCCGAAACCCTAGGGTCCCCGGGCCTCGCCGCGAAACCCATAATCACCTCGCCTCGGCAAACGGTTCGTAGTGAGCGGTATACGTTCGGTAAGCGCGGGCCGAGCGGTCGGTGGGATGCGACGAGCGGCCTCAGCCAGGCCCCTCCGGCTCCAGCCCCTCGGGCAGGTGCATGCGGGCCATCGCGCGGTCCGTGCGCTCGGGGACGCGGTCGGGGCTGAGCAGCGACACCCCGATCGCCGCCACGAACGCCAGCGGAACGGTGCCGATCGCGGGTTGCTCGACGAGGGTGCCCAGCCAGCCGGACCCCGGCCCGGGGTCGCCCAGCACCCGGGCGAGCCCTGCTGCGGTGGCCGGCACTCCGCCCGCCAGGATCCCGGCCATCGCGCCGGGCGGAGTGAGGCGCCGCCACCACACGCCGAGGACCAGCACGGGGCACAGCGATGAGGCCGCGACGACGAACGCGACGGTGACCAGGGCCGCCGACTGCGGGGTGCAGGCCCAGGGGGCGATCAGCAGCGGTACGGCCACCGCCACGAGAACGGCCGTACGGAAGCCGCGAACTCCGCCGCCGAGGCCCTGCGCGATGCTGCCCGAGACCGCGACGACGACGCCGCACGACGTGGAGGTGAAGGCGGCGAACGCGCCCGTCGCCACCAGGGCGGCGAGCAGGTCGCCGGAGACACCGGCGACGATCCGGTGCGGCAGCAGGAGCAGCGTCGCGTCGGTCTCACCGGTCATCAGGAGCTCCGGCGTGTAGAGGCGGCCGAGAGTGCCGAACAGCGCCGGGAAGAGCGAGAACACCGCCAGCATCAGGACAACGAGCCCGGCCGTGCGCCGCGCACTGCTCCCGGACGCGTTGCTGTAGAAGCGGACCGTGATCTGCGGCAGGCCCATGGTGCCGAGGATGGTCGCCAGGAGCACGGAGTAGGTGGCCGCCAGCGGATGCTGGCGGCCACCCGCGAAGGGCGTCGCCCAGCGGTCGCCGCGCAGCAACGTGATCCGCGACGTGTGCGGCACCGCCGCGCCGGCCGGGAACCGGAGCCGGGCGCCGGCGCGCACCCGGTGCCGGCCCGCCGCCAGGTGCAGCCGCTCGCCGTGGTGCCGGCGGCCGTCGAGGACACCGGTGACCGCGACGACCGCCGGAGCCGTCAGGTGGATGCCCGCGCCGGTGTCGGCCGTCACGGTGGTGTCGCGGTGGAAGTACGGGGGCCGCGCGTCGTCGGCGTCGTTGTGCAGCCGCCACACGGCCAGGAAGACCAGCGCGGGGATGGCCACGGCCGTCAGCTTCAGCCAGAACTGCACGGCCTGCACGCCGGTGATGCTGCGGACGCCGCCGGGGAGGACGAGGACGACGACCGCCGCCACCACGACGAGCCATCCCATCCAGACGGGCAGTCCGCTGATCACCGACAGGGTCACTCCGGCGCCCTGGAACTGAGGCAGCAGGTAGAACCAGCCGATGATGAGGACGCACGTGCTGACGGCGCGACGCACCCGCCAGGAACCCAGCCGCCACTCGGCGAAGTCCGAGAGGGTGTACGCCCCCGAGCGCCGCAGCGGGGCCGTCACGAGGGCGAGCAGCACGACGTGGCCGGCGGCGGCGCCGATCGGCAGCCACAGCATGTCGGCGCCGTACGCGAGCACGAGGCCGGCCATGCCGAGGAAGGCCGCCGCGGAGACGTACTCCCCGCTGATCGCCGAGGCGTTCCACCACGGCGACACCTCGCGAGCGGCAGCGTACAGGTCGGAGACCTGGGCGGGCCGGCCCCGCGCCGGCACGGTGGCCAGGGAGGCGATGAGCAGGGCCATCGCGAGCATCGTGGTCATTTGTCCTCCTCGCCCGGCGGCGAGTCACACGACCGCCCAGGGGGTACGGCGTCGGCGCGGACCGCGGTCACTCGTGCCGGGCCATGGCGGCGAATTCGCGTTCGGCGCGCTCGGCGAGGCGTACGTGCCGGCGCGCGACGGCGACCCACACGACGGGCACGACCAGGGACAGGACGAGCCAGGGCAGGCGTACGCCGAACAACCGGACCCGCGACAACGCGGGCTCCCACGCGAAGAGGAGCGGCAGGCCGCCGCTGACCAGCGCGACGATCGCGCAGGTGAGCGCGGCGTGCCCCGCCTGGACGCGCATGAGCGCGCGGACGGGTCCGTTCGGCCCGCCCGGATCGCCGCCGGCGCGGCGCGGGGGCCGCGCCGCGCGGCTGGGCGGGCCGGTGACGGTGACGCGCTCACTCATCTGGTCGTTCGGACCTCTGGCGGAAGCGGCGGATGAGCAGGTCGCGCACCTCCCGGGTGTGGCGGCGGCTCACCGGCAGCGACCGGTCGCCGATCTGCACGAGCGCCCGGCCCTCGTGGAAGCGCAGTTCGGTGATGTGGGTGGCGGAGACGAGCGTCTGGCGGTGGATGCGGATGAACCCGGCGGGCCGCCAGCGCTCCTCCAGGACGGTCAGTGGCATCCGGAGCAGGTAGCTGCCGTCGGCGGTGTGCAGGCGGATGTAGTCGCCATGCGTCTCGGCGTGGGTGACGTCCGCCCGGGAGATGAGCCGGGTGCGCCCGCCGAGTTCGACCGGGATCATCTCGTCCGCCTCCGGCTCGTACGGCGTCGTCTCCCGGTGCACGGCCTCGTCGACGCGCCGGACGGCCTCGGCGAGGCGGTCCGGGTCGATGGGCTTGAGGATGTAGTCGACGGCGCCGAACTCGAAGGCGGTGACGGCGAACTCGTCGTGCGCGGTGACGAAGACGATCGCGGGCGGGTCCGCGAAGCCGGCGGCGAGGCGGGCGAAGTCCAGACCGTCGAGTGCGGGCATGCAGATGTCGAGGAAGACCGCGTCGAGCCGCTCCCCGCTCTTGATCATCCGCCCGATCTCGCGCAGTGCCTCGGCGGCGTCGCGTGCGGGCTGGACGTGCTCGATCCGCGGGTGCCGGCGGAGCAGGTAGGTGAGCTCCTCCAGCGCGGGAGCCTCATCATCGGCGGCGAGCACGCGAAGCATGGCAGGAGACTCCCTCTTTTACTCTCGGTATGCAACTCGTTTCATCAAGTAGCTGTTTTCATCACCGAGACGCGACCGCCGTGTGGCTCTTCGGCACGCGCAGGCTGACCTTCGTGCCCGCCCCGATGGCCGTCTCGATGACCAGGCCGTACTGCTCTCCGTAGACCTGGCGCATTCGGTGGTCGACGTTCACCAGGCCGATGCCGCCGTGCGGTGCGCTGTCCCGCCCCTCCGCGAGGAGCGCCCGCAGCTTTCCGGGATCCATGCCGACCCCGTCGTCCTCCACGCTGATCGCCGCCTCGGCGCCGGCGTCCCGGGCGACGATCCGGACGTGAAACCGCTCGGTGCCGTACTGCATGCCGTGCCGGATGGCGTTCTCGACGAGCGGCTGGAGGGACAGGAACGGCACCGCGACCGGGAGCACCTCCGGCGCGATCTCCACGGTGAACCGCAGCCGCTCGTCGCCGAAGCGGGCCCGCTCCAGCAGGAGATACCGGTGGATCGACCGCAGCTCCTCGGCCAACGTCGTGAAGTCTCGCCGGTCGCGGAAGGAGTAGCGCGCGAAGTCGGCGAAGTCCACCAGCAGCTCACGGGCGCGCTCGGGATCGGTGCGCACGAAGGACGCGATCGTGGTCAGCGAGTTGTAGACGAAGTGCGGGGAGATCTGGGCGCGCAGGGCCCGCATCTCCGCCTCCATAAGACGCGTCTTCGACGAGCCCAGCTCGGCGAGCTCCAGCTGCGCGGACACCCAGCGGGCCACCTCGCCCAGGGTCTGCAGGCCTCTGTCGCGGACGCCCGCGCCGTACGCCCCCAGGACTCCGACGACGCGGCCTTCGATGGTCAGCGGCGCGATGACCGCGACCCGGACGGGGCAGCCCGGGTCGCCGCAGGCGACCTGCCTCGGGGCGACGACGCGGGGCCGCCCGGTACTGATCACCTCGGACGCGAGCGGGGCCACCGTCTCGGCGTGGGCTTTACCGCCGCCCTCCCAGGCCAGCAGGCGCTCGGTGTCGGCGACGGCGAGGGCCTGCACGCCGAGGAGCTCCCGCAGGTGACGGGCCGCACGCCGCGCCGAGTCCTCGGTCAGACCGGTCCGCAGGGACGCCGAGGCGAGGGAGATGGTATGCAGGACGGCGAACGACGCCTCACCGCCGGGCACGTCGTGTCCGCCGCACCGGCGGGTCGAGCCCAGTGACCATCCTGCGGCGGCCGCCGTCAGGGCCGCCGTGGCGGCCAGCACGGCCTCGACCGAAATTCCCAACATGACCACAGACGGTAATGCCATCGTCACGGTGACGCCGGGATTTCGGCAACTCCTAAGAGCCCGCGCGGACCGGACTGCCCGATCCGACGCCCATTCCGCGCAGGCTCTTACGCCGGAGCCTCGTCCTCCTGGTAGGAGTACCGCTGCTCACGCCAGGGGTCGGCGATGGTGTGGTAGCCGCGCTCCTCCCAGAAGCCGCGGCGATTCGCGGTGAGGTACTCGATGGCGCGCACCCACTTCACGCTCTTCCACGCGTACAGGTGCGGCACGACCATCCGCAGCGGCCCGCCGTGCTCGGCGGTTAGCGGCTCGCCGCCCTGATGGGTGGCCAGCAGCGCCTTCTCGTCGAGGAAGTCGGTCATCCGCAGGTTGGCGCTGTAGCCGTACTCCGCCCACACCATGACGTGCGTGGCGTCGTCGGCGGGGGGTGCCAGCTCGACCAGCATCGCCGTGAGGACGCCCTCCCAGCCGACGTCGGGCACGGTGAACTTCGTGACGCAGTGGAAGTCGGCGGTGACCTTCGCGCGCGGCATCGCCTGCACCTGCGGCCAGGTCCAGGCGTACCTCCGCCCCGACTCGGTGGCGCCGTACACGCGCAGGTCCCAGGTGCCGGGGCGGAACTTCGGCACCGGGCCGTAGTGCAGGACGGGCCAGCCGCGCGGGACGTACTGTCCCGGCGGGAGGCGATCGTCAGACCCCACCGCGCCGTCCTCGCCTCTCCGAATGCCCGCTCATGGTCTCGGCCATCCTGCCATCCCCCGCGGACCGGTCGCGCCGAGCCCCTCCCCACGGGCACTCCGCACATCGGCTAGGCTGTCGTCCGTGCGCAACGTCTTCTTCTTTACCTATGGCGGGCCCGGGACACGGGTGGCTGCCAGAAGGACGCTGCGCTAAAAGGCAACCACTGACAGATGCCCCGGGCCCGATGGGTCCGGGGCATCTGTCGTTTTCGCAGGAGGAGCACCATGGTCGTTGTCATGTCCGCCGACGCGGAGGAATCCCATATCGAGGCCGTCGTCGCGCTCGTGAAGAAGGCGGGCGGCGAGGCGTTCGTCAGCCGGGGGGTCAACCGCACGATCATCGGGCTGGTCGGCGACGTCGAGCAGTTCGGAGCCCTGAACCTCCACGCCCTGCCCGGCGTCACCGACGTCGTACGGATCTCGGTGCCGTACAAGCTCGTCAGCCGGGAGAACCATCCCGACCGCTCCGTGGTCCGCGTCGGCGGGGTGCCGATCGGCCCCGGCACCCTGACGCTGATCGCCGGGCCGTGCGCGGTCGAGACGTCGGAGCAGACCCTGCAGGCCGCGCGGATGGCCCAGGTGGCGGGCGCGACCCTGCTGCGCGGCGGGGCGTTCAAGCCGCGGACCTCGCCGTACGCCTTCCAGGGACTCGGCGAAAAGGGCCTGCGCATCCTGGCCGACGTACGCGCCGAGACCGGCATGCCCATCGTGACGGAGGTCGTCGACGCGCACGACGTCGAGCTGGTCGCCTCGTACGCCGACATGCTGCAGGTCGGCACCCGGAACATGCAGAACTTCGCGCTGCTGCAGGCGGTCGGCGGCGCCGGCAAGCCGGTCATGCTCAAGCGCGGCATGAACGCCACCATCGAGGAGTGGCTGATGGCGGCCGAGTACGTCGCCCAGCGCGGCAACCTCGACATCGTGCTGTGCGAGCGCGGCATCCGCACCTTCGAGAAGGCCACCCGCAACACCCTGGACATCTCGGCCGTGCCCGTCGCGCAGCGGCTGTCCCACCTGCCCATCATCGTCGACCCGTCCCACTCCGGCGGCCGGCGTGACCTGGTGCTCCCGCTGACCCGCGCGGCGATCGCCATCGGCGCCGACGGCGTGATCATCGATGTGCACCCGAACCCGGAGAGCGCGCTGTGCGACGGCCCGCAGGCCCTCGTGGACGGCGACGTACGGGAGCTCGCCGAAACGGTGCGCGACCTGCCGCCCGTCGTCGGCCGTACCCTCACCCGGGTCTGAGATCCGTCGCGTCGCGGCGTGCCGTACGGAGGTGCCTCCTCATGGCACGCCGCGCCACGCGATTTCTGGAGCGTTCTCCTTGACCACCACTGAGGTGTCCTCTGCCGCGCCCGTGCGCCGGAGGCTCGGCGGGTCCGCCGACATCGTCTTGGCCGCGGCCCTGTGGGGGACGACCGGCACCGTCCGCAGCTTCGTTCCCGCCAGTCCGGTGGCCGTGGGTGCCGCCCGCCTGCTCATCGGCGGCGCCTTCCTGTTCGCCGTAGCCGTGCGCGTCGGCGGGCTGCGGCCGCTGCTCG
The DNA here is from genome assembly GCA_045806665.1 of Actinoallomurus sp. Lineage (GTDB taxonomy): Bacteria > Actinomycetota > Actinomycetes > Streptosporangiales > Streptosporangiaceae > Actinoallomurus. The sequence continues at coordinate 23,859 of JBJMIW010000276.1, forward strand.
CCCGGGGTACCCGTACCCGGCTGATCCTCCTCCTGGGCGCGGCACTCGTCGCCGTCTACCAGGTGGCGTTCTTCAGCGCGGTCGCCCGTACCGGCGTGGCGACCGGAACCGTCGTCACGATCGGCAGCGGACCCGTGTTCGCCGGCCTGCTGTCCCGGCTGCTGCGCATGGGGACGCTGACCCCGCGCTGGCTGCTCTCCACGGCGGGCGCGGTCGCCGGGTGCGCGGCGCTCAGCCTGGGCGGACAGGCGGCCGGCGTGGAGCCCGTGGGCGTCGCGCTGGCCCTGCTGTCCGGCCTGGGCTACGCGTCGTACGCCACCGTCGCGTCCTACCTGATCACTCGGGGCGATGACAGCCGGGCGGTGCTCGGCACGCTGTTCGGCGGGTCCGGCGTCCTGCTGCTGCCGGTGCTGCTGGTCGTCGGCTCCGGCTGGCTCCTCACCGGGTCCGGCGCGGCGGCGGCTCTCTACCTCGGCGTGATCACCACTGGACTCGGCTACCTGTTCTACGGCCGGGGACTGCGGACGACCCCGGTCGCCGCCGCCACCACGCTCACCCTGGCCGAGCCGGCGGTCGCGGCGGTTTTGGGCCTGTTCGTCCTCGGTGAGCACCTGGGCGCGCTCGCCCTCGGCGGCCTGGCCCTCCTCGCCGCGAGCCTGCTCATCCTCACCCTCCCCACCCGCTCCGGCTGAGCCCGCAGGACCGAACGGCCACCCGTCTCTTCCCGCGCCGTCTACCCACGCGAGACAACGTCTCGCGTGGGTAGACGGCCACGGACGAGATCCCCTCGGCGGCATGCCGGTTTCGCCCGGTCTTACGGTCATGTGGGGCTCCACACCGCGAGCATGCGGGCCCCGTACGATAGGCGGTCGCTCCGGGTTGTCGACAGCGTGCCGAAGTCTCGGTAATCACCGCCGCTAACCTTCGCGACTCGGGACATTTGGGCTTCCGAGCGCGTTCTTATCCGAGCGTTCTGCACGCCCTCGAGGTCCGCAGGAGGACGACGCCGTCCCGTCAGGGAGCCTCGACCCTCGGTAAGTGTTTGCTGCCCACGCAGTGAGGCCCCTGGCGTCGCCAGGGGCCTCACTCGCGCTCGACGACGGGCGACGTGGTCCGGCGCAGGGTCCCCCGCCGCGGCGACGAGCCGAAGTCTCGGTGGTCGCCGTTGCCGACCTTCCCGACTCGGGACAAGTGAACCTGCGTGTGGGGCCTTGTCCGAGCGTTTCGCACCTCCGGTGACTGAGGCGAGGACAACCGTCCCCCGGTGCCTTCGCCCTAGCGGTGCCTTGCCTCTGGTGTCAGGCGGTGGGGTCGCCGTACGACGGGCGGTGCTCCTGGAGGTTCGCGGCGAGCTGCTCGGCCATCTCCGCCGCGTCGAGCCGCTTCTCGATCTGACGCAGGTCGTCGATCTTGGCGCGGGTCTCGGCGCGGCGGGGGGTGAGCACGGTGCAGCAGTCCTCGTCGGGAAGCTCGGAGATGCTCAAGGTATGGATCTTCCGGGCCTCGGCCATGATCTCGGTCTTGTCCATACCGATGAGCGGACGCAGGATCGGCAGGCTCACCGCGTCGTCGAGGGCCGTGATGTTCTGCATGGTCTGGCTGCTGACCTGGCCGAGGGAGTCACCCGTGATGAGCGCGGCGCCCCCGAGGTTGTGCGCGACGACCTCGGCGGTCTTCAGCATCAGGCGGCGCTGCGCGACGATCTGCAGCCGGTCGGCCCCGGAGGACTTGATCTGCTGCTGCGCCTTGCCGAACGGCACGACGAACAGCCGCGACCCGCCCTGGAACTTGTCCAGCTCGCGCACCAGGGCGTACGCCTTGTAGATCGACTCCGGGCCGGTGAACGGCATCCCGGAGAAGTGCAGGAAGTCGACCCGCAGGCCGCGGCGCATCATGCGGTACGCGGCGACGGGCGAGTCGATGCCGCCCGACATCAGGACGAGCGCCCGGCCGCTCATGCCGACCGGCAGGCCGCCCGCGCCGGGCATGCCGTCGGTGAAAACGAACACCTCGCGCTGGTCGACCTCGATGAACACCGCGAGGTCGGGGTGCTTGAGGTTGACCGGCAGGTCGTAGCGCTCCTTGACCTTCGCACCGACGAGGACGTTGAGGTCGGAGGACGTGATCGGGAACCGCTTGTCGCGGCGGCGCGCGCGGATCGCGAACGCGCCCTTACGGGCGAGCGCGGGATGCTGCGCCACGAGGTCGAGGGCCGCCTGGACGGTCGCGTCGACGTCCTTGGCCACCCGCCAGGCGCGGTGCACCCACACGATGCCCATCACGTCGGTGAGCCGCCGGGCCACGGCGTCGACGTCGGCCAGCTCGCCGCTCTCGGCACGGACGACGATGACGCCTTCGCGCTGCCAGACGTTGATCTTTATGCCGAGCCCCTTGACGGCGGCGCGGATGTTGTTCTGCAGCCGCCGCTCGAAGAGCTCGCGGTTCTTGCCTTTGAGGACGATCTCGCCCAGTTTGAGGAGAACGCAGGGCTCACCGGCGACGGCGGGCCGCTCGGCGTTCTGGGGCGGCGTCCCGGTTTCGAGCGTGGGCATGCGTCCTACCTCCAGCGGACACTGACGGGGTGCGAACATCCAGTGTCGCGCACCGGCGCGACTGCCTGGACCGAACGCCCGGCCGGTCGTCCTTCTTCCCTTCCAGTGTCACCGATTCGCCGACCACGAGCCCGGCCCAGGCGACGTCAGACCGGCGGATATCGCGATGGTGCGAACCGGTCCGCAGGCCGCGTCGGTCCACTTTCGGCCTGCCGGGACGCGTGAAGGCACCACGCGGTGGTGTGGTGCCTTCACGGTGGCATCGGGGGCGGCGCCACGTCCCGGTCGTGCGGGCCGGGGCGCGCCGTCTGTCAGCCGAAGAAGACCTCGGCCTCTTCGTAGCGCTGGACCGGGACGGTCTTGATCTGGGCGGTGGCGGCGCTCAGGTCGACGCGGACGATCTCGGTGCCCTGCAGGCCGACCATCTTGCCGAATGCGCCGTCGTGCACTGCGTCGATCGCGTGCACGCCGAACCGGGTGGCGAGGACACGGTCGAACGCGGTGGGGGTGCCGCCGCGCTGGATGTGGCCGAGGACCGTCGTGCGGGCCTCCTTGCCGGTGCGCTTCTCGATCTCGGCGGCGAGACGCTCGCCGATCCCGCCGAGGCGCACGTGGCCGAAGGCGTCGAGTTCCTGGGTCTGGACGTCCATCTGGCCGTCGACCGGGTGGGCGCCCTCGGCGACGACGATGATCGGGGCGTACTTCGTCTTGAAGCGGCTCTGGACGTAGCCGCAGACCTTCTCGATGTCGAACGGCTTCTCCGGGATGAGGATGACGTTCGCCCCCGCGGCCATGCCGGCGTGCAGCGCGATCCAGCCCGCGTGCCGTCCCATGACCTCGCAGATCAGCGCGCGGTGGTGCGACTCGGCCGTGGTGTGCAGCCGGTCGATGGCCTCCATCGCGATGTTCACCGCGGTGTCGAACCCGAACGTGTAGTCGGTGGCGTTGAGGTCGTTGTCGATGGTCTTGGGGACGCCGACGACCTTCACCCCGTGGTCGTGCAGCTGGCGCGCCACGCCGAGGGTGTCCTCCCCGCCGATGGCGATGAGGGCGTCGACCCCGAGCCCGGCGAGGTTGTCCTTGATCCGCTCGACGCCGCCCTCGATCTTGATCGGGTTCGTCCGGGAGGAGCCGAGGATCGTGCCACCGCGTGGCAGGATGCCCCGGACCGCCTGGACGTCGAGCGGCCGGGTGTCGCCCTCGAGCGGACCACGCCAGCCGTCGCGGAAGCCGACGAACTCGTATCCGTAGACCTGGATGCCCTTACGGACAACGGCGCGGATGACGGCGTTCAGCCCGGGGCAGTCACCGCCACCGGTCAGCACTCCGACACGCATGCCCTACTCCTCTTTGTAACCCACAGTTCACCCGCCCAGACTAGTGAGCGGGTAGGACGTATTCGAAGGCGGCGCGCCCATAGGACACGACCATCCCGATTGGTCTAGACCATATCGGAAAGCCGCCCCTCTGATCAGCCCTTCGAGGTGTTTGAGGCTCGCTCGGCACCCTGCTCTTCCACCAGGGACAGGTCCTCCGCCGACTTGTCCGGATCCGCGGCCGCATCTTCCTTGACGTCCGCGGCGTACCGGTCGACGTACTCCTGCCCGGACAGCCGCATGATCGCGTGCATGATCTCGTCGGTCACCGCGCGCAGCACGACCCTGTCACGCGCCATGCCGTAGTACCGCGAGAAGTCGAGAGGCTCGCCGAACCGGACTTCGGGGCGCGGCCGCAGCCGGGGCAGCGGCCGCCCGGAGGGCATCAGCTCGAACGTGTTGATCATGACCATCGGGACGACCGGCGCACGCGACTCGAGGGCGAGCCGGGCCACGCCGGTCTTGCCGCGGTACAGCCGGTTGTCCGGCGCGCGGGTGCCCTCCGGGTAGATCCCGAGCAGCTTGCCCTCGGCCAGCACCCGCAGCCCGGTCCGCAGCGCGTCCTCACTCGCCCGGCCGCCCGTACGGTCGATCGGCACCTGTCCGAGGCCGCTGAAGAACATCCGGCTGAGGAAGCCCTTGACGCCCGTCCCGGTGAAGTACTCCGCCTTCGCCAGGAACGTGACCTTGCGCGGCAACGGGAGCGGCCCGAAGAAGTGGTCGGCGAAGGAGAGATGGTTGCCCGCCAGGATCGCCGGACCATGCCTCGGTACGTTCTGCGCGCCGTGCGCGCGCGGTCGCCAGACCAGATAGAGAAATGGTGCCAAAATCGCCTTGACGACCCAGTAGAACAACGGCCCGCCTTCCCTTACCCCCTGCCGTTCACCCGGCCGTGGGATGATAATCATCTTCCCATCTCGCGCCGGACACACCCACATCCACACACGACATGTTTTCGACCTTGCGCGGCGCGGGGGTCGTAGGCTCATCTTGAAGCGTCGGCCGACGGCAGTTCGAGGGGAGGCGCCATGGCGTTGTCGCCGCATGTCCGGTCGCGCACGACAGACGTGTCGCACGACGGCCTGGCCAGGATGCGACGGGAGACCGGGATATGAGCCGGCGGGGCAACGGACTCACGGCGGACGCCTACGTCCCCCTCGCCGACCTGTCTCCGCAGCTCGCGGACGCGATGCTGGCCACCCTCCGGGATGCGGGCATCGCCGCCTACGCCGCCCCGGCGCCGGGGACGACCGGCGGCTACCTCGACGTGCGGCTACCCGAGGAGCCCACCGACCGGCTGTACGCGGACGCGGAGGCCAAACAGGCCGCCGAGGACATCCTGGAACGCCGCCTCCCCGAGTTGCGCGCGGACTACGCCGTCTCGCGCGACGAGGACGAGATCTTCGCCGAGATCGTGGCCGGTTTCGACCGGCCCGCGGACGGCGACGAGACGCCCTGGCCTGCCGAGGAGAACATCGATGACGGTCCGGGCGAGGCCCCGGCCTCGGCGATGGACGACTCCGGAGCGGAGCGCACCGCGACGGCGCGCGTGGTCAAGCCCGCCGCCGAGGACGAAGATCACTACGTCCCCCCGCCCCCGCCGCCGCTGCCGAAGGCGGACCCGACGACGCGGTTCGCGTGGATCGCGTTGCTCGGCGGGCCGGTCTACCTGGTGGTGTCGGTCTTCCTCGGCTGGACCGTCCCGAGCTGGGCGGCGTTCGCCGCGGTCGCGGCGTTCATCGGCGGCTTCGTCGCCCTCGTCCTCCAGCTGGGCGACGACCCCCCGGACGACGACGGCGCCGGCGTGTGAACGCCGCTCGCTCCGCGAGCGCGTGTCGTCGTGCCGATGGTGGGCTCGCGGGCGGCGCGTCGGGGTACCACCGGCAGGTGATCAGGCGATCCGTTCACAGGCGTAGCTCGGCGAGGACGGGGCGGTGGTCGGTCGCGGCCGGGTAGTCGGCGAGCAGGTCGGGGTCGTCCGGCACGCCACAGCGGATCACCTCGATGCCCGTGTCGGCGAAGACACCGTCGATGCGACGTGTCGGGTCGGCCGTGCTGAACGTCTCCGACAGCCCGTACGGCGCGGCCGCGCCCGCGTCCTGGAAGCGTTCGGCGAGGAAGTCCCAGGTCGCGCCCCCGGGCTCCTCATTGATGTCCCCGGCCACCACCACGGGCGCGCCGGTCTCCGCACGGGCACGGTCGAGCTCCTCGGTGATCTCCTCGGCGTGCCGGCGGCGCGGCTCGGCGGCGAGGTCGAGGTGGACGCCGGCGGCGATCAGGCGGACGCCGCGGACGTCGAACAGCCCGAGGATGAGGCCGCGACGGTGCATGTCGGGCACGGGCGACAGCAGGCGGTGCCGCCCGCAGATCCCGGTAGCCCGCGGCCCGGCGTACAACTGCAGCCCGGCGGCGCGCTTGAACCCCACCGGGACGAGCGCCGCGCTCCGGGCGAGCCACCTCCGCTCGCGCCGCCAGTGCAGGAAGCGCGGGGCCTCCTGGACGCAGAGGATGTCCGGCCGCAGACGCCGGACGACGCGAACGAGCGCCGCCCGGTCGTCCCGCATGGACCGGATGTTGTAGCTGACCAGTCGTACGGTCGGCATCTAGCGGGAGCGGGCGAGATCGGCGGCGCCGACGATGCCGGCGTCCGGGCCCAGCTCGGCGATCCTGATGTCGGCGAAGGCACGGTGGCCCCGGCCGGTGAGGGCGTTCTCGAACGCCGCGCGCGTCGGATCGAGCAGCAGGTCGCCCGCCTCCGACAGGCCGCCGCCGATGACGAACGCCCCGGGGTCCAGAATGGCCGCGAGGTCGGCGAGTCCCTGCCCGACCCAGCGGGCGATGGTGCGGAAGCACTCCAGCGCCGCGCTGTCGCCCTCGCGTGCCGCCTCGGTGATCTCCGGGCCGCTGATGCCCTCGGGCCGGCCGTTGCCGAGTTCGAGCAGCCGGCCGGCCAGCGCCGGGGACACCCGGGCGATTTCGCGGGCCTCGGCGACCAGGGCGTTCCCGGAGGCGTACTGCTCCCAGCAGCCGCGGTTGCCGCAGCCGCAGCGCCGGCCGTCGGGCACCACGCGGTAGTGCCCGAACTCGGCGCCGATGCCGAACCGGCCGCGGTAGAGCTCGCCGCCGAGGATGAGGCCGCCGCCGATTCCGGTGCCGAGGGCGATGAGGACCATGTGGTCCTCGCCGCGTCCGGCCCCGAACTTCGCCTCGCCCCAGGCGATGGCGTTCGCGTCGTTCTCCACGACGACCGGGAGCCCGACCTCGCCCTCGACCTTCTTCTTGATGGGCTCGTCGCGCCAGGCGAGGTTCGGTGCGAACAGCACGGTCGACCGGCTCTCGTCCACGAACCCGGCGGCACCGAGACCGACGGCCTCGACCTCGCCGAAGCGGCCCTTCAGGATCTCGACGACCTCGGCGATCACCCGGGCGGTCTCATGCGGGCTGGTGGACGGCGTCGGACGCCGTACCTTCTCCAGAATCCGCCCATGGTCGTCGACCACCCCGGCGGCGACCTTCGTACCGCCGACATCCACACCAATGGTCAGCGTCATGGACGCTTCTCCTCCGTCAACCCGTCGCAGTGCCGGCGCCCGCCGGGTCGTCGCCCGCAGCCTGGGGGCGCGGCCGCGTGCGCTCGAACCCTGCCATCGCCTCGCGGACCGCCGAGTAGAGCTGCTCGCCCGCCGCCATCACGTGGGAGAGGACCTCGGGCCCCGACTCCCGAGAGGCCGCGATCGCGCGGCACACCGGGCAGTAACGGCATTCCGCCGCGCCGGTCGCGATGTGCGCGCCCCAGGCCTCGCTCGTGGCCTCACTCCAGACGTCGTCCTTGCGCGCGCCGCCGGAGTTCATCTTCCGGCGGAGCGTGTCGACGAGACGCACGGCCTCATAGAGGACAGAGGGTGGCTGCTCACTCATTGGTCATCATCTACCTATCGTTCGGCGTGAAACCGTACCGTCCCGCGGAGGACGCCCGCGCCACGGGGTGCCCCGCGTCACTCGCGGCCGCGCCCATCGCCGGATCCCATCGCATGGCTATTCCTCGACGCGTCGCTTCAGCCCTTTGAGGGCCGTGTCGATGATGCGCTTCTCCGCCTTCCGCTTGACCATGCCGATCATGGGCACGCGCACGTCGACGGCCAGTTCGTACGTCACCTCAGTGTCGCCGTCGCGCTCGGCGAGCCGGTAGGCGCCGGTCATGCCGGTCAGCATGGTGCCGCGCTCCGCGAGGTGCCAGTGCACCGCTTCGTCGTCGTCCCAGTCGTAGGCCAGGACGTAGGTGTCCTTGATCGGCCCAGCCTCCAGCGTGATCCGCACCTGTTCGGCGCGGCCGTCGTCTCCGGTGGCGACGACCTCGGCCGCGGTGATTCCTTCCGCCCATTCAGAATATTCCGCAAAATCGGCGATGACCGCCATGATCTCTGGCCTTCCGGCTGCAATGGTGATGCTGGAGCTGGTACGGTCCGCCATCGGCGTTTCCTTCTCTCGGACTTTCATTCGGGCGGGAAATGGACGCGGCGTCACCGCCTTGAGCGGAGCGTAGCGGCTACCACTCCAGAACGTACGGAACCCCACGTGCGCGGAAGTGCCCGACGTTGACGCATTCGGTCCGGCCGATGCGGGTGCGGCGAACGAGCGGCTGGTGGACGTGGCCGAACAGCACGTATTTCGGCTGTGTCTCGTGGATGAGACGCAGGACCGCCTCGCTGCCGCGTTCGAAGCGCCGCGCGACCGTGTCGTACAGCAGTTCGGGGACCGCGGGCGGGATGTGGCAGCACAGCACGTCGACCTCGCCGATCGCCGCGACCTTCCCCGCGTAGACGTCGTCGTCCACTTCGTATGGGGTGCGGTACTCGGTGCGCAGCCCACCGCCGACGAAGCCGAAGCGCAGGCCGCCGATCTCGGCGGTCTCGCCGTCGAGCACCCGCTGGCCGGGCCGCAGGCTCTCCGGCCACAGCCGGGGGATGTCGACGTTTCCGTAGGTGAGGAACGCGGGCGTCGGCATCGCGCCGAACAGTTCCTTGTACTGCCGGCGCACGGCGGCCTCGATGTACGGCCTGGCGTCGCCCTCCAGCGTCGCCCACATCGAGCGGGAGAATGACCGAGCCTCCTCGAAGCGCTTCTGGGTGCGCAGCTCGATGAACGTCGCGGCGTGCTCCTTGCCGAACAGTTCGGCGAAGATGCCCTTGCCGTGGTCGTCGTAGTCGATGAACAGGATCAGATCGCCGAGGCAGATGAAGGCGTCGGCTCCGTCGCCGGCGCCGGCGAGCGCGTCCGCCCGTCCGTGCACGTCGCTGACCACATGAACCCGCATGCGCCAACTTTATGACCGGCCGGCCGCCAGGCACCTCGGCCCGGCCATCGCAATCAGCGTTCGGACGCGGCGTCGACGAGCGTGCGCCACTCGCGGACACGCGCGGCGTCGACCGGGGCCTGCTCCCCGGCACCGACCGGGCGCACCGCGTCCTCGACCTGGAAGGCCCGTACCCCGGCCGCCGCGAGGGCCGCGACGTGCGTGCGCCGCAGGCCGCCGCCGACCAGCATGAGCCGCGCGTCCTCGGCGGCCCTGCGGAGCAGGGCCTCCATCCCGGCGCCCACGCCGCCCGCCGCTCCGGCGCACAGGACGGAGTCCAGACCCCGCAGCAGGCGGAGCGCGCGCCAGGCGGCCTCCGGCTCGGTGGCGTGGTCGATCGCGCGGTAGAACGTCCAGGGCAGCGGCCGCACGGCGTCGGCGAGCCGCGCGGTCGCGGACAGGTCGACGGTGTGGTCGGCGTGCAGGAACCCGAACACGAAGCCGTCCGCCCCGGCGCCGGCGTGCGCGGCGGCGGCCCGGCAGAGCCGGTCGAGTTCCGGCTCGGTCGTCCGGAAGCCGCCCTTGGCCCGGAGCACCACCCGGATCGGCAGCGATGTCGTCCTACGCATCGCGGCGACGGTCTTGGGATCCGGCGAGAGGCCGCCGGACTGCCGGTCGGCGACGGCCATGATGCGGTCGGCGCCTCCCACCTCGGCGGCCTCGGCATCCACCTCGTTCATCGCGACCACCTCGAGCAACGACATCATCTCCCCCGTCGGGGCCACGAAATACGTGGCCGACGCGTATTCTGACCGCGCCGATCCGCCGCCGCCCCCGGTCTGGCCCGTCCTTAGCGCGAACCGGACGATGTCCTTACCGGCCCGTCCACCATCACGCCGAGACGGCCGACGAGGGAACAGGGATCAACGAGGCGGTTTCACGCGTGGTAAGAAGAAATGCGAGACGTGTCACCGCACCCGAGGCTACCGATGAGTATGTTGACGCGGTAGCGTCCGTCCGAATGCCCGCCGCACCAGCTGAGGAGTACCTCGTGCGTGAGTACGCCGTTCCCGCACAGGTGACGATCGTCGACTCGGCGAATCTCACCGACACACTCTTCTCCCGGGCCGCCGAAGAGCCGGATCGTGTCGTCATCCGGCGAAAGGCCGGCTCCGGGTGGCGGGACGTCACCGCGCGCGAGTTCGCCGACGAGGTCACCAGGGTGGCCAAAGGGCTGATCGCCGCCGGCATCGAGCCGGGCGACCGTGTCGCGATCATGTCCCGCACCCGGTACGAGTGGACCGTCGCCGACTACGCGATCTGGGCCGCCGGCGGCATCGCCGTGCCGATCTACGAGACGTCCTCGGCCTCGCAGGTCGAGTGGATCGTCGGCGACTCCGGCGCCAAGGGCGTGTTCGTCGAGACCGACGACCATGAGAACACCGTCGAGGCGGTCCGGGACCGCCTGCCCGAGCTGGCGAACGTGTGGCGGATGGACGCCCTGCCGAGCGGTGAGGGCTCGGACCAGGACCTGATGGAGCGGCGGGAGTCGCGGGCCGCCGGAGACCTGGCCACGATCATCTACACCTCGGGCACCACCGGCCGCCCCAAGGGCTGCGAGATCACCCACGGCAACCTGCTCGCGACGGCACGGAACGTCAGCGAGGGCGCGCTGACGGAGGTGTTCGGCCTCGAGAACGGATCGACGCTGCTGTTCCTGCCGCTCGCCCACGTGTTCGCCCGGCTCATCGAGGTCGGCTGCGTCGAGGGGGGCGTCGCGCTCGGCCACACGTCCGACATGAGGCACGTCGTGGACGACCTCGGTTCGTTCCAGCCGACCTTCCTGCTCGCGGTGCCACGCGTCTTCGAGAAGGTCTACATCGGCGCCGAGCAGAAGGCCGCCGCCGACGGCAAGGGCCGCATCTTCCGCATCGCGGCCGACACCGCGATCGCCTACAGCCGCGCCGACTCCCCCGGGCTCGGGCTTCGGCTGAAGCACGCCCTGTTCGACAAGCTGGTGTACGGCAAGCTGCGGGCCGCGGTCGGCGGCCGGGTCACGCACGCCGTGTCAGGCGGCGCGGCGCTCGGCGAGCGGCTCGGCCACTTCTTCGACGGCGTGGGCATCACGATCCTCGAGGGGTACGGCCTGACCGAGACGACCGCCCCGGCGGCGGTCAACCTGCCCGGCGGCAACCACATCGGCAGCGTCGGCAAGCCGATTCCCGGCACGACCATCCGGATCGCCGACGACGGGGAGGTCCTCGTCAAGGGACCGAACGTCTTCGCCGGTTACTGGCACAACGAGGATGCATCCAAGGCCGCCCTGGAGGACGGCTGGTTCCACACCGGCGACGTGGGCGAACTCGATGGGGACGGATACCTGCGGATCACCGGCCGCAAGAAAGAGATCATCGTCACCGCCGGCGGAAAGAACGTCGCGCCGGCGCCGCTGGAGGACCGCCTGCGCGCGCACCCGCTGATCAGCCAGTGCATGGTGGTCGGCGACGCCCGCAAGTTCATCGGCTGTCTCGTCACCCTCGACCCCGAGGCGCTGGAGCCGTGGAAGGAACAGCACGGCAAGACGGGCCTGTCCATCGCCGAGCTGACCCAGGACCCGGAGCTGGTCAAGGAGATCGACGCGGCGGTGGCCGACGCCAACACCACGGTGTCGAAGGCCGAGGCGATCAAGAAGTACCGGATCCTCGACGTGGACTTCACCGAGGAGTCCGGCCACCTCACCCCGACCCTGAAGGTCAAGCGGAACCTCGTCGAGAAGGACTTCGCCGACGAGATCGAGGCTCTGTACGCCTGACCGCACGCCGGGTTCGGGACCGTCGCCGCCCCGGATCGATCCGAAACGGCGACGGTCCCGAACTCGAGGTCGGCCGGCGGTCAGCCCATGGTCTTGGCGCCGTCGAGGGACTCGCGGATGATGTCGGCGTGGCCGGCGTGCTGGGCGGTCTCGGCGATCACATGGAGGAGCACCTGGCGCACCGACCAGCGGACGCCTGGCTCGAACCAGGGCCTGGCGGGCAGCGGCCGGGAGGCGTCCAGGTCGGGCAGCGTCGCCAGGACCTCATCCGTACGGCGGGCCATCTCGTCGTACGCATCGAGCAGCCCGGCGAGCGTCTCCCCCTCCGCCATGCGGAAGTAGGCCGCCCAGTCCCCGTCGCTCTCCATGGCGGCGGGTCCGTCGAGGATGAAGGCCACCCATCGGCGCTCGGCCTCGGTGACGTGCTTGATCAGGCTGGCGAGGCACAGCTCGCTGACCGTGGTACGGCGTGCGGCCTGCTCGTCGCTCAGGTCGCGAACGGTGAACCGCAGGAAGTGCCGGCTCTTGCGCAGGGCCGCCAGCAGGTCCGCGCGCTCGCCGGTCAGAGTGGTGGTCTCGCCGCTCGACGTCATGGTCGTTTGCCTCTGTGGTCGGTTGGAGTCCGTTGCGAGCAACGCTAGGCCGCAAAGCGGTCAGTTCTCGACCTCAATTCGCCGACCGGGTGACCCGCCTCAGGAGCCCAGCAGGCCGGCGAAGCGGACGGCCTGCACCTCCCAGCGCCACTCGCGCTCGACCCAGGAACGCCCCGTCTTGCCCATCGCCTGGGCCGCGGAGGGGTCGCGCAGCAGACGGATGACCGCCTCGGCGACCGCGCGGACCGAGTGGCCGTCCACCACGACGCCGGTCTCGCCGTCGAGGACGGCGTCGGGTGCGCCGCCCGAGTCGCCCGCCACCACCGGAAGGCCGGTCGCGGACGCCTCCAGGTAGACGATGCCGAGGCCCTCGACGTCGAGCCCGCGACGGCGGGTCCGGCAGGGCATCGCGAACACGTCGCCGGCGTCGTAGTGCGCGGGGAGTTCCTCCCAGGGAACGGCGCCGGTCAGCCGTACGGCGTCGGCCACCCCGAGCGTCACACGGAGTCGTTCGAGCGTCGTGCGGTACGGGCCGCCACCGACGATCAGCAGGGCGGCGTCCGGCACGGCACGCAGGACGTGCGGCCAGGCATGGATCAGCGCGTCCTGCCCCTTGCGCGGGACCAGGCGGGAGACGCACACGACGACCGGGCGGTCCGCCAGACCGTACCGGGCCCGGATCTCCTCTCCCCCGGCACCGGGGCGGAAGACCGTCTCGTCGACTCCGGGGGCGAGCCGCCGCATCCGCGCCACCGCCGTGGGCGACAGCGCGCGGGCCATCCGGGTCCGGGTGTACTCCCCCAGGTAGGTCAGCACGTCGACCTCGTCCCCGATGCGGCGCAGCAACCGCCGTGATCCGGGCAGGGCCGCCCAGCCCGCCTCGTGGCCGTGCGTGATCCCGATGAACCGCTCGACGCCGGCCCGGCGCAGCGGCGCGGCGAGGAGTCCCAGGGGCGCCGCCGCGCCGAAGACGACCGAATCGCAGCCCTCCGCGCGGACCATCTCGGTGGCGCGCCGCAGCACCGAGGGCAGCGGGAGCATCGTCGGCCTCGGGTGCCGCACCACCGGGAACGGCTGTGCGGCGTCGAACTCGGCCGCGCCGTCCCACTCCGGGGCGTACACGATGAGCGAGCCGGACGGCCGGCGAACCGCCAGGTTGTGCACGAACGCCTGGATCCCGCCCGGGCGGGGCGGGAAGTCGTTGGTCAGGACGAGCGTCTTCCTCATCGTTGCCAGGATCGCATGCTTGATCAGATCGCAATGACGCACCCCCGTGACCACAGCGAAACACGGAGTTAGTGTTGTCACGCGCGTCCTGGCCGCCCGACCCCCGACCGGCCTGCGAAACACCGAAGGCTGATCTGACGAGGCACGGCGGTGAGCTTCACGATGAGGAGGAGCCACCCATGACCGAACCCCCCCGACCCCCCACCCCGGTGTCCGCGATCGCCGATCCAGCCCCCCTCGGGCTGGCGGCGTTCGCCCTCACCACATTCCTTCTCTCCGCCAAGAACGCCGGCTGGACCGACGGCACGGACGCCTGGCTCGGATACGCGTTCGCGTACGGCGGCCTGTGCCAGCTGCTGGCCGGCATGTGGGAGTTCCGCAACCGGAACGTCTTCGGAGCGACCGCCTTCTCGACGTACGGCGGCTTCTGGATCGGCCTGGGGCTGTACGTCCGCTGGGTCGCGCCGACGGCCGCGGCCACGGCGGCGGCCACGAAGGCCAACCCCGAGGACCTGATCCAGAATGACCTCGGCTGGATCCTGCTGGCGTTCGCGATCTTCAACACGTACATGCTCCTCTGGAGCAGCCAGGTGACGGCGGCCGTCTTCGGGGTGTTCCTCACCCTGGAGCTGACCGAGATCATCCTGTTCATCGGCAACTTCTCGCACAGCAGCGGAATGATCAAGTTCGGCGGCTGGGTGGGTGTGCTGACCGCCCTGGTCGCCTGGTACACCTCCTCGGCCGGCGTGGTGAACGGCATGGGCGGCCGGTACGCCCTACCGGTCGGCTCGCCGCTCGGCGCACGCCGCGGCGTCGGAGAGACCAGCCCGGTCACGCAGTAGTCTCCGCGCACACCGGCCGTACACCCCTGACGGGTCAGGGGTGTACGGCCGGTCCCGGTACGGGCACGTGGTGCAGTCGCGCCCACGCCCGCCCCATCGCGATGCGCTCCGGCCCGGAGGGGTGGGTGTTCCACAACGCGTAGGCGAACGGGTCCGGTGACAGGTCGTCGAGGTTGCGGAGGCTGAGCGACCGCTGCATCGCGACGAAGGTCGCCGGGTCACGCGTCAGCTCGAGGGCGTGCACGTCGGCCCGGGCCTCGATGTGGCGGCTCACGAGGTTCTGCGCGGGCCCCACCGCCTGGGCGAGGACGGTGACCGCGGCCAGCAGCAGCGCGGTCGAGCGCGGGTCGGCCGCCGAGCGCACCCCGGCGCGGCGCAGCAGGCCCGGCGAGGTCATCACCAGGTAGAGGACGCAGGCGCCGGCCGCGACCCCGAGGCCGCCGACGAGGGTGCCCGTCAGCACGTCGTTCCGCTTGGCGTGGCCGAGTTCGTGCGCGACGACGAGTTCGACCTCCTTCGGCGACTGCGACACGAGGAGGGTGTCGTACACGACGATCCGCCGCGTGGAGCCGAAGCCGGAGACGTAGGCGTTCAGCTCCGTCGTGCGCTTCGACGCGTCGGCGACCAGCACGTCGCGCACGGGCACCCCGTCCGCGTGTGCCATCCGGAGCAGATCCGTGCGCAGCGGCCCGGCGGGCATCGAGGTGAAGGAGTTGAACAGCGGCTCGACCACGACCGGGTACGCGTAGGAGACGCCCGTGACGAGCAGGAAGCCGCCGACGGCCGCGCCCGCCCACCAGTGCCGTGGGAACCGGTGGATGAGCAGGTACAGCCCCAGCAGCGCGACGATCCAGATGACGAGGCTCACGCCGAACCCCGTCAGCCGGTCGGTGAACCAGGAGCCCCAGCCCTGGGTCGACAGGCCGTACCGTCGCAGCACCGACTCCGACCAGGCCGCGAACGGCAGCGCCACCAACTGGGTCAGCGCGGACAGCACCACGGCCACGCAGACCACCCACACGGCCCGGCGCCGCAGCGACGGGTTCGCGTCCGTGGCGGACGACCGCACCGACACCGCGCGGATGACCCTGCCGAGGAGCCTGGCGCCCCATGGGGTCAGACCGAGGGCGAGGACGAGGATCAGGCCGGCGGCGAGCGCGGCGTACGCGGGCGGATCCAGCGCGGCGCTGAACGCCTCGCTGCGCGCGACCTGGCGCTGTGTGAAGTCGAGCGCCGGATCGGGCGCGGCACGGCCGCCGGGCAGCGGATGCCAGGGCGTCACCACCGCGACGAGGACGACCAGCAGCGCGCCCAGCGCCGCGGCCGCGATGGCAGCGGCGCGCCGGGACGCCTGCGACGGCCCGACGTCGTGCGCGGTCCCGGTGTGGGTACGCACGGGCGGCTCCGCGTGCTCCGGACCGCCTGGGACCGTCATGCGAGCTCCTTCCGCAGGTAGGTCCGCCACTGTACGGCGAACTGGCTGGACCCGATGCCGAGCACGCTCTGGAGGGCGCGCTCTTCGATCCGCGGATCTCCGGCGTCGCCGGGTTCGGTCTCGGCGGCGCGGTACAGCCGGACCAGCCTGGCCTCACCGTAGCGTTCGGCGATCATCCGGCAGGCGAGCCACGCCTCTTCGTACGCGGCGGACAGGCCTTCGCCGGACCCGGTGAAGGCGCTGCGCCCCGGTGGTGCGGCCGGTGGTCCGCCTGAGGCGATCTGCGCGGCGAGCTCGCGTCCCGCCGCCTTCGTCGAGACGCCCGCGTCCTTGTAGCCGACGTAGTCGGCGAGTCCTTCGACGAGCCACATGGGGGTGTGGCTGTCGCGGGCGCCGCCCATGGCCACGTGAACGAGTTCGTGGGTGAGCACGACGTGACGGCCGAGCCCGTTCAGCCGCCCGAACGCGGTGGGGGTGATGACGACGCGGTCGGCGCCGCCCTCCGGGTCGCCCGCGCCGCCGCTGACGATCGCGAGCGCGGCGATGTCCCCGAGGTTCCGTACGTCGCCGACGAGCTCCTCGGCCCGCTGCTCCGTCGCGGGCGCGAGTGCCACCACCCGCTGGGACCAGCCGTCGCCGACCACGCGGGAGACCAGGCCGACGCCGGTGTCCAGCCGGCGGGCGATGTCCCGCAGTTCGGCGGTCCGTGTCTCGGCGCCGGTCGTGTCTCCGACAGGGGTCCCGTCTCCGACGCCGGTGCCGGCCTCACCGAGGACCAGGCTGCGCCGGCCCCGGATGACGGTGAGGTCGCCGCCGTCCCAGATCTGCGGGTCGTCGCGCAGGCCGTGCGCGGAGCCGTCACCGGACACGACCCAGCCCGCGTCCTTGCGCCGGTCGAAGGTGAGGTACCGCGTGTAGGCGACGTCGTGTGCGTCGAAGCCGCGCAGCCGGTACGTGAGCGTCAGCCGCGCCGTCCAGCCGTCGTCGGCGGCGGCCGCGGGGCGGCTGTCGGCGAGGGACTCGCGCCACGTCGTCAGGGGGACCTTCGCCAGATTGTCGAACAGCGTCTCCTGCCCCGCGCGGAACGCCTGCGCGGACGGGTCGACGGTGGCGAGGAAGGCCGCGCGGTCGTGGGTGAGGACGGCGCGGGAGCGGCGCTGCAGGAGGGCGGCGACCGTGGCGGGGCTCGGGGCGGGCGTCGTCGTCGCACTGCGCAAGGACGCGGCCGCGGGCCCTGTCTCGCGGTGCAGCGTGACGTAGCCGACCGCGGTGACCAGGTCGGCGGCGATCGCCACCCCGGCCAGTGCGGCGACCCGTCGCTGCCAGGTGCCCGCCGATGACATGCGCGTGATGGTAGCGGGCGAAGCTGGGAACGCCGGGGTCGCCCACAGGGACGACCCCGGCGTGATCAGCCGGTTCGGTGCCGTCGCGGTGGACGGCCCCGGCCTTCAGGCCGGCTCAGTACGGGCGTACGGCGCCGTAGAACTCACTGCGGTAGTAACTGTTGTTGTCGATCCGGACCTGCTTGATCCGCGTCCCGGTGTGCGACGCGTGGATCATGTAGATCTTGTGGCCCGACACCTTGGAGATGATCCCGGTGTGGTTGTTGTGGTTGAAGTACACCAGGTCACCGACCGCGAGGTTCTGCCACCGGACGTGGCGCTTGACCTGGCGGTGCTGCTGCCCCGCGGTGCGCAGTAGGCGGACGCCCGCCTTGCGGTAGGAGTACTGCACCAGACCGGAGCAGTCGAACGTCCTGGGGCCGGCACCCCCGTAGCGGTACCACTTGCCGATCTGCTTACGGGCGGCGGCGACCGCCTTCAGCCCGACCTTGTGCCGCTGGCTCCAGGACGTGTGCTTCTTCTGCGCCGTGGCGACGGCCGTCTGAGGGGTCGCGGCGTGCGCCGCGGGGACCGTCAGGGCGACGGGTGCGAGGACCGCACCTGCCGCGACCATGCCTCCGGCGAGGCGAAGGCGCAGGAACGAAGCGGTCGAGGGGTTGCGAGACAGGGGTCTCTCCTTCCACTACGCCTACCGGGTTAGCTGTCGGGTTCGGGCATGGAAGCCGCCCTACGGCATGCCTGTGGGAGGACAGGCGCCCCGATTCACCCCCGTGAATGCCGCGCGTAAGCGCGATCGGCTCCCCGGCTCCGTGTGCCCACGGATTAGGCGCTCACGGCCACCACGGCCCGGTCGGGCCACATCGGTGATGACCGTTTGTCTGCATCTCTGACAAGCCGGAACCGGCCCGTCCCGCACGGTGCGTCCCACGACGCGCCGCGGCTGACGGTGCCCCCTCCGGCCGAGCGACACATGGCCTGCGCCGCGATCCGCACCATCCCCGGTGCGGAAGCTTCGGTGTGAAGAGTGACGCCGTCAGGCCGACCGGATCCGGTCCGCGCTCTCGGTGCGCCGGCCGGGAGTCCGTCCCCCCGGCCTGTCGGCGTCCGTTGTTCAGTTGTCCGTCGGCCTCAGACCAGCCGACCGCCGCCCACCCACGTGGAGGCGTACCAGGCGTCGCTGAGGTTGGAGATCTTGACCACGTCGCCGGTGTGCGGGGCATGGAGGAACTTGCCGTTGCCGACGTAGATCCCCATGTGTCCAAGGTCATGGAAGAAGACGAGGTCGCCGGGTTGCAGGTCGGCCTTGGAGACCCGCCGGCTGGCGTCGTACTGGTCCGGCACCCAGTGGTTGAGCTTGATGCCGACCTTGGCGTACGCCACCATCGTCAGCCCGGAGCAGTCCCAGACGCCCGGGCCCGCACCGCCGAAGACGTACGGCTTGCCGAGCTGCGCGCAGGCGAACTTGAGCACGGTCTCCGCCTTGCCCGACGCGAGGATCGAGCAGTTCTCCTTGGAACTGCCCGGATCGATGGCCCCGCCGAGCCTGGCGAGCAGCCTCAGCTGCTTCTTGACGGCCGCGTCCGCCTGCGCGCGCTGCTGCTCGAGCTGCGTCTTCTTCGCGCTGAGCTGCTGGGCGGCCTGCACGCGCAGCGCCTGCTCGCGCTCCAGCCGCTGAGCGGACGCGAGGTACTGCTGGAACTCGGCCGCCCGGTTGTTGGCGATCTGCGTGAACGCCGACATCTGCGAGAGGACGGCGTCCGGGTTCTTCGAGCTGACGAGCGCGGGGATCGAGCCGTTGTCTCCGCTCTTGTAGGCGTCCGCGGCGAGCTGCGCCACCCGTAGCCGCAGCTGCTGGAAGGCCTGGCGCTCGGCCTTCACCGACTTGCTCAGCGCGTTGACCCGGCCCTGGGCCGCCTTCCAGTCCGCCTTGGTCTTGTTGTACTGGTTGCCCAGCTGGTCGACCTGGTCGTTCAGCTTCGCGAGCTGTGCCTTCGCCGTGCTCAGCGAGCCGCCCGGGTCGGCGTGTGCGGGAAGCCCGGGCAGGGACAGCCCGGCGATGGCGACGAACCCGGCGGTCGTCACGAACCGGCGGCCGGTCCTGGACATGATCGTACGCTCCTTGGCCATGATGATCCGTCCCTAGAGCGCGCCGGCGCCGACGTAGTGCGAGCTGTACCAGGGGTTGGTCAGGCTGTCGATCTTGACGTACGAGCCCGTGTGCGGCGAGTGGATGAACTTGTCGCCGCCGACGTAGATGCCGTCGTGCCCCAGGTTGTCGAAGAAGACCAGGTCGCCGGGCGACAGGTTCGCCCGGGAGACCCTCGCTGTGGCGTTGTACTGGTCGGGGACGATGCGGGGGATGCTCACCCCGGCCTGCGCGTAGGCCGCCATCGTGAAGCCGGAGCAGTCGTACCGCGGGCCGTTGCCGCCGTAGAGGTACGGGGTGCCGCACTTGCTGTAGGCCCACACCAGCACGGTCCGCGCCTTGCCGGTGGCCGACCCCGGGTAGCCGCCGCCGCAGTTGCTCGCCACCGGACCGGTGTCGCTACCGCCGCCACCGCCGGTGTCCGCAGCACCGAGCTTCTTGATCAGCGCCTTCTGCTGCGTGATCGACTTCTCGATGTTGTTCTTCTTCGTGAGCGCGGCGTTCTTCTTCTGCGCCCGATCGGTCTCGGCCTGCTGGGCCTGTGCCTGCTGCCGCTGCAGCAACTGCGCGGCGTTCAGGAACTGGGCGAGCTCGGTGGAGCGGTTCTTCGACACCTGCGCGAAGGCCGACATCTGGTCGAGCACCGTCTGCGGATCCTTCGCCGAGACCAGGGCGGGGACGTCGGTGTCGGTCGAGCCGTTCTTGTACGCGGACGCGGCCATCTGCGCGACGCGGACACGGAGCTCCGCCCAGGACCGGCGCTGCTGCTTGACCGAGGCGTTGAGCGCCTTGACCCTCTTCTCAGTCGCCGCCCACTGCTCCTTGGCCTTGTTGTAGGCGTTGTCCTGCTGGTCGACCTGCGAGTTCAACGTGGTCAGTTGCGCCTTCGCCTGGCTCAGCGTCTGCTTCGGCTTGGCCTCGGCCGTACCGGCCGGCAAAGCAAGCGCCGCTGAGGCGGCGACGCACAGGGTGACCAACGCGCGGCCGCTCCAGCCGCTGGTCGGCCGTCCGACGGCCGAGCCGTCGGCACTGCGCTGTGTTGCCACGATTTGCGGCACGCCCCTCTCCCACTGTCCGCCTACCGGGTTAGCTGACGGATTCGGGCGTGGAAGTCGCCCTACGGAGCGCGGGCGGCGCTCCGATTCACCCCGGAAACCTGGTTCCCCGGCTCGTCGTGCCGGTGAGGGTCGTAGGGCCCGAAATGTGGGCGACCTCACCGAACGTGACGACTCGGCGGGAGCCGTCGCCGTCGCCTGGGGGGCGACGAACCAGCGACTGGCTCAGCGCGTGAGACTAGTCAAGTCTCACGCTGGTAACAACCGCTTCTCGGGGAATTTCTGCAATTCCGGTCATTTAAACAACAGCGTGCGCGCATGTCGTCACGATGCGCGGTCGATGGAGATCGTCATTCGCAGGGGTGGGATCAGTCCTTCCGCGGCGAGAATCGCCAGCGCTCGGCGCTCGAGCGGGTCGAGGTCCAGGCCGGCCTCGGGCATCACGGGTATCGCCGTGACGACGCAGTCGGCACAGCCGACGTTGCGTACCTCACACTTGTCGCAGTCGATGAGCACGAATTCCTCCTCGTGTCGCCGTCATTGCCAGACGTTACGAGGAGGTACCGACAATCCGGCGTGTCCGCCCGCGGGCGGGCGTCAGGAGCGGCCGAGGCGGCGGAGGAGAAGTGACGAGGGGGCCGGCCGGGCGTCGGCCCGCCGGGCCGAATCGCAGACCTCCTGGTCGGAGGAGATGACCACCACCGCGCGCCCGCTCGGTTCGGCGCGTACGAGGTGGCCGATCAGCTCGTCGGCCGTCTGGCCCGGCTCGCTGAACAGGACCCGCACGCCGCGTGGCGCCTGCACCGCGACGGGGGAGTTCAGCTCCGCGCCGTCGAACACCACCGTCACCTCCGCCTTCGTCTGCGCGTGCAGCACGCCCAGACCCGAGACGAGGCGGGCCCGCTGGTCGGCGAGCGGCAGGTCGCCGTAGCCGGTCTTGGTGACGTTGTAGCCGTCGACGATGAGGTGCACCTGCGGCAGGGTGAGCAACTGGTCGAGGAGCGCCGGGTCGCTGTCGGCGAGCGCACGGCCCGGCAGCGTACGATGCCCGGGACGGCTGGGCGTGATCCCCCCGACGCTGTCGGCCGGCCGGGTGATGCCGGGCGGCAGCGCGATCTCGTCGCGGAGCCCCTTGGCGGCGTCGGTCAGGGCGTCCAGGAGGACGCGCAGCCGCGCCTCGTCGACGTTGCGGCCCTCCCGGGCGGCGCGCCGGGCGCTCTCCGCGGCGGCCTCGGCATGGGACAAACGGCTGCGGAACCGGCGAAGCTCCGCCTCCGCGGTGGCCGCCGCGACGGAGGACGCGGCGCGTTCCTCCCCCAGCCGCCGGTCGAGCTCCTCCGCCCGTGCGTGCTCCCGCTTGGCCTTCCCCCGCGCCTCGTGCAGGCGCTTGCGCAGTTCGGCGTTCTCGGCGCGGAGCTCACGCAACTCGGCGCGGAGTCTCTCGGTCTCCTCCGACCGCGCGCTCTTCGCCGCGGCGATCTGCTCCCGGAGCTCGGCGACCTGCCGGATGACCTTGGCCTCCTCGGCGGCCGTCGCGGATCGCTCCAGGTCACGGCGCGCGACCTCGACCCGCTCGGGCCAGCCGGCCGGGCGCAGGAGGTACGCGAGGGCGGCGACGGTGGCCGGGTCGGCGGCGGGCGGCACCGTGCCCGCGATCACGGCCTCGCCGAGCACCGGCTCGCTCTCGCGGACCATCTCGGCGACGCGCTCGCGGAACCCCGAGTCGTCCTCCAGCTGCGCGGCGATCAGGGTGGCGGCCAGCTTGGCACGACGGCGGGGTTCGAAGCGGGCCACGCGCCGGAGCGGCGCCGGGATCTCGTCGGGCCGGAGCGCGCCGATCACGTCGGCCGCGGCCTCGACGACGCGCTGCCGGACCGCTTCGGGCAGCGGCTGATCGAGGTGTTCGCCCGGGCCGGTGTCGATGGTCTGCTCCTCATTGGTCGCGCAGGGCGGGGGTGGTGCGCCGGGACGCGTGCGCCGGGCTCCGTGTCGCCGTCGCAGCCCAGCGTAGACGGCCCGGCGATCCGCGGTCCGCAATCCCCCCGACGAAAACCGCACGGTATCCGCACGCCGGGCCGCCGGAACGAATGTCGGTCGCTCCGCGTACGGTTCCGCCATGGCCTCCCTCGGCCCTGCCGTGCAGGGCACCCTCGATGACCTCGGCACTCCGTTGGCCGGCGTGACCTTCGTCGTCGTGGATCTCGAGACGACCGGAGGGTCGGCCAAGGAGGACGCGATCACCGAGATCGGCGCGGTGAAGGTGTGCGGCGGTCAGGTGGTGGGCGAGTTCGCCACGCTCGTCGATCCGGGGATGGCGATCCCCCCGTTCATCTCGGTGATCACCGGCATCACGCAGCAGATGGTCGTGGCGGCTCCTCGGATCGGCGAGGTCCTGCCCTCGTTCCTGGAGTTCGCGAGGGGCGCCGTCCTGGTCGCCCACAACGCGCCGTTCGACATGGGCTTCCTGAAGGCCGCCTGCGCCGCGCAGGAGCGTCCCTGGCCGGCGCCGCCGGTCGTGGACACCGCCGACCTCGCGCGCCGCGTCCTGACCCGGGACGAGGTCCCCAACTGCAAGCTCGCCACCCTTGCCCGCTTCTTCCGGGCGGGCGTGGAGCCCTGCCACCGCGCGCTCACCGACGCCCGCGCGACCGTCGACGTCCTGCACGGGCTGCTGGAGCGCGCCGGGGCGTTCGGGGTGGAGACCCTGGAGGAGCTCACCGGCTTCACGCGCGCGCCGACGCCGGAACAGCGCCGCAAGCGTCACCTGGCCGAGGACGTGCGCGGCGAGGTGCTCTACGTCGGCAAGAGCAGTCGGCTCCGCAGCCGCGTCACCTCCTACTTCACCGCGTCGGAGACCCGCCGGCACGTCCGCGAGATGATCGGGATCGCCGAGCGGGTGCGCACGATCGTGTGCGCGAGCCCCCTCGAGGCGGAGGTCCGCGAGCTCCGTCTCATCGCGGCCCACAAGCCGCGCTACAACCGCCGGTCGCGGCATCCGGAGCGGGCGGTGTGGCTGAAGCTCACCGCGGAGCCCTTCCCTCGGCTGTCGATAGTCCGGGAGGTGCGCGACGACGCGGCCACCTACCTCGGCCCGTTCGGCAACGTCCGCACCGCCGAGGACGCCCGCACCGCCGTGCACGACGCGGTCCCCCTGCGCCAGTGCACCCAGCGGCTCACCCTCCGCCGGATCCAGACCGGCCGCGCCACCACCTGCGCGCTCGCCGAGCTCGGCCGGTGCGAGGCGCCGTGCGAGGGCAGGCAGGGCCCGGACGACTACTCCCGCCACGCCTCCCTGGCCCGGACCATCCTGGAGGGCGACGTCCGGCCCGTCGTGGCCGCCGCGCGGGCCCGCATCGACCGGCTGGCCGCCGAGCTGCGCTACGAGGAGGCCGCGGTGCAACGCGACCGGCTGGCCGCCTTCGTCCGGGGCGCGGCGCGCTGTCAGCGCCTGTCCGCCCTCGCCGGGCTCGCGCAGCTGGTGGCGGCACGGCCCGGCTTCGACGGCGGCTGGGAGCTGCACGTCGTGCGTCACGGACGCCTCGCGGCCGCCGGCACCGTCCCGCCGAACGCCCACCCCGTGCCGTACGTGGAGGCGCTCGTCGCCACCGCCGAGACCGTGCGCCCCGGCATCGGAGCGACCCCGCGGGCCTCCGCCGAGGAGATGGAATGCGTGCTGCGCTGGCTGGACGCACCCGGCGTGCGCCTGGTCGAGATCGACGGCACGTGGGCCTGCCCACCGCACGGCGCCGAGAGCGTACGGCACTGGATCGACAACGCCGTCCGACGCCCCGATTCCCGTAAGGTTGACCGCGCCGGACGGCCGATGCGATAGGAGCAGGTGTGGCGCTGCCGCTGTACGACAACCAGCCGACGCGGCGCGCGCCCCTGGTCACCTACTTCCTCATCGCCGCGAACGTCGTCATCTTCCTCCTGTCGCCGATCGCCTCGATCGGCCACCAGGACGAGGGGGACAAGCAGCGCAAGTGCGAGCAGGTGACGTTCCTGCTGAAGTACGGCGCGATCCCGAAGGAGCTGACCTCCGACCGGCAGAATCCGGTGCCCGAGGAGGTCACCAACCTCTGCCACCCGAAGCCGTACCACAAGCGGCCGTGGCTGTCCGCGCTATCGTCCATGTTCCTGCACGGCGGCGTCGCCCACATCCTCGGCAACATGGTGTACCTCTTCATCTTCGGCGCGGCGACCGAAGACCGTCTCGGGCGGCTGCGGTTCCTGGTCTTCTATCTCGCCGTCGGCTACATCGCGGCGTACGGCTTCGCCATCACCTATCCCGGCTCCGACACCCCGCTCGTCGGAGCGTCCGGCGCCATCGCCGGGGTGCTCGGCTCCCACCTCGTGCTCTATCCACGGTCTCGGACGATCGCGCTGATCCTGTCGATCTTCCCGTTCCGACTGCCCTCCTGGGCGCTGCTCGCGCAGTTCTTCGTGTTCCAGTGGCTCAGCCTCGGCGACAGCCAGAGCCAGACCGCGTACGTCGCGCACATCTACGGCTTCGTCGCCGGGATGGTCGCCGGCCTCCTCGTGCGCCGGGGCACCGTGGCGCGCAAGTCGGCCGCCCTCAGCTGGCGATAACACCCTCCACTAGTCTGTGCCACGGGCGACCCGACGCCGCGCGTACCCACCGCAGGAGGTATTCCGTGATCACCGCCATCGTGCTCATCAAGGCCGACGTCTCGCGCATCCCGGAGGTCGCCGAGACGATCGCCGGTCTGGACGGGGTGAGCGAGGTCTACTCCGTCACCGGGGAGTTCGACCTCGTCGCGCTCGTGCGCGTGCGTCACTACGAGCAGATCGCGGACGTCATCCCCGGCGGCCTGAACAAGGTCCCCGGCGTGACGCACACCGAGACCCACATCGCCTTCCGCACGTACTCCCAGCACGACCTGGAGGCCGCGTTCGCGCTCGGCCTGCCGGACGCGGACTGACCAGGCCCCCTCGGCCGGGGCCGTAGCTCGCCTCCGCACTCGGCTACTCGGCCTGGACCGACAGCAACCTCCGCACCTCCGCACAGGCCCCGGGCCGGAAGCAGCCTCCCCGCCCTGGCGCGAAAGCAGCCTCCGCGCTCGGCCTGTCCGCACCGGACCTGTAAGGCTCCGGGCGCCTTCGATCCCCTGACAAGCGCGACGGCCCGCCACCCGGATCGGGTGACGGGCCGTTTGGCGCGTGCGGCGTCAGTGGCGGCTGATCGCCCTGCTGCCGCCGGGCTCGACGCCGCCCGCCAGGAGGTCCTCCTCCGTGTGCGGGCCAGTGTCGTCGTGCCCCTCGTCGTGGCCGTTCACCGGGACGTCGTCGGCGGCGAAGGCGTGGTTGAGGTTCTTGCGCAGTTTGCCCAGCGGACCGCGCGAGGACGGCGCCGGGATGCCGTTCTCGTCGGCCTGCTCGAACTCCAGCTCCGGCAGCGGGTCCCTGCCGGTCAGCACCGCCCTCTCCTCGTCCCCCGCCGCCTCGTGCACCTCGATGAACTCGCCGCTCGGGAGCCGCTTGATGATGCCGGACTCTACGCCGTGGTGCAGAATGTCCGCGTCCTTTTGCTGCAGACCCAGGCAGACCCACTTGGTCACGAAGTACGCGATGGCCGGGCCGATGAAGATGGCGAACCGGAAGAACCACGTCGTCGCGTACAGGGACACGTGGAACTTGTCGGCGATGACGTCGTTCCCGCCGGCCAGCCACAGCAGGCCGTAGAAGGTGACCACCGTCATGCCGACGGCCGTGCGGAACGGCGCGTTGCGCGGGCGATCGGCGAAGTGATGGATCCGCTTGTCGCCGGTGGCCCACTGCTCGATGAATGGCCACAGGGCCGCGCCCGTCATGATGAGGCCCAGCGGCACGAGCGCGGGAACGAGGACGTTCCACGAGACCGTGTGGCCCCACAGGTTGGTCTCCCAGTTGGGCATGATGCGCAGCGCGCCCTCGAGGAAGCCCATGTAGAAGTCCGGCTGCGAACCCGCCGTGATCGAGTCCGGCGTGTACGGACCGAACAGCCAGATCGGGTTGATCTGCGCGAACGTCCCGAGCAGTGCGATCACCGCGAAGGTGAACAGGCAGAAGGCACCGGACTTGATCATGAACACCGGGTAGAACGCCTTGCCGGTGACGTTGTTCTGAGCCCGGTTCTTGCCCGGGAACTGGGTGTGGCTCTGGTACCACACAAACGTGACGTGCGCGCCGATCAGCGCCAGCAGGATGCCGGGGATCAGCAGCACATGCACGGTGTACAGGCGCGGGATGAAGTCGTGGCCCGGGAAGTCGCCACCGAAGGCGAAGTAGAACAGGTACGTCCCGACCAGCGGGATCGACTGCATGACGCCCTGGGTGATCCGCAGACCGGTACCCGAGAGCAGGTCGTCCGGCAGCGAGTAGCCGAACAGGCCCTCCAGCAGCGCCAGCGTGAACAGCCCCAGGCCGATCAGCCAGTTGACCTCACGCGGCTTGCGGTACGCGCCGGTGAAGAAGATGCGCAGCATGTGCGCCATGAGCGAGGCCACGAACATGACCGCGGCCCAGTGGTGGATCTGCCGCATGAGCAGGCCACCGCGCACGTCGAAGCTGATGCGCAGCGTCGAGTTGTACGCCTCGCTCATCGTCACGCCGACGAGCTTGGTGTAATGCCCGTTGTACACGACCTCGGACATGCTGGGCCTGAACCACAGCGTGAGGAAGGTGCCGCTCGCCAGCAGGATGATGAACGCGTAGAGCGAGATCTCCCCCAGCATGAACGACCAGTGGTCGGGGAAGACCTTCTTCATCTTGCCGCGGAGGAAGCCCGCGGTCCCGAAGCGCTCGTCGAGCCAGCCGATGGAGGCGTCGACCGCCTTCGGCGGTGCCTGGGTCGTCATTGGTCGCTCACCGATCCTCGCTCATCGAGTCGGTCGCCGATGGGTGTCGTCATGCCTTTGGCCTCCCACGCTCCCAGAAGCTGGGTCCGACCGGCTCGTGGAAGTCGCTCATCGCGATCAGGTAGCCCTCGGAGTCGACGCCGATGGGCAGCTGCGGCAGAGGCCGCGCCGCCGGGCCGAAAATCACCTTGGCGCCGTCGAGCGCGTCGAACGTCGACTGGTGGCACGGGCACAGGATGTGGTGCGTCGTCTGCTCGTACAGCGCCGCCGGGCAGCCGACGTGCGTGCAGATCTTCGAGTAGGCGATGATGCCGCCGACGTTCCAGTTCTCCCGGCCCTTCTTGACCTTGAGCTGGTCCTCCGGAACGTTGATCAGAAGCACCGTGGCCTTGGCCAGCTCGTCGAGGTTGTCCTCGGCGCCCTCCGGCACCACCGTGATGATACCGCCCGGTGAGTTGAAGTCGGCCGGCCGCAGCGGCTGACCGGTGCCGTCGACGACGAGCCGGGTGCCCTTCTTCCACGAGGTGTGGCGGAGCCTCTTCTCCGGCAGCGGGCCCAGGTCGCGCAGCAGCACGAGCGGAAGCAGGCCCAGCGGCGCGACGGCCAGCAGCAGCGAACGGCGCAGCAGCGGCCGCTTGGTTAGACCGCTCTCCTCGGTGCCCTCCAGGAAGTACTGGTTGAAGACCTGCCGCTGCTCCGCCGGAGAGGCCAGCTCGTGGCGCTCCTGAATGATCTCCTTAGTCGTCATCAGATGACGGAACCAGATCGTCATACCGACCGCGAGGCCGAGGAAGATCACCGTCAGCGCGCTGCCCAGGGCGTAGTTCGAGTGCATCGCCCGGACGATGTCGTCGTTGCCGACGTGGCCCGGCCAGACGGCGTAGAAGACGATGAACGCGATGCCCGCGAGGAAGGTCAGCGTGAAGAAGAACGCCGCGGCGCGCTCGGCCTTGCGCGCCTTGACCGGGTCGAGCTCGTACCCGGTACTCTCCCCGCCGTCCTCCTCGGAGGGCAGCAGCGCCTGAGTCTTGACCTGCGGCGGAGTGCCTATGACGCGCTTGGGCGCGCGCTCCTCCTCATCCGAGGGCGCGCCGTGGGTCTCATTGGTTTCAGACATTGTGCTTCTTCTTGGGCTTCCTGGCAGTGACCCACATCGCCGAGATGACGATCAGGCCGAGCCCGATCAGCCAGCCGGCCAGGCCCTCGGCCACCGGGCCGATCCGGCCGAGACCGTTGCCACCGGGGTTCGGCTCGCTGCGGGTCTGGGTGACGTACGCGATGACCGCCCGCTTCTGGGCCGGCGTCAGGGTCGTGTCGTTGAAGACCGGCATGGCCTGCGGACCGGTGAGCATGGCCTCGTAGATCTGCCGGGGCGTCGCCTTGGTCAGCGGCGGAGCGTACTTACCGCCGGTGAGCGCGCCGCCCGAGCCGGCGAAGTTGTGACACTGCGCGCAGTTGGCGCGGAAGAGCCTGCCGCCCATCGCCGCGTCACCGGAGGCCGGGTCGACCTGGTCGTTCGACGGGATGTCGGGGCCGCCGCCGAGGGAGGCGATGTACGCGGCGATCTGCCGTGTCTGCTCCTCGTTGAACACCGGCTTCTTGCGCGGAACCTGCGCGCCGGCGTAGTTCGAGGCGGGCATCCGGCCGGTGCCGACCTGGAAGTCGACCGAGGCTGCGCCGACGCCGAGGAGGCTCGGGGCGTTCTTCGTGCCCTCCGCGTTGGCGCCGTGGCAGCTCGAGCAGGCCTGATTGAACAGTTGCTTGCCCTTGGCCACGTCCTGGTCCGACGCCGCCGCTGCGGACGCCTGGGCTCGGTCGGTGCGCGGTGAAACACCGGCGTAGGCGACACCGATGATCGCCAGCGCGGCCAGCACAACGGCGTAGCCCGCCCACGGGCGCCGTCGCCATGCGGTGATCCATTTCACGGAAGAGATCCCTCGTTCTGGGTCAGGTGAAGATCTTGTCGATCCCGTAGATGGTGAAGAACAGCCCCACCCAGACCGCATCGACAAAGTGCCAGTAGTAGGACACGACGATGGCGCTCGTCGCCTGCTCATGAGTCCAGCGCTTCGCGGCGTACGTGCGTCCCAGCATGAAGATGAACGCAATCAGGCCACCGGTCACGTGCAGGCCGTGGAAGCCCGTCGTCAGGTAGAAGACCGAGCCGTACGCGCTGCTGGAGATCGTCGTGCCTTCGTGAACGAGACTGCGGTACTCATTCAGCTGGCCGGCCACGAAGACCGCGCCCATGAGGAAGGACAGGACGTACCACTCGCGCAGACCCCAGCGCTTGAGGTTGAAGATCGACCCCAGGCGCCTGACCTGGCCGCGCTCCGCGGCGAACACGCCCATCTGGCAGGTCACACTGGACATCAGCAGAATGAACGTGTTCACGGAGGCGTATGGGATGTCCAAGTGGGCGTCCGGCCACGGGCCGCCGTCCCCCTTGGTCACCGACCGGATGGTGAAGTACATCGCGAACAGCGCCGCGAAGAACATGAGCTCAGACGACAGCCACACGATCGTGCCCACGCTTACGAGGTTGGGCCGGTTGGCGTGGGACCGGGGTGCCGTTTCTGTCGCGGTTGCTGTTGCCACGGGCAGCATTATTGCGGCACCCGTCGGCGCTTCGTGCAGGACCCCCCTATGGAGGCGTTTCAGCGTCTCACGAGGCGCTCCCGCCCGGCCGTGAGAGGCCACCGGAACCGGCCGTCGGCCGTCCCCGGTAGCATCGGCTCGTATCCCGCGACAACGTCACCCATGGATGAGCCGATGAGCACCGAAGAGACCATGAAGGTTCTCGTTTTCAGCGACGACGCGAACACCCGCAACGAGGTGCGACTCGCGATCGGCCGCCGTCCCGCGCCCGGCCTGCCGAAGGTCGAGATCGTCGAGGTCGCGACGGAGCCCGCGGTGTTCGGTCACCTCGACAAGGGCGACGTCGACGTCGTGATCCTCGACGGCGAGGCGCGTCCCGCCGGCGGCATGGGCATCTGCCGGCAGGCCAAGGACGAGATCTACCACTGCCCGCCGATCATGGTGATCATCGCCCGCCGCGACGACGGCTGGCTCGCCACCTGGTCCCGCGCCGACGCCGTGGCCAGCCAGCCGATCGACCCGGTCGCGCTGGCCGAGGGCGTCGCCGACCTGATGCGCCGCCGTCTGGAAGGGCGTGTCGGCGACTCCGAGCCTCGCCTGTCCATCCAGTAACCGTCCGCCGCCGCGGACGCCGGCCTTACCCGAAGAGGCACCCATGGACCCGCGTACGACCTGGCCCGCGCTCCTCAGCGCGCTCATCGCCGGAGAATCGCTCACCGCAGACGAGACCGCCTGGGCGATGAACGAGATCATGTCGGGTCAGGCGACCGACGTGCAGATCGCCGGTTTCGCCGTCGCGCTGCGGGCCAAGGGCGAGACGGTCGCGGAGGTCGCGGGGCTCGCCGAGGGCATGCTCGCCCACGCGCGGCCGATCACTGTGCCGGGACCGGCCGTCGACCTCGTCGGCACCGGCGGCGACCGCGCGCACACCGTGAACGTCTCCACGATGGGCGCGATCGTCGCCGCGTCCGCCGGCGCGCGCATGGTCAAGCACGGCAACCGCGCCGCGTCGTCGTCCTGCGGCGCCGCCGACCTCCTTGAGGAGCTCGGTGTGGTCATCGACCTGCCGCCGGCGGCGACGGCCGAGGTCGCCGACGAAGTCGGCATCACGTTCTGCTTCGCGCCGCTCTACCACTCGGCGCTCAAGTACGCCGCGAAGACCCGGGCCGAGCTGCGGGTGCCGACGGTGTTCAACTTCCTCGGCCCGCTGACCAACCCGGCCCGGCCGTCCGCACAGGCGGTGGGGGTCTTCCACCCGCGCATGGCGGGCATCATCGCCGGGGTCTTCGCCGAGCGCGGCTGCTCCTCGCTGGTATTTCGCGGCGACGACGGACTCGACGAGCTGACCACCACCTCGACGTCGATCATCTGGGTCGTCCGCGAGGGCACCGCGACCGAGACCGTCTTCGACCCGGCCGACCTGGGCATCCCCCGCGCCACCCCGGACGACCTGCGGGGCGCCGACGCCGCCTACAACGCACGGGTGGCCCACGCGGTGCTGGCCGGCGAACACGGGCCCGTGCGCGACATCGTCGCCCTCAATGCCGCTGCGGCCATGGTCGCCGCGGAGGGCACCCCGAAGGCCGAGGCGCTCACCGAGACGCTCGCCGACGCGTACACCCGGGCGTTGGCGGCCATCGACTCCGGTGCGGCCGCCGCACTGCTCGACCGCTGGATCGCCGCCACACGCCGCCACGCGGCCTGACACGTCCGGAGAGACCACGGTCAGGGGCGAGCGGAATGCTCGGCCAACGACTGAGCTCGTGGCCGGGTCGCGGTGACTGCCCCGGTCTGCGGTTGCGGTTACCGAGCTTTCGCACACGGCCCAGGTGCGCCGGGCGGGGCGGCTCGGGACACCGCGTAGTCGAGCCGTCCGCCGATCCCTTCGAGGCGGACGCCGCCCAGGACGGACACTTCCGAGGACGGGCGCCGCTCTCCCCTAGGACGGCAGAAGGCCGACGCCGCCTGTGCGGTGCCGGCCTTCATGCCGGGCGTAGCGGGTCGTCTCAGTGCGAGAAGTGACCCCGGTAGTACTCGAAGACGAACCCGATCGCGGCGAGGATGATCGCCAACATGCCGATCATCAGCAGCCACCAGCCGAAGACGGCGCCCAGGGCGGCCGTCGCGGCGGCGCGCGCCGCGAACAGTGGCCACCAGCTGTGCGGGCTGAAGAACCCGAGCTCGCCGGCGCCCTCGGCGATGTCGGCGTCCTTGTCGTCCTCCGGCCGCGGGTCGATCCGCCGGCCGGTGAACAGCAGGTAGAAGCCGGTCAGGCCGGCGAGGCCGATCGTCAGGGCCAGGGCCGTCGTACCGGTCGGGTCGTGCGACCACAGCCAGTAGATGACGTCCATGACCGCGAAGAACAGGGCGCAGAAGACGAACAGGAAACCCTCGATCTTCATGTCAGTCCTCCGTCCCGGCGCCGGCCGTCACCGCGGCCTTGTCGGTGTGCGGGTAGTGCAGGTCGAACGCCGGACGCTCCGACCGGATCCGCGGAATCGAGGTGAAGTTGTGCCGCGGCGGCGGGCAGGACGTCGCCCACTCGAGGGAGTTGCCGAAGCCCCAGGGGTCGTCGACGTTGACCCTCTTGCCGCTCTTGGCGGTGATGAAGACGTTCCACAGGAACGGGATCATCGACACCGCGAGGATGAACGCGCCGATCGTCGAGACGACGTTCAGCGAGGTGAACTGCTTGGCGTAGTCCGGGACACGCCGCTGCATGCCCTCAGCGCCCAGCCAGTGCTGAACCAGGAAGGTCGTGTGGAAGCCGATGAACAGCAGCCAGAAGTGGATCTTCCCCAGGGTCTCGTTGAGCATCTTCCCCGTCATCTTGGGCCACCAGAAGTAGAAGCCCCCGAACATGGCGAAGACCACCGTGCCGAACAGCACGTAGTGGAAGTGCGCGACGACGAAGTAGGAGTCGTTGAGCTGGAAGTCCAGCGGCGGGGAGGCCAGGATGATGCCGGTCAGGCCACCGAACAGGAACGTCACCAGGAAGCCGAGGGACCAGAGCATCGGCGTCTCGAATGACAGGTGCCCACGCCAGATCGTGCCGACCCAGTTGAAGAACTTGACGCCGGTAGGCACCGCGATCAGGAATGTCATGAACGAGAAGAACGGCAGCAGCACCTGGCCGGTGGGGAACAAGTGGTGCGCCCACACCGTCACGGACAGACCCGCGATCGCGATGGTGGCGCCGACCAGGCCGATGTAACCGAAGACGGGCTTGCGGCTGAACACCGGCAGGATCTCGGTGATGATGCCGAAGAACGGCAGCGCGACGATGTAGACCTCGGGGTGGCCGAAGAACCAGAACAGGTGCTCCCAGAGCATCGTACCGCCGGTGGCCGGGTCGAACACGTGCGCGCCGAGCTTACGGTCGGCCTCCAGGGCCAGCAGCGCCGCGGCCAGCACCGGGAACGCTATCAGGACGAGGATCGAGGTCAGCAGGATGTTCCACGTGAAGATCGACATCCGGAACATCGTCATGCCCGGCGCCCGCATGCAGAAGATCGTGGTGATGAAGTTGACACCACCGAGGATCGTGCCGAGGCCGGAGAGCGTCAGACCCATGATCCACAGGTCGCCGCCGATTTCCGGGGAGCGGACGATGTCCGAGAGGGGCGAGTAGGCGTACCAGCCGAAGCTGGCGGCGCCGCCCGGGGTGAGGAATCCGCTGAGCGTGATCAGGCTGCCGAACAGGAAGAAGTAGAAGCTCAGCATGTTCATGCGCGGGAACGCCACGTCCGGCGACCCGATCTGCAGCGGCATGATCACGTTGCCGAAGCCGACGAACAGCGGCGTCGCGAACATGAGCAGCATCACCGTGCCGTGCATGGTGAACAGCTGGTTGAACTGGTCGTTGCTCATGATCTGCAGGCCCGGCTTGGCCAGCTCGCTGCGCATGAACAGCGCCATGATGCCGCCGATGCAGAAGAACACGAACGACGTGATCAGGTACATGTACCCGATCACCTTGTGGTCCGTGGACGAGAGCCACGAGACGATGACGCGGCCCTTGCTCGGCCTCGGCCGATACGCCGGCACGGAAGGGGTGGAAGGAGTGATGGTGGTGGTCACTGAGCGCTCCCGCTCGCCTGATGGCTCGAGATGAACTGCTGGAACTCCTGCGGCGTCACGATCTTCACCTGGAACAGCATCCGGCTGTGATCAACGCCACAGAACTCCGCGCAGCGTCCCTCGAACGTACCCGTCTTGGTGGGGGTGACCTCGAAGTCCTGCCCGGACCGGGCACCGGGGATGATGTCCCGCTTGAAGATGAACGAGGGGACCCAGAAGGAATGGATGACGTCCTTCGAGACCAGATGGAAGCGTACCCGCTGCCCGACCGGGATGACGAGGACGGGCTTGTTGCCGGCGTCGGGGCTCGTGGGCTGACCGACGATCGGCTTGGTGTGGTACTGGGGGTAGTCGAACTGCCAGCTCCACTGGAAGGCGGTCACGTTGACAAGGGTGACCTGCCCGGGCTTCGTGTCGTTGCCGACCTTGGTGATGTAGGTCTCGTCGCGCGCGGTGAAGTAGAACAGCACCGCGATGATGATGAACGGCACGACGGTGTACAGCATCTCGATCGGCAGGTTGTACCGGACCTGCGGCGGCAGCTGGTCAGAACGCTTGCGGTGGAACAGCACCGCCCAGATGATCAGTCCCCACACGAGCGCACCGACGGCGAACGCCGCGATCCATGACCCCTGCCACAGGGTCACGACGCGCTTGGCCTGCTCGGTGACCGGCGTCGGCAGACCGAGACGCTTGCCTTCGCCGGAGCACGCCGTCGAGGCGAGCGCCAGCATCAAGAGCAGCGCGGCGCTCTGAAACATGCGTCGCCGCGGGCTCGGCGCTCCAGTGCGCGCGGGCATGTGCCGCTTCCTACGGCGGGTCGGACTCACGGATTGCCTTCCCACGATGAAGCCCGAATCACCGGGCGATCAGTTCGATGTTCACGCTTGTCGACCAAAGATTAGCGTGAGGGTCGCGGACACCCATCTGGGACCCCCATTAGTGTTTTGTCCGTGGCCTACTTCGACGCGGCGTCCACCGAGTCCCTGCATCCGGCGGCCCGGGAGGCCCTGGTCGCGGGCCTGGACGGCGGCTGGGCGGACCCGCAGCGACTCTATGGGACCGCGCGCCGCGCCCGCCTGCTGCTCGACCAGGCCCGCGCCAAGGTCGCCGTCGCGTTCGGCGTACGGCCCGACGAGACATTCTTCACCTCCTCCGGCACCCAGGCAGTGCACCTGGCGATGCTCGGCGCGCTGTCGGCCCGCCGCCGGACCGGACGCCACCTGGTCGTGAGCGCGGTGGAGCACTCCAGCGTCCTCCACACCGCGGCGCTGCACGAACGGGACGGCGGGAAGGTGACGACGGTCGGCGTGGACCGTACGGGCCGGGTCGACCCGGAGGAGTTCGCGGCGGCCCTGCGCCCCGACACGGCGCTCGCCTGCCTGCAGTCCGCGAACCACGAGGTCGGCACGCTGCAGCCCGTCGCGGAGGTAGCCGAGGCGTGCCGGGCGGCGCGCGTCCCGCTCTTCGTCGACGCCGCGCAGTCCGCCGGCCGGATCGAGATACCGGGCGGCTGGTCGCTGCTGGTCGCCAGCGCCCACAAGTGGGGCGGTCCCCCGGGCGTCGGCGTGCTCATCATCCGGAAGAACACGCGCTGGAGATCGCCGCTCCCGGAGGACGAGCGCGAGGGCCGCCGGGTCCCGGGGTTCGAGAACGTCCCGGGAGCCGTGGCCGCCGCCGCGGCACTGGAGGCGTACGCCGCGGAGATGGAGCGCGACGGGCCACGGCTGTCCGCGCTCGTCGACCGGATCCGCGAACGCGTGCCCCACCTCGTCGAGGACGTTGAGGTCATCGGCGACCCGGTGCGCCGCCTGCCGCACCTGGTCACGTTCTCCTGCCTGTACGTCGAGGGCGAGGCGCTCCTCACCGAACTCGACCGGCTCGGTTTCGCGGTTTCCTCCGGCAGTTCCTGTACGGCCGATACGCTGCGTCCCAGTCACGTCCTGGAGGCGATGGGGGTGATTACCCATGGGAACGTCCGGGTATCGCTCCCTCGCGGAACCAGCGCGACCGACGTCGATCGTTTCCTCGCGGTTCTGCCCGGAGCCGTGGCCCGGCTCCGCCGTACGGCGGGGGTGACCAGTCAGTGAGTAGGGAGTTCATGCGATGGGGCTGAGGCGCCGCCGGGCCGAGCGGGAGACGCCCCGGGAGGCGACGCCCCCGGCGTACCACGGACCCCTGCCGGTCCTCACGATCGACGCGCTCGGCCGCAAGTGCCCGATCCCTATCATCATGCTGGCCGAGCGCATCGGCGAGGTGCCGGTCGGCCAGATCATCGCGGTACAGGCCGACGACGTCGCCGCACGCACCGACGTGCCCGCCTGGTGCCGGATGAAGTCCCAGGACTTCGTCCGCGAGGAAACCCTCACCCGCGGCTGGGCCTTCCACGTACGCCGCACGTATTGATCGGCGCTCGCCGTGTTCATGGCGCTCGCTCCGCGAGCGCGGTGAGCGGGCGCTCAACGCGCCGTCTTCCCTCGTCGCTCCGGTCGCTCCGCTCCCTGCGCTCCTCAGTCCAGACGACGCGCGCCCGCTCACCCGGTGGTCGCTGTGCCTACATTCCTGAGTCCGACACGATGTCCCCGTCAAGCCCGCTCGCGCGTGGGTCTGAGCGGACGGGGCACGCGCCGTGGAGGCGCTCGCTCCGGCTGAGGTGCGGAGCGAGCGCTGGTCGCAG
>JBJMIW010000277.1:0-12030 GCA_045806665.1 Actinoallomurus sp.
GTCGGCCCAGTCCGAGTGATCATTTCCGCGCTCGCGCGCGCCGGGCCCGGCGGCCGGACCCTATGTCAGACGGGCGTGGTCGCCACCTCGGTGCCAGGTTCTAGGCCCTGGTCGGCCTCGGTGATCCACGTCCGCTCGGCCGCGGTATCCAGTGAGCGGCAGGCCACCAGATAGACGCCGGCCGCAACCGGCAATCCTATGAGCATGGCGATGTCCGTCCCGTGCAGGGCGTGGGCGATCGGACCGGTGTACAGGCCGGTGCTGAAGAACAGGGCCATCGCCAGGAAGCCCACACCGTACGCCAGCATGCCGCGCCAGCTCCAGCGGCCGTACATCCCGTTCGGGTTGAAGATCTCTCGGATGGAGTAGTGCGAGTGCCGCACGACGTAGAAGTCGACGAGGTTGATCGCGGTCCATGGCGTGAACAGGTACAGGAGAATCGCCAGGAAGTCCTCGAACGAGGTCAGGAAGTCCTTGGGCGCCAGTAGCGCGATCAGGGTGGACGTCACGGCGACGGCGATCAGGCTGGCGACGCGTTTGGTCACGGTCGAGCGGAGCGGCTTGATCGAGTCAGCGACGCTGAGCAAGGTCAGCGAGGCGCCGTAGAAGTTGAGCCCGGTTATGGTCAGCAGGCCCAGGAGCGCGGCGATCAGGAGAATGGCGCCGAAGCCGGAGAAGATGTGGTCACCGGCTCGCTGCACCGCCTCGGCGACGTCAGCCTTTGTGTTGAGCGCGGCAGCGAGTGCACCGACCAGCATCATCCAGGCCCCGCCGATGAGCGCGCCCAAATATGTCCACCAGAACGAGGCTCGCACGCCGACGTTCCTCGGCAGGTACCGCGAATAGTCCGATACGTAGATGGACCAGCTGAGCTGGTAGGCCGCCGCCACGAAGAACTGTGTGAGGAAGGGTGTCCACCGGAAGCCATGCACGCTGAGCTGCCCGGCCGGGAAGTGCCCGGTAGTGAGCACGCCGATCGTGAAGATCGCGAGCCCGGCGATGAGCACGTAGGCGAGCCAACGCTGCGCTCGGTGGATCAGGTCGTAACCGATGAGCGCGACCACCGCGGCCAGCACGGTGAACACCAGGTACGACGCGTGCGGCTCGGCTCCGGTGAGGTGGTGCACGGTCTGCCCGGCGAGGAGCTGGTTGAAGGCGTTGTACCCGACATAAGTGACGAGCGCGACCACCCACACGAAGAGCGCGCCGAGATAGCCGAATTGCGGCCGCGACTGAATCATCTGCGGCAGGCCGAGCTGCGGTCCCTGGGTGGAGTGGAAGGCCATGAAGAAGGTGCCGAGCGCGCAGCCGAGGACGATCGCGACGGCCGTCCAGAACAGGTTGGTGCCGAGCGTGATGCCGAGCACGCCGACGGCGAGTGTGGCCAGGTGGGCGTCGCCGGTGAACCAGACCGGCCACAGATGCCACACTTTGCCATGGCGTTCGGCTAGCGGCACGTAGTCGATGGAATGGGACTCGATCTCGAGGGCGGAGACGGCCATGTTCGTTTCTCCTTGCGATCGGGCCGGTGAGCCCCCGTACGCCGGCCGGGCCGATCAGGTGGTGCGGTTGAGTGCCGCGTAGGCGAGTCGTTCGAGGAGCAGGGCGCTCTCCCGGGACGATTCGGCGGCGGCGTCGATGACCCGCTTCGCGGTGGTGACGGCGAGCCGGGGCTGGGCGGCCAGTTCCCGCGCGACCTCGATCGCGCGGTCCAGGTGGCCGCCCTCGTCGGTGAGCTCGGTGAGCAGCCCGCGCCGCAACGCCTCACGGGCGTCCATGCGGCGGCCGCGCAGGATGAGGTCGCGGGCCAGAGCGGGTCCGGCGGCGCGCACCAGCCGGTGGACGCCACCGGACCCGGGCAGGATGCCGAGCCCGACCTCGGGCAGGCCGAGAAGCGCGGTCGGGTCCGCGATCCGCAGGTCGGCGGCGAGCCCCAGCTCGAACCCGCCGCCGAGGCAGTACCCGGCGATGGCGGCGACCGTGGGCTGGGGAAGCGCCGCCACGGCCTCATAGACGGCGCCCGAGCCTTGGTAGTACGCCTCGATGGCCTCCGGCGTCATGGCCGGCAGCTCGGTCATGTCGGCGCCGGCCGAGAAGACCTTATGCCCCCCGGTGATCACAACCGCGCCGCTCTGACGTACCGCCGCGGAGCCGAGCGCGTCGGACAGCTCGCCCTCCAGGTGCGTCGACAGCGCGTTGAGCTTGCTCTCCCGCTTCAGGGTGAGGATGGCGACCTCGCCCTCCAGCCGGACCTCGACGGCGCCTTTCACCGCGGTCACGAGCTCGCCTGGAAGGACAGCAATCCGCCGACACCGCGCTTGGCGATCTCGTTGGCGATGACCAGCCGCTGGATCTCCGAGGTGCCCTCCCAGATCCGGTCGACGCGAAGCTCCCGGTACAGCCGCTCGACCGGGTAGTCGCGCATGTAGCCGCGGCCGCCGAAGATCTGCACGCACCGGTCGATGACGCGGCCCGCTGCCTCCGAGGCTGACAGCTTGGCGAGCGCGGCCTTGGCGTGCAGGGTCTTGCGGTCGCCGCCCTGGTCGAACTCCCATGCGACCTGGTGGACGTACGCCCGGTTCACCGCAATGTCGACGGCGCTATCGGCGAGCATGCCCTGGATGAACTGGTGCCCAGCGATCGGCCGCCCGCCCTGGACACGTTCGGCGGCCCACTCGGACGCGAGCGTGAGGGCGCGCTCGGCGGCGCCGACCGTACGAGCGCCGATCATGAGACGTTCCTCGGTGAACCAGTCGCGCGTCAACTCGTAACCGCCACCGATCTCGCCCAGCACAGCGTCCGCGCCGACCCGTACCTCATGGAAAGCGAACTCGGGGTGCTCGTAGACAAACGTGTGCATGTAGCGCGGCACCCGCTTGATCTCCACGCCCGGCAGGTCCTTGTCGACGAGGAACATGGTCGGCGCGCCGTCCACCATGGCCAGGACGAGGAGGAAGTCGGCGGCGTCCCCAACGGTCACGAACCACTTCTCTCCGTCGAGGACGAATCCGTCGCCTGTCCTGGTGGCCGTGGTCGCGATGCCCTGCGGGTCCGAGCCCGCCCCCGGCTCGGTGATCGCGACGGCGTCGCGGCGCTCTCCGCGGATATCCGGCTCAAGGTACCGTTCGCGCTGCTCGGGGGTGCAGGCGCGGAGCGCGTTGGCGGGCCGCCATACCGTGTCCCACAGGGCGTTCGTCAGCTTGCCCAGCTGTTCCTGGACGACGACCTGCTCCAGGACGCTCAGGCCGGCGCCGCCCCATTCAGGCGGCATGTTGATCGCCTGGAGACCGGCGGCCAGCACATCGCCGCGGATCGCGGCGAGCGTCTCGGCCGGCAGCCCGTTGCCGGCCTCGCACTCGTCCTCGTGCACCATGATCTTGTCGGTGAGGTCGGCCGCGCGCTGCTTCAGGTCGAGCAGCCGCGGCGAGTAGGCGAACTCCATTGAATCTCCTTCAGGGACGGATCAGCCGGGCGTCGAGCGCAAGCGCCCGGTCCGGGAGGGCGAGAAGGGGGTTGATCTCCAGCTCGGAGATCTCGGGGTGTTCGGCGGCGACCGTGGTGACGGTGGCGACGGCGCGGGCCGCCGCCGCGAGGTCGACCGGCGGGCGGCCACGCGCCCCGCGCAAGAGGGGCGCCCCATGCAGCCCACGCAGCAGACGCTCGGCGTCGCGCGGCCGCATCGGCGCGAGCCCGAACGCGACGTCTCGCAGCACCTCTGTGAACACGCCACCGAGGCCGACCATGGCCACCGGCCCGAACCGCGCGTCGGTCGTCACGCCGACGATCAACTCGACCCCGCCACGGAGGTCCGCCATGGCCTCGACTGTGTAGCCGGGGGCGGCGAGCCGCGCGTCTATGGCGTCGAAAGCGGCGGCCACCTCCTCCGGCGTTGCGAGACCAAGGGCCACGCCGCCAGCGTCGGACTTGTGCAGCACGCCAAGGGCCTTCAGCACGACCGGGTAGCCGATCTCCCCGGCTGCCGCGACCGCTTCCGCGCGGTCGCGTACGCGTCGTGCCTGGGGGAAGGCGACACCAGCGGCGGCGAACAGCCCCCTCGCCTCCCAGTAACCGCCGGATTCGACGGGCTCCCGCGGATCGGGCAGGGCCGGGATGTACGGCTCCGGGCGCTCAGCGCGTGCGGACAGGCAGGCCAGCACTTCCGACGCGTCCTCCACCGCCGCGAAGACCGGGATCCCACACTCGCGCAACTTCGCGGCGGCCCGGCTCGCGGACCGCATCGTATGCGCAACAACCGGCTTGCCACTGGTCGCGGCCAGCCGCGCCATCTCGGCCGCGACAACGACTTCCTGCTCGGCGATCTCCGGGCCGTACTCGCCGTACCCACCGAAGTAGCCGGTGATCAGCACCTGGTCCACGGCGGATTCGGCCAGCAAGAGATCGAGTGTACGGGTGAAGCTCGTAATGTCCTGCTCGCCTGCACCGGCCAGGTCGACCGGGTTGACGGTCCCGGCCGAGGGCGTCAGCTCGTCCTTGAGCCGTCGGGCAAGGTCCGCGGAGAACTCCGGAACGGCCAGGCCCGCCGCCTCGGCCACGTCCGAGGCGACCGAGGCATGACCACCGCCGTCGGCCAGCACCGCAACGGACCGCCCGCGCGGCAGCCGCCCGGCCCGCAGGCCGGCCAGCAGCCGGGCCATCTCCCGCGGCGTGGTCACCCGCTCGGCACCCGCCGCCGCGCACGCCGCGTCGATGGCGGACATCGCGCTGGTCAGCGACCCCGTGTGGGACGCCGCGCTACGGGCGGCGGCCTGACCCGCACCGACGGTGAGGAGCACGACGGGCTTGCCGGCGGTGGTCGCCTCGGCGACGGCACGGGCGAAGTCCCGGCCGTCACCGAAGTCCTCGGCGTAAAGAGCGATGAGCCGGGTGCCCTCATGCGCGGCGTACGCGCGGACCAGCTCCGCGAGGGTCAGGTCCGCCTGGTTCCCGAGCGAGGCGAACCGTGAGAAGCCCAGCCCCAGCGGCTCCAGCAGGGATGACAGCTCCAAGGCGAGGTTGCCGCTCTGGGAAACGAAGCCGATGTCGCCAGCCGGCAGCGGGTTCGATGTCAACCGCAGCCCGGACGTCGCGTCGAAGACCCCGAGGCAGTTCGGGCCCAGTAGCACCGCGCCGGCCGCGCGGACCTTCTCCACGAGAGCGGCCTGCCGTGCGCCGCCCTCCGTGCCGAGCTCGGCGAAGCCCGCCGATATGCCGACGATCGCACGTGCCCCCATCGCCAGGGCGTCGGTGACCGCCTCCTCGAACCCGCTCGCCGGCACGGCCACGACGACGAGGTCCACCGGGTCGGGTTTGTCGGTGAGCGCCCGGTGCACCGGCCGGCCGAGCACGGGCGCACCGCGCCGGTTCACCAGGTGCACGGGTCTGGTCATCGACAGCGCCTGCACGGCGATCCAGTTGCCGTACTTACGTTCGTCGTTGCTGGCGCCGAGGATCGCCACCGAGCGCGGGCCGAACAACGCCTGTATCGCCTCGTCTCTCATCGCGCGTCTCCCTCCACCGGCGGAGGCGGATGACCGGCGCCCCAGGCGTCCACGCCGCCGTCGACGACGAGCGTGGTGCCGGTGACGTACGCGCCCGCGTCGGTGGCGAGGAAGGCGATGAGCCCGGAGACCTCCTCGGGGCGACCGAACCGGCCGAGCGGAACCGCGGACTCCCACTGCCGACGTTCCTCGACCGTGTAGTTCGCCTCCAGGCCCTCGGTAGCGATCGTTCCGGGGGCGACGCACACCGAGCGGATGCCGTACCGGCTCCACTCCAGGGCGAGCGAGGCGGCCAGGTTCTCCAAGGCCGCACGCGCCGCGCTCGCGTGCGCCATGCCGGGGATGCCGCGCCGTGGAGAGAACCCGATGAAGACCACCAGCCCAGAGCGGTTCGGGATCATTGATCGGGTCGCGACCTCGCGGGTCACCGACCAGCTCCCGTCGACGGCGAGCCGGTGGACGGCCCGCCAGCCGCCCACGCTGATGTCCTCCGCCGGGGCCGCGAACTGGCCGCCGGCGCTGTTGACCAGCACATCGATCCGCCCGAACGACTCCAGAGCCGCGTCCACGAGTCGCGTCACGTCCGCCGGCTCCCGTACGTCGGTGGGGACTGCCACGCACTCGCCGCCCGCGTCGGCGACGAGCTTCGCGGTCTGCGCGAGCGGCTCGGGTCGGCGCCCGGCGACCAGTACCCGGGCACCGGCGGCGGCGAAGTCGAGCGCCACCGCCCGGCCGATACCGGATCCGCCGCCGGTGATGAGTGCCGTACGACCGGCCAGCGCGCCGGGACGCAGAGGTTGCAGCGTCATCTGCCGCACCTTTCTGGGTCAGTTACTCCGTTGCGAATCGACTGACCCATCAGTCGAAGCGTGAGCAACATCGTGGATTCCACGATCAACCCATGTCAAGAGTCATGGGCGAATAACTCACGACCTCATCGATATTGCGCTTATCGCAACTCGTGCTCTACTGTCGCGGCATGGAGGACCTGACGGACCGCGTGTACGACGTCATCCGCGCGTCCGGACTGAGTCAGCGTGAGTTCGGCGCCCGGATCGGGCTGGATTCGACGAAGCTGTCCAAGTCGCTGCGCGGCGTGCGCCGGTTCAGAAACGAGGAGCTGGCGCGGATCGCCGAATCGTGCGCGGTCAGCGTCGACTGGCTGTTGCGTGGGTCATCGTCACCTGCGCCGGTCGAGACGGCCCCTGTCGAGGACGGCCGCCGCGGGGAGATCCTGGAGGCCGCGTGGCGGCTCATCGCGCGGATCGGTTACCACACCGTGCGCGTCTCCGACATCGCAGCCGCCTGCGGCGCCAGCACTGCCGCCGTGCATTACTACTTCCCCACCAAGCAGGACCTGCTCAACGCGGCCCTCCGACACTGCGTGGAACAGGCGTTCCGCCGACAGAGTCGGCAGCTCCGCGCGGTCGCCGACGCCCGCGAGCGGCTGCTGCTCCTCATCGAGCTACAGCTTCCGCACGACGGGCAGCTCAACCAGGAATGGTCGATCTGGCTGCAATTCTGGTCGGAGGCAGCGCTGCGTCCGCAACTCCGCGCGGTGCATAACGACTTTTACTCCCGCTGGCGCGAAACCGTGGTCCGCATCGTACGGCTCGGCCAGCGCCAAGGCGTCTTCCGCGACACGGACCCTCAGGCCGTATCGCTGCGCTTCACCGCGCTGACCGACGGGCTCGCCATCCAGGTCCTCAGCGGCGCCGGTGTCACCGTCGAGACCATGCGCTCCGCGCTCCGCGACTTCGTTGACCGCGAACTGCTGCCCTAGTGTCCCGCGCCTGAAATCCGTTGAAGAATTGTTAGGGTTGCCGGGTGGCTGGTAGAGGTCGGCCGGTGGCCGAGGTGACATTACTGGCGGCCTTCAGAATCTCATTCGCCCATGATGCGTTCGGCCTCGGCCGTGTCCCGAAGCGATTCGGTTTCAGACGCATGCGGTCAGGGGGTGCGCAGCCGTGCGACAGGCCCGCCGCGGCCTCGCGTTCGCCGGCGAGCAGATCGTCGATGCGGCCGGCCAGGTGATTCAGCGCAGCGCCGACGTCACGGGTCTCCGCGGGTCCGGCGGGTCGGATCCGGGCGTCCAGGTCGCCGCCGGACAGCCGCTGCGGCAGGCCGGCGAGGGCGGTGACGGGGCCGAGCATCGAGCGGGCGATCCCGTCGGCCACGGCCAGCCCGACGGCCAGCAGCCCCATCCCGAGCAGGCCCAGAATCAGCCAGGCGCGCACGACCCCGGCGCGCAGTTGGGCGGTGGTGACAAAGGTGCGGATGACGGCCGTACCCGCCGGGGCGCCTTGCACCGCGATGAGGATTTCGCGGCCTTCCGGAGCTTGGACGGTGATGCTGCGCCCGCGCACGGCCAACTGCAGCGCCCGACTGCGGGGTGCGGGCGCGCCGAGAAGGCTGTCGTCGGGCCAGAGCACAGTGGAACTGGACGACCCGGACGCCTTCAACCCGAGCCGCGAGTACAACAACCTCACCTGGGGCAGCGGACCGCACCGGTGCCTCGGCATCCACCTGGCCCGCACCCAGCTGCGGGTCGTCCTGGAGGAATGGCACCGCCGGATCCCCGAATACGAACTGGCCCCCGGCGCCC
This sequence comes from Actinoallomurus sp., assembly GCA_045806665.1. Lineage (GTDB taxonomy): Bacteria > Actinomycetota > Actinomycetes > Streptosporangiales > Streptosporangiaceae > Actinoallomurus. The sequence goes on from JBJMIW010000277.1 coordinate 8,104, forward strand.
GGCCCCAGGTGATGTGGCCGACGGGAGTCATCGGCATCAACAGCGTTCCGCTCGTGTTCCCGACCGGTTCGCAGGACGGACGCGCCGGTTAGGCCGGCCGGCTCACCGCAGCTCGCACTGTCCGACGCCGGAGCCCGAGGAGATCGCCGCACGCACCCGATGAGGCACTGAGCCGGCCGACCGTCATCCTGCCCACTGCATGGCAGGATGACGCCATGTCCGACCCGGCAGGCGTGATCCTCCGCAGGTACGCGCAGTTCGTCGTCGACCGTCTCCTCGCCGGGCTGGTGCCGGTGCTCTGACGCTGGCCGGGCTGCACCTCGCATTCCACACGGAGCGCGGCGGCGGCCGTACCGCGCTGGCGTACGCGACGGCGAGCCTGGTCATCGTCACGCTGCTGGCCGCCAACTGGTTCATCGAGGTCTGGATGCCGCACCGCTGGTTCGGTGGCACCCCGGGCATGCGCTGGCTCGACCTGCGGGTCGTCACCGAGCGCGGTGAGTCGCCAGGTCTGCGGACCTACATGATCCGGTGGCTCATGGCGGTCGTGGACGGCTACTTCTTCGGGCTGGTCGGCGCGCTGGCCCATCGCGTTCAGCCCTCGTCACCAGCGCTTCGGCGACATGGTCGCCCGCACCGTCGTCGTACGCCGCCAACCGACCAGGTGGCTCTCCCAGGCCCAGATGGCGATCTCGGTGCGGTTGCGAAACGCCGAGCTTGCGCTGGACGCCGTTCAGGTGCGTCTTGGCCGTGAACAGCGAGATGACGAGCCGGTCGCAGATCTCGGCATTGGTCAGGCCGCGCGCCACCGCGCGTAAGACCTCCAACTCCCGGGCGGTCAGGGACTCGGCCGTCGCGGCGGTCGCCGACCGGGTGAAGCGTTCGAGCAGGCGGTGATCGAGGGGGATACCAGCGACTCACCCTCCGCCGCGGCACGCACCGCCTCGACCAGCAGCCGCGGCCCGGCGTCCTCCAGCAGGAACCCGCACGCACCGGCGCGCAGGGCGGAGTAGACGTTCTCGTCCTCGTCGTAGGTCGTGACCACCACGACACGCATCGCGGACGTCCGCGGCCGGGTCGTGCTGGACGCGCGCGCTGACGCGCACATCCGTCACTTCCGGAGCGTGACGGCGGACATTGGTGACCGCCTCCAGGACGACCCGGTGGACGGTGTTAACGATCTCGGGCCGGGCGCGAGCCCGTCCAGCTCCTCCGGCAGGTCCGTGGAGATCCCGGCGTACCCGGAGCTCGCGTCGAGGACCGCGGCACGCACCCCGGAAGCGGTCGGCGACGGTTCGGCGTCGGTGCGGAGCATGCCCACGGGCCGTCGCATCGCGGCCAGGGCGTCCGAGCCGGCCTCCTCGGTCTCGCGGTAGACCTCGCCGTCCGGCCCGGCCGCGTCAAGTCGTCCGGCGAGGACGCGGGCCGCCTGCGCGCGTACGACGATGCCCGTGACGTGGTGGGCGACGAAGTCGTGCAACTCGCGGGCCAGCCGCAGCCGCTCGGCCGTACGTGCCTCGGCCAGCGCCGCGAAGCGGCGGTCGTCGGCGTCGCGCAGGATGAACCCGACGGCCAGCGAGCCACCAGTATCAGGGCCGCGGGTACCGCCAGCAGCGCCAGGCGGGACCCTGTCCTTGCCGAAAACTTCATCCGGCCTGGTGAGCCGGGGTCGCGGTGTCGATCGCGGCTGCGGGGATCGGGGCCGGGTGCGCGGGTCGACCGCGCGGCAACGCCGTCCGGTCCCGGCCCAACCGCCCGGGGCGGCGGGCCGGGTTGCGTCCACCGAGGCGGTGTTTCCGCTGGTGACAGGCGCGGTGTCGACCACAATCCCCGCATAGATACATCCTCGCATCTATCCTGTTACGCTCTCGGCATGGTCGAGCACGCGAGGCGCGCCTCAGCAGCCCACACGGTGTACGCGATGACAAAGGAGCTGATCCTCACCGGTGAACTGCCGGCCGGCAGCCTCATCAGCGAAGGCGAGATCGCCGAACGGGTACAGGTGAGCCGGACACCCGTCAGGGAGGCATTCCTGCGCCTGGAATCGGAGGAGCTGCTGGCTCTCCACCCCAAGCGCGGTGCGGTGGTGGTGCCGGTACCGCCAGGAGAGGCAGCAGACGTGCTGGAGCTACGGCAGGCACTCGAGCAGTCCGCCGCGGAGCGCATCGCGCGGAACGGCCTTACGGCCGGGCACGAGCACCGGCTACGGGAGCTCATTGAAAGTCAGCGCGAGCTCGCACGGTCGGCGGACGTGCAGGGGTTCGCCAGGGCGGACGAGGCATTCCACCGGGGCATCGTCGAGGCGTCCGGGAACCGGCTCGCGTCCCGCTTCTACGCGACCCTGGGCGACAGGCAGCGACGAATGAGCATCTCCGCGCTGGGCCCACGACCCGAGCGGCTCCCGATGCTGGCCGATGAGCACGAGACCTTGCTCGGTCACCTCAGCACCGGCGACAGCGATGCCTTCGCCGCGGCTCTGCGCGCTCACTTGGCCGCGACACACGGCTCGCCGGCGAGCCACGGCGACGACCGCTGAGCGATCCGGCGGCGACCGGGCCAAGGCCAACGACGCACGACACAAGAAAGCCCCGCCATCACCATGCTCGACACGCAGCAGGTCGCCGAGCCGCCTGCCACCACGACCTGTTCCAACCACTGGCGGACCGTCGCCGCGGCGATGTTCGTCTGCGGCTGGGGCGGCAACCAGTTCACGCCGCTGCTGCTGATGTACCGCCGGCTGGGCGGCTATTCCGCCCTCAGCGTCGATGCGTTCCTCGGCGCGTACGTCGTCGGACTGATCCCAGGGCTCCTGCTCGCCGGGCCCATGTCGGACCGGCGCGGCCGACGCCCGGTGATGGTGGGCGGGACCGTCGCCTCGGTCGTAGCGAGCCTGGTGCTGAGCTTCGGCGGCCAGGGCGCCTGGCCCATCTACGTCGGCAGGCTGATCACCGGAATCGCGGTCGGCATCGCCATGTCGGTGGGCAGCAGCTGGGTCAAGGAGCTGTCCACCGGCGCGGACAACGGACTCGCCGCACGCCGTGCCTCGCTGTGCCAGACCGCGGGCTTCGGGCTCGGAGCCGGCGTCGCCGGCGCTCTGGCTCAGTGGGGGCCGTGGCCCATGGTGACTCCCTACGCCGTCCACATCCTCACCACCGTCGCGATACCCGTGCTGCTCCTGCGGGTGCCGGAGACGCGGACGCCGTCCCCACACGCGGCGGGCTCGGTCCGGGAACTCCTCACCGAACTGGTGAGCGACCTGCGCATACCCCCGCACTCCCGCAGGCGGTTCCGGTTGGTGATCCTTCCGATGGCGCCATGGGTATTCGGCGCGGCCGGCTTGGCGTACGCGGTCATGCCCCAGCTGGTCGACTCCCGCGTAGGGCACTGGGGGCTCGCGTACGCGACCGGCCTGACCGTTCTGACGCTGGGGACGGGCGCGGCCGTGCAGCCGGTGGCCAAGAGACTGCACGGTGGACCGGGAGCCCGCACGGGGCGGGCTTCGGTGGTCGCCATGGCGGTGATGCTGCTCGGTGTTGTGCTGTGCGCGGCCGACTCCGTACTGCTGTCGCCGTGGCTCGCGATGGGGGCCGCGGTGACGCTGGGTGCCGCCTACGGAATCGCGGTGGTCTCCGGATTGCTGGAGATACAGCGAATGGCCGGCCACGTGCTGGAGTGCGGGATCGATGCCGGCGTCCTTGAGGATCTCCCACACGGTCGAGGCGGCGACCTTCACCCCGAGTACGAGCAGTTCGCCGTGCACGCGCCGATATCCCCACTCGGGGTTCTCCCGGACCAGGCGCAGCACCAGAACACGGACGGAACGCACGGTCGGCGGCCGGCCCGGCCGCTTGGGTTTGGACCGGGCAGCGTGCCGCTTCCTGATCAGGTCGCGGTGCCAGCGCAGCACCGTGTCCGGGCGTACCAGCA
>JBJMIW010000278.1:0-4331 GCA_045806665.1 Actinoallomurus sp.
ACACTCAATCCATACACCACTAAAAACAGATCAACGTGGACAGCTCGTTCGTCGGTCTCGTCCTGCCTGGCGAGGTGCTCGTCAGCCTTGGGCTCGGCTCGACGATGATGCCCGCCATGAACCTGGCGACCAGCAACGTCGTCCCGCAGGACGCGGGCGTGGCGTCGGCAATGGTCAACACCGCGCAGCAGGTCGGCGGGTCGATCGGCACCGCGTTGCTCAACACCATCGCCGCGACGGCCACGACCACCTACATCGTCTCGCACGCCCACGGCCGCCCTTCCCCCCTGCTCATGTCGGTCGGTCAGGTGCACGGCTTCACGGTCGCCATCGGGTGGGGGGCCGGCATCGTGCTGCTGGCCGCGGTCGTCGTGGCCGTGCTGATCAACGGCAAGGACAGGCGCCGCCGCTCATCTGCGCCGTCGCCCGACCGGTCGCGAACCGCGGTCGAGGAGCCGGCGCGGGTCCGTGAATACGCCGCGGCGTCACCGAACGGCTGGGCCGCCCATGATGCGGAACGGCCGTCCGTCGGCGAGCCCGGAGTCAGCGGCCGCGTCGTCAGCACCGGCGGCACCCCGCTTCCCGGCGCCACGATCACGCTGGTCGGACCTGACGGGCGCCAGCTCGGCCGCGCCACGGCGAAGGACGACGGATCGTACGCGGTGAGCGTCCCCGGCGCCGCCTCCTACGTGCTCATCGCGGCGGCCGACGGCTACCAGCCACAGGCGGCCACCGTGGCGGTCGGCGACGAACCGGTCCGCTACGAGCTGGCACTGTCCGGCACATCCGGGCTGGCGGGCGTCGTCCGCAGTGGCGTGACCGGAGCGTCGATCGCCGCGGCGACGGTCGTCGTGACCGACCTGCGCGGCGAAGTCGTCGCCTCCGCGGAGACGGACCAGAACGGCAGGTTCTCGATCAACGATCTGGTCTCCGGCACAGTCACTCTGGCCGTCGGCGCGGACGGTTACCAGCCGAGCGCGGTGCCGGTTCGGGTGAGCGACCAGGGAACCACACACTGCGACGTCGAGCTCCCGGCCGGTGGCCGGCTGAGAGGCACCGTACGTGCGGGCGCCACGAACATGCCGCTGAGCGACGCGCGAGTCGCTCTGGTCGACGCCAAGGGCAACACGGTCGCCGCGACCACGACCGACCTTGATGGCGAATACGCCTTCACGGGCCTGGACACGGGGGAATACACCATCACCGCCAACGCCTACGAGCCCGCCACGACCACGATGACCATCGACGGCACCGAGCCGGCCATGATCGACCTCAGGCTCGGCCATCCCGGCGAATAGCGAGGTGGCGCCAGCGCCACCCGGAGCCGAGCCTCAGCAAGTAGATCTCGGCCACGCGGCGATTGCCGACGCGACGGTGGCCTCTTTCGAGGGCGCGAGTCGGACCGTTCGCCATTGCGAGTCGGTCTCTCTCGGCGAGCAGTCACTTCCGGAGGAGTCCGGAGTGGCCAAGCCGACGCAGGCCGCCGCTCCGATGCCGAACAGTCCGACTCCGACAGTGGCGGTACGGTCGTCAAAACGCCCCCGGGCGATCTTCGCTCCGGGGCGTTTCAGCTGGTCATCCGAGTGGGCAGGGGCGGGGTCGAACCGCCGACCTTCCGCTTTTCAGAAGTGACGTCACCCCTGCTCACGGCGCCCGAGCCAAGGTCAGACGGTGGTCGGCGTGCGCCGGCGGTAGCCGGTGGTGGCTGCCGTTGCTGTCACCGTTGCTGTCAACGGGGCCACTGGTCGGAGACTCGGCGACGCTCGCAACACGCTCGGATCGTGGGCGCCTCGTCAACCGCGGCTGCTTACGTCACAGGGCCAAGGTCGCCTTCGAGGATGGTCTGGGTGATCGGGGGGCGGTCCCAGAGGGCGAGTAGCTCGTTGGCGATGGCCACGATCGGGAGCGGGTGCCGATTGCCGTGTACCTCGATCGCGGTCGCCGACAGGCCGCGCGGGACGGCTCCGGCGTCGAGGAGGAGGCGCCACTCCTCTGGCCCGAGCTCCAGGAACTCCAGTCCGGTCAGCTTCGTGATCTCCAACGGGTCGGCGAGCGTACCGGGATAGGCGGTGAGGGTCCGCAGCCGGGGCAACCCTATGACAGGGGCGAGGCTAAGCGGCTCACTCTCCCAGACGCCGATGCTCAGCACCTCCAACTCGGGGTGGGCGGCGGCCTGGACGCTCGTCAGGCTTCTGATGTTGACCCTGGCCACGGCCGGCGGCTCGCCCCTGTGAGGGCCGGAGTACCAGTCACTGCGCCGGCTCACCACCATGTCGGTGAGAGAGTCGGCAAGCAGGTCGGCGCCGATGCTCTGCTCATGATCGAGCACGATGACCTGCCCCAGGTGTCCGCGCGGGCCCGGCGTGAGGTCGACCGCGATCCGGTCGCCGCCACCGGTGTCGCCGAAGACGATCCATCTGGGCGAGCCGACCAACCCCTGCACGGCGGCGTCAGGCGGCGTGACGACCGCTTCCATCGCCGCGAACCGCCACAGGCAGGAACGGGACGGTGCGTCCGCGACGTACAGCTCATCCAATGGGAAGAGCTCGCAGCCGACCGCCTCGGAGACGCGCGCCGCTGCCTCGTAGTCATCGCCCCAGTCCTGCCAGCGTCCCCGCGTCACCCCGTAGAGCACCTTGAGCTCGTCGGGCAAGGCAACCCCGAGGCGCGCTTCAGCGGCGGCGATCTCCTCCTCGGTCGCGCCGGTGACACCGGATATCCGCTCGCGAAGCGTCCGTTCCAGCAACGCCGGGTCCGCCGACGAGGCGGGCACCGCCCCGGGCGTCGGATCGGGACGGCGGCGCCAAGGCTCCGGAACGGCGCCCTCGACCAGGAGGAGCGAACCCGGGTACGACCCAAGGCCGGCCTCCACGGCGGCACCAAGAGTCAGCAGGTAAAGCACAGTCCGCCCGGTCGGCGAAATCTCCGCCACGAACGAGATGTTGTCGGCGCCAGCCTCGGCCAGCGCGCGCTGCACCAGCTCAACCGCGTCGAATTCGGCCTGCATGTCCTCGACCTGGAGGGCTCGGCCGGGCCTCGGACGTCGTGGCGGCATCGGCATACTCCACCCGCCGCCGCCGATCTGTCCTGCCACGTGACCGCCTGGGGCGGCGAAGCACTCCGCGTTACCCTCCCGCAGGAGCCTCAACAGCGGCGCCCAGGTCGCGAAGTCATGCATCGAGGGCAACGGGGACCTCCGGTAACTCTGACGATCGTAATGAAGGCGATTATCGCCAGAAACACCATCCCGTAAGAGTTCTCTCCGTCACCACGCGCACGGAGCTGCCCCCGGGTTGCGCATCCTGATCCAGGAGGCGATCAGGAGCGTCTGCGGCCGAGCAGGATTCCCATCTGACCCGTTGCGTCGCGCTGACCGTGATACCAAAAGCGGACGGTCGGTCGCTGTCACGTTGCTGTCATAAAACAGCCTCGAGACGCGATATCCCGAGGCTGTTCTCACTGGTCAGAGAGGTGGGCAGGGGCGGGGTCGAACCGCCGACCTTCCGCTTTTCAGGAGTGACATCACCCCTGCTCACGGTACTCGTACCGAGGTCAGACGGTGGTCGACGTGTGTCGGCGGTAGCTGGTGGTGCCTACTGTTGCTGTCGCCGTTGCTGTCAGCCTGCGCGCTGCTGTGCAGGCCGCGGACGTGCGCAGACCGCGTGCGCGGCCCGGCTGCAGGACGGTGCAGGCTTGGAAGGTGAAATACGTACGTCTTCCGTCCATAAGTGGTGGTGTCTCGGGTTGTCTGAGTGATCTGTCTCCGATGGCAACGTGTTGACCTCTCTAGGCGTCCTCTCTTCGTCCGGTAGGTCTGGGGGACTTCGTTGAGGCGGGATGACGGCACGTGGATTCGGATGACGCGCTTCTACCGGTACGACGCCAGGATCCCCGCAAGATCGGTCCCTATCGGGTTGTCGGGCGGCTGGGTGAGGGCGGTATGGGTGTCGTGTATGCCGCTCCCCACGCGGGCACCGCTGCCGCGGTCAAACTGATCAGGAGCGAGTACGCCGCCGACGCCCTTTCGTTGATTCATCGCGCGGGGATCATCCACCGTGACCTCAAACCCGGCAATGTGATCTTGTCTCCGAACGGCCCGAAGGCCCTGGACTTCGGGATCGTCCGGGCCTTGGACGAGACAGCGATCACCGTGACGCACGTCTTCGTCGGTTCGTCGGGCTGGGCCAGCCCGGACCAGTACCGGGGAATTGAGATCGGTCCGGCCAGCGACGTGTACGGGTGGGGGCGGTCACCGCGTAGGCGCGACGGGTCGGCCGCCACTGGGAACTGGCTCCGTGGAGGTCATAGCCCACCGGGTCCTGCAGGAAGAA
>JBJMIW010000279.1:0-4800 GCA_045806665.1 Actinoallomurus sp.
ACAGCGAGTAGCGACGGGGACCATCCGGCAAGCGTGGCTCCGACCACCAGGATCACCAGCGCCGGGACCATCTGCACGAGGGAGACCAGCATCGACGCGGTCGGGAAGACCTCGCGCGGCAGATAGACCTTCTGCACGAGAGCGCGGTTGCCGATGACCGACCAGGTCGAGGTGATCAGCGTCTCGGTGAAGAAGTTGACGAGGACCATGCCGGAGAACAGATAGACGGGAAAGCCCGGCACGGCCTTCGTCATCCTCAGAAAGACGCCTACCACGAAGTAATAGACGCAAAAGTTGACCGCCGGTCGGACGTACGACCAGCCGAGTCCCAGCAACGATCCCTGGTATCGCCGGCGAAGCTCACGCCGCACGACAAGACGGAGGAGATACCGCCGGCGCGCGACCTCGAGAAGGCCGCCGCCGCGACCTGGCGCGACCAGCGGCGCTACGACGTCCGTGGCCATGACCGCCCTGAAACCTCGCGCCGGATTTCCGTTATTTCCCAGTCATCACACGGCGAGCCGGATGACCGGAAGTGCGTCGCTAAGATACCCGAGATCATCGGAGACCGGATGGCACTGGAGACGGTGGAGTTGGAGAAGATCGACCGGCCTGGAACGGCGTCGGGCCGCACCACCGAGGCTCCGAAACGACCCGTCACGTACCTCCACATCGGGGGGCCGAAGAGCGGAACGACCTACCTGCAGAGCGTGTTGTGGAACAACCGAGCCGCGCTCCGCGAGGACGGCGTCCTCTACCCCGGTCCGCATTACCTGTCCCACACGCACGCGGTGCTCGACCTGCAGAGGACGCGTTTCAGCGGTTACGACGATCCGGCGGTCCCCGGCGCCTGGGACCGCCTGGTCGATGAGGTCCGGGCCTGGAACGACACCGCGATCATCTCTCAGGAGCTGTTCAGCCCGGCGAGGCCGGACGCGATCGAGTGCGCGATGGCCTCCCTCGGCTTCTCTGAGGTGCACATCGTCTACACCACGCGCGACCTCGTCCGCCAGGTGCCCGCCGCCTGGCAAGAGGACATCAAGAACCGCCATGCGCTGACGTTCGAGGAGTTCATGGCGGCTCTCCGCGCCCCGGCGGAGGAGAGGCATTTTCTGGGCCACGGGTTCTGGAGCATGCAGGACGCGGCCGACGTCCTGGAACGCTGGGGTGCGGACCTAAAGCCCACACGCGTGCACCTGATCACCATTCCGCGCGGGCAGGCTCGCGGGAGCCTGCTCTGGGACCGCTTCTGCGGAGTGACCGGCATGACGCCGGACCGTTACGACATCTCCGGGGCGACGGCGAACACGTCGCTGGGCGTCGACGAGGCGAACCTCCTGCGGCGGCTCAACCTGAGCCTGGGCGACGACGTCCGATGGCCGCTGTACAACGGGTGCGTGACCGGTCTGCTGGGCGTGGATCTCCTCCCGGGCCGTCCGGAACGTCGGCCGATCGTCCTGACCGGCCCGGACCGGGAATGGATGCGGGACCAGTGCATCCGGATCGTCGACACCCTGCGCCAACGCGAGTACGACGTCGTCGGCGACCTCGATGACCTGGTGCCGCCCGCGACTCCCGACAGGCCCGCCGGAACGGAGGTCGACGGGCATGAGGCGCCGGATGTACGGCCGGACGACGCCTCGGAGACCGCGATGCTGGATTCGGCCGTCGCCTCGATGGCGGCCCTGCTGGGTCGACTGCAGAACTGGCGCGACGAGGCCGACCACCTCCAGCAGGCGAACGCCGGACTGTGCGCCGAGCGCGACGCGTTGCGCACCGAGCGGGACACGCTACGGGCCGACCGGGATGCGCTGCGGGCGACCGTCGAGGAGCAACGGGAGATCCTGGCCAAGGCCGCCCTGAAGCTCTTCGTCCGCCGGCTCAGCGAGAAGAACCGGGCCGTGATGCGCGCCAGGATCGTCTACTGGAACATCGTCGAGGGCCTGCGCAGGCTACGCCGCCGTGTCAACCCGGACAGGCGCCCGGCCGATACCGGCCGTAGCAGGACCTGAGCGAACCCGGACGGGCGCCGCGGCTGCCCCCGGCCGACGCCGACCCCGGCGAACGCCTGCCGGGCCCCGCTGAGCCGCCTCAGGGCCTGGTCTCGAAGGTGTCCTGCCAACTCTCCGGCGAAACCAGCTCCGCGAGCGCAGCGCGGTACTCCTGGCTCAGCCGCGGCCATTCGCGGAGCAGCCGCGCGTGCAGGACGCAGGAACGCACCGCCAGGGAGCGGTACCGCGCCGGGTCCCGCTGATACCAGGACACGCGGGAGCCGTCTGCGGAGGACACCAGGGCGCTGTCCAGCTGCGCCAAGAGCCACCATCGCTGGTCGACGTGCGGGACGGCTGCCTGGGGGTGCCGCCGGGCGAAGTCGTCGACGGGCCGGAGCTGTTTCAGCGCCGCGCTCAACGCGGTCCGCACCAGGGCGCGCCGGCCCTCGGGGACGGCGTACTCCCGGCCCTTGCGCGGCGGCCTGCGGCGGCGTACGTCGGGAAACTCCTCAACGTGCCCGGCGGCCCGTGCGTCGGGGAACTCCTCGCGGGCGGCCCGAATCTGACCGATCTTTGAGGCGAGGCCCGCGTGCATGTGCGCGGGTCCCGCAAGTATGTCCTCCAGTGCCTGGCAGATGAGCTCGGCGGTGGAGTACTGCATCGCCAGGACGTGCTTGGCGGCGATGAACATGCTCTCCCTGACCAGGTTGCCGCCCCGCTCGTACGGCGAGTGCAGCAACGCGGTGATGAGCCGGTTGCGGGCGTGGAAGTAGGCCTGCCAGTCGAGCGTGTCGTCCTTCTCGTGCCACGGCACGTGCCACACGGCGGCGCCGGGAAAGGAGACGGTTGGGAAGCCGGCCCGCTTGGCCCGGACGCCGTACTCCGCGTCGTCCCACTTGATGAACAACGGGAGCGCCAGGCCGATCTTGCGGATGACGTCCGCCGGGATCAGGCACATCCACCAGGCGTTGTAGTCGACGTCCGCGCGGCGATGCAGCCACGGGGTGGTGCGCAGCGGCGCGTGGGCGAAGTCGTGCCCGTAGTGCGTGTTGTGGGCGGGCCGGTAGAACCAGCGGTAGGGCTCGACGCCCTCGCCGAACGTGTGCAGCACCGACCGGTCGTAGAGATCGAACATGTGGCCGCCGACGATTGTCGGGGTCCTCGTGAGGTCGGCGAAGGTGATGGCCCGGATGACACCCTCGGGCTCCGTGACGACGTCGTCGTCGAGAAGCAGGACGTAGTTGCTGCGCTCGGCCCGGAGCGTTTCGGCCATGGCGCGGGCGAAGCCACCCGACCCGCCCAGATTGGCCTGGTCGATGACCCGGAGCCGCGGTCCGAGTGCCCGGGCGGCGGCCGGGAAGTCCGGGTGCTCCTCCACCCGCTTGACGCCCTGGTCGATGACAAGGATCTCGTCGACGAGTTCAAGGACGTCGGGAGCGTTCCCGAGGGCGAGGAGTTGGTCGACGCAGAATCCTGGGCGGTTGTAGGTCGTGATGCCGATCGTGGCGCTGCCGTGCTCGGCGGGCGCGCCCTCGGCGCACCATTCGGCGCCCTCCACGACGGCGCCGTCCTTCCCGCCGATCACGTCGAACCAGTACCAGCCCCCGTCGATGAACGGGTCGAGTGGCAGCCTCACCTCGACGATCCCGTCGACGGTCTCGGCCGACTCCACCCGCTGGGCGTGTCCCTTGCCGCTCGACCGGTACACGATGACGTGCGCGGAACCGCGTACGCGCACGCGCAGCAGCACCTCGTCGACCACGGTCCAGCGCCGCCAGTACGACGCGGGGAAGGCGTTGAAGTAGGTGCAGAAGGAGACCCTACGGCTGCTGGGGACGGCCAGGGAGTGCCGGCCGAGAACCGTCGACGTCCGGAAGGAGCCCTCCGGCTGCCGGTGCGACGTCTCGTCGATGTAGAGCTTCAGCACATCGAGGTCGTGGTCGACCGGCAGCACCAGCCGCTGCAGGACCCTCATTCCGTGCCTCCGGTGAAACGCGGCCGCAGCCGGTTCTCGTACATGGTCAGCGCGGACGCGATGGCCATGTGCATGTCCAGGTACTTGTAGGTGCCGAGGCGACCGCCGAACAGCACGTCCTTCTCCGCACCAGCCAGTTCGCGGTAGCGATGCGTCCGCGCGCGGTCGGCCGGCGTGTCGATCGGGTAGTAGGGCTCGTCGCCGGGTGAGGCGAAGCGAGAGTACTCACGCATGATCACGGTTCGGTCTCCCGGATAGTCCCGCTCCGGGTGGAAGTGCCGGAACTCGTGGATCCGGGTGTACGGGACGTCCTCGTCGGCGTAGTTCATCACCGGCGTGCCCTGGAAGTCGCCGGTCGGCAGGACCTCCAGCTCGAAGTCGAGGGTCCGCCAGCCGAGCGCGCCCTCGCGGTGGCCGAAGTAGCCGTCCAGCGGGCCGGTGTAGACGATCGGGACGTTGCCGACGGCGTCCAGGTCGAAGAAGTCCGTGCCCAGCTGGACCTCGATCCTCGGGTGGTCGGCCATGCGCTCCAGCCAGGCGGCGTAGCCGTCCACCGGCAGGCCCTCGTACCGGTCGGCGAAATAGCGGTTGTCGAACGTGTAGCGCACGGGCAGCCGCGTGATGATCTCCGGCGGCAGTTGCCGGGGATCGGTCTGCCACTGCTTGGCGGTGTAGCCCCGGATGAACGCCTCGTACAGCGGCCGCCCGATCAGCGAGATCGCCTTCTCCTCCAGGTTGGCCGGATCAGTGATCTCGACGGCCTGCCCGGCGATCAGCGCGCGGGCCTGGTCCGGCGACATGGCCCGGCCGAAGAACTCGCAGATCGTGCCCAGG
>JBJMIW010000280.1:0-14045 GCA_045806665.1 Actinoallomurus sp.
GCCGGCCTCGAGCGGCTCGACATGATGCTCAACGACTCGATGTACGGCATCCTCTTCCGCGACATCAACCCGATCCGCACGTTCGTCGACCAGCGCTTCAGCCGCCAGGTGCACGCGCGTGCAGGGATCGTCATCAACACCGGTGAGGACAACTACCTGACCACCGCGGACGCCGTCGAGGCAGCGCACACGGTGACGGTCAGCCAGCTGCTCAATGAGTACTTCGCCAAGGAGGCCGGGCTCGAGGACTGGCAGCTCGGGCTCGGCCACGCGTTCGAGATCAACCCGGCACTGCCGGAGCAGTTCCGGCTCGAGCTGGCCCACGCCCAGCTCGTCCGGGAGCTGTTCCCGGACGCGCCGCTGAAGTACATGCCGCCGACCAAGCACATGACCGGCAACATCTTCGCCGGCTACCTCCTGGACGCCTTCTTCAACCTCGCGGGAGTGATGACCGGCCAGTCGATCATCCTGATCGGGATGATGACCGAGGGCATCCACACGCCCTGGCTGTCCGACCGCGACCTGGCCCTGGAGAATGTCCGGTACGTCCGGGACGCCTGCGGCGCCCTCGCCGAGGACTTCGTCCCGCGCCCGGACGGGTTCATCGTCCGGCGTGCCCGGCAGGTGCTGTCGGAGTCCGTCGACCTGCTGGATCGGATCTGCGACGACACGCTCCTGAAAGCGATCGCCGACGGGACTTTCGGGGTGACCCGCCGGCCCGCCGACGGCGGCAAGGGCCTGGACGGCGTCGTCGAGCGCGCCGACGGCTACGTCAACCCCGTCTTGGAGATCCTGGAGTCGGAGGACCCGCACGCCGCGGCCGTGCCGACGCCCGCAGGGAGCACAGAATGAGACCGCAGGACTCCACCACCACCGACCGGACCGCGTCGCAGGACCTGCCCTCGATCATCCGGCCGTACGGCGACACGACCGGCGACGCGATGGTGCAGCTGTCGTTCAGCCTGCCCGTGCCCGCCGGAAAGCGCGCGGAGCTGGCCGCCCTGCAGCTGGCCGGGAAGATGGGCCTGGATCCGGCCAGCGTCGTGCACTCCAAGCCGATGGGGCCGAACTTCACGTTCTTCATCGTGTACGGGAAGGTCAACCACCTCATCGACTACGCCGGCATCGAGGTGCCGGAGGGCCGGGAGTACCCGCTGCTGTCGGGCAAGGAGATCGACCTGGCGATCCGCACCGTCCTGAACCGCCGCATGGTCGTCGTCGGCGCGTGCATCGGCACCGACGCGCACACCGTCGGCATCGATGCGATCCTCAACGTCAAGGGCTTCGCGGGGGAGAAGGGCCTAGAGTACCACCGTGAGATCCAGGTGATCAACATGGGCGCGCAGGTGACCGTCGAGGAGCTCGTCGAGCGGGCGAAGGCGGTGGACGCCGACGCCGTGCTCGTCTCCCAGGTCGTCACCCAGAAGAACGCCCACATCCACAACACCAAGCAGATGGCCGCGGCCTTCCACGCCGCCTACCCGACGGCGGTCGGGCCCGGCATGGGACGGCCGCTGCTCATCGCGGGCGGCCCGCGCTTCGACACGGTCACCGAGCGGGAGCTCGGTGTGGACCGCATCTTCGGCAAGGGCACGACCCCCGGCGAGGTCGCCAGCTACCTCGTGCACGCCCTGCTGCCCGGCTGGACCCCCGAGAACCCCGCGGAGAGCCCATGACCACCGAACCCGACCCCCGTGTCGGCCTGACCGTCACCCACCGCCGGTACGTCCCCTACGCGCACGCCCACTACGGCGGCGACCTCGTCGACGGCGCCTACGTCCTCGGCCTGTTCGGCGACGTCGCCACCGAGGTGTGCATCCGCGACGGCGGCGACGAGGGGCTGTTCGCCTCCTACGACGACGTGCAGTTCCGCGCCCCTGTCCACGCCGGGGACGTCCTGGAGGCGACCGCGACCGTGATCCGGGCCGGGCGCCGCAGCCGCACCCTGGCGTTCGAGGCGCGGGTCGTCTGCCGGGCGCGCCCGGACAAGGGGCCGTCCGCCGCCGAGGTGCTGCCGGAGCCCATCGCCGTCGTCACCGCGACCGGTACGGTGGTCCTACCGCACGCCGAGGTGTGACGGGCGGACCGGCACGCGACGAACGGCCCCGATCCCAGGGATTTCCTGGACCTGTCACAGGTCATCTGACCTGCGATAACGGGGCATTCCGCAGGTCGCGGGCGCCTTGACATCGCTCCGGATCCCGATAGGTTGCCTGAACGTCCACCGCAGGACTGACCGGTCGGCCGACCGGGGCGCCGCGAAATCTTGCGCCGCGACGGGGGTTGCGAGCACGCGTCGGCTCATGCGCCCATCCGTCCGTGCCAGACGCAGGATCACGCGCCCGCCCGGGCCCGGAGCACCCCGGCCGGCGGAGGGTGGAACTCGGTAAGGGCCTGGGCACCCATCAGACAACGGACTACGCGCTCGCCGCCGACGAGACGGGTCCGGTTCGAAGGGAGCGCCCGGGTCCTCTTCCGTTTTCCGGCCGGGTCCGCTCTCGTCTCCGGGCTGAGCCCTTGTCCCTCTCCGGTGCGTGCGGCTCCTCCCCAGAAGTGCGATCATCCGTACAAAACGGCGTACCCGTATTCGTCCCGGTCACCACCGGCGGGTACCGTTCCGTCGACGGTCGGACCCTGATGAGGAGTGCTGGTGGCGCAGGAGATGCTCACCGAGAAGATCCCCGGCGCCGCCGAAGCCGACCGCGCGTCGCGGATTCCGGCCTGGCTGCCGCGCCCGGTGGGCGTGGTGGTGGCCGGTCTGCTGCTGGCCGCGGCGTTCCCGCCGATCGGGTGGTGGCCGCTGGCGCCGGTCGCGACCGCGCTGCTCGCGCTGCTGCTGCGCGGCCGGACCTGGGGCCGTGGCGCCGGACTCGGCATGCTGTTCGGCCTGGCGTTCTGCTTCCCGACCTTCGAAGGCCTGCGGCCGGTCGGCATGGACGCCTGGATCGCGCTGAGCATCTTCGAGGCCCTGTACTTCGCGCTGCTGGGCATCGGCCTCGCCCTGGTCACCCGCCTGCGCGGCTGGCCCGTGTGGACGGCCGCTGCGTGGATCACCGAGGAGTTCATCCGGGGCCGGGTGCCCTTCGGCGGGTTCCCCTGGGCCCGGCTGGCCTTCAGCCAGACCGCCGATCCCTTCACCGGCTACGCCTCCCTCGGCGGCGCACCACTGGTCAGCTTCGTCACCGCGTTCACCGGCGGGCTGCTGGCCGCGGCGGTCCTGCTCCTGTGGCGCCGGCGGACCATGACGCCGGATCCGATGCCGACCGCGGACTCGGACCGGGCCGCCGAGGTGGACGGGATCTCCGGGTCGGACACGGCCGAGCGCCCCGGGCCGGGTCCGGCCACCGGGCGCCCGGTGCGGTGGGCGGCCCTGGCGCTCGCGGGCGTGCTCGTACTCGGGACGATCGGCGTGTTCGTTCCCCGCCCGACGGGCGGCCGCGCGGTGACCGTCGCGGTCGTCCAGGGCAACGTGCCCCGCGCCGGCCTGGACTTCCTCGGCCAGCGTGCGGCCGTCCTGAACAACCACGTCCGGGAGACCCACCGGCTGGCCGAGCAGGTCCGCGCCGGCCGGCTGCCCCGGCCCGACCTGGTCATCTGGCCGGAGAACTCCAGCGACCTCGACCCCTACGCCGACGACCAGGTCCGCGGAGTGATCGACGCGGCGGTCCGCGACATCGGCGTGCCGGTGCTCGTCGGCGCCGTCATCGACGCGGGCGATGGCGAGCACGTGGAGAACCGCGGGATCGTGTGGGATCCCGTCAAGGGGCCGGGCGCGTACTACGTCAAGCGCCATCCGCTGCCGTTCGGCGAGTACATCCCGATCTTCCGCGGCGTGCTGCGAAAGCTCATCACCCGTTTCGACCGGGTTGGGGAGTTCGTCAAGGGCCGTTCACGCGGATCCCTTCAGCTCGGTCCGGTGAAGATCGGAGACGTCATCTGCTTCGAGGTGGCCTACGACGGAATCGTGCGGGATGTCGCCGACGCCCCGCTGCTCGTCGTGCAGACCAACAACGCGACCTTCGGACGCACGAGCCTGCCCCCACAGCAGTTCGCGATGTCGCAGTTGCGCGCGGTCGAACACGGACGCAGCATGCTCGTCGCCTCGACGAGCGGGATCAGTGGCATCATCGCGCCGGACGGGCGGGTTCTGACCCGTTCAAAGGAATTCGCTCCGGACATCCAGGTGCAGCGCGTGCCGATGCGCACGTCGCGTACGCTTACTGATCGCCTGGGCGCCGCCCCCGAGTGGGTCATGGCGCTGCTGGGACTCGCGGCCGCGGTCGCCGCCGCCTGGAGGACACGGACGAGCAGGGGGGCCTGACCGATGCAGAACACGGAGGACATCGGGCGGGTGCTGGTGATCATCCCGACGTACAACGAGCGGGAGAACATCGAGAGCATCGTCGCCCGGGCGCGCGCCGCCGCGCCGGAGGCCGACGTCCTGGTCGCCGACGACAACAGCCCGGACGGAACCGGAAAGATCGCCGACGGGCTCGCCGCCGAGGACGAGCGCGTGCACGTCCTGCACCGCGCCGGCAAGGAGGGCCTCGGCGCCGCGTACATCGCGGGCTTCGGCTGGGGGATGGAGCACGGCTTCGACGTGCTCGTCGAGATGGACGCCGACGGCTCCCACCAGCCCGAGGAGCTGCCCCGGCTGCTCAGCGCGCTCCGTGACGCCGACCTGGTGATCGGCTCACGGTGGGTCCGCGGCGGGGCGGTGGAGAACTGGCCGCTGAATCGCGAGATCCTCTCGCGGGGCGCCAACATCTACGCGCGGATCATGCTGGGCGTCCCGGTGCGCGACTCGACCGGCGGGTACCGCGCCTACCGTGCCACGACCCTGCAGAAGATCGAGATCGCCGGCGTCGCGTCGCAGGGGTACTGCTTCCAGGTCGACCTGACGCTACGGACCGTACGGGCGGGCCTGCGGGTCGCCGAGGTCCCGATCCGGTTCGTCGAGCGCACCCACGGCGCCAGCAAGATGAGCCGCGCGATCATGATCGAGGCCTTCCAGCGGATCGCCCGCTGGGGCGCCGCCTACTGGCTGGGCCGTCTGACCGGCCGCGGTCGGCGCTGAGCCCCTGACAGCCGCGCCTGTCGTCGCCGCGGGCCGGGACACCGACCCGCGCTGGACGGCCGCCCCGGCCATGCCGGGGCGGGCTCGGTTCTAGCGCTGGTAGGCGCGGCAGGAGTCGTTCTGGTCGGTGCCCAGGCCGATGACGGACACGTGGTGCAGGGACGTCACTCCCTTGATCAGCAGGGCGTGCCGGGTGTCGCCGCCCTTGAAGGCGTAGGTGACGCCGGACGTCTTCGGATCGCCCGTCACCGGGTTGTCGTCGGCATCGTCGGCCTCGAAGTTGAGGGTGATGGGAGTCTTGCCGACCTGGGCGGTCACCTCGACGCCCGCGCCGGTGACCCGGTAGGAGACGGTCGTGCACGTGGGGGCGTCGCTGTCGCCCTTCGGGGACGCGCTGGGCAGTGGACCCCCCGCCGCAGCGGCACCGCCCGCGGGAGCGGACGCGGCGGCCTTGTCATGATGCGCGGATCCGCTGCCGCAACCCGCGATGCCGAGCCCGGCAACGGCGACGAGAACGAGCACATGCTTCCGCACGACGAGACTCCAAAGCGTGAGGGATCAGGAACGACCGACGATCCGCGGGCGCGGTCGGTGTCCGGCGGAGGACCGGATCGGGACCGGACGGGATGCCGGGGCAACTTTGCTGTCGTCACTATGATCCCGCAAACGGACGCGCCGGAAGAACGGCACAACCCTGCTCCGCACCGCGACCCCTGCCCACAGGCCGCGACCGCCGGGCATCATCGGCTGATCACGGACCAGGCCGAGCTGCCAACGTCAGCCCGGCTCTTCCCAATGGACCTCCGAGGGCTACTTGTCCGGGCGCAGCCTCCGCCAGCTGGGGTGCCGCAGGCTCCCGTCGGGGGTCCACTCGCCGAACTGAACCTCGCCGACCAGCGCGGGCTCGACCCAGTGCGTGCGGCGCGCCACGTCGCGGGGCGCGGCCGGGTCGAAGGGGTCCTCCTCCCGCTCGAGCGGCGCCAGCCGCGCGGCGAGGTCCCGCAGGTCCGCCTCGGTGAAGCCGGTCCCCACGTTGCCGGCGTACCGCAGCCGGCCCTCCTCGTCGTGGACGCCGAGCACCAGCGATTCGATCATGTCGGCGCGGCGGCCCGACCCGGGCAGCCATCCGGCGACGACCACCTCCTGGTGACGGACGTTCTTCACCTTGATCCACGGACCGCGCCGCCCCGGGTAGTAGCGGGATCGCAGCGGCTTGCCCACGACGCCCTCCAAGCCCTGCGCCACGCCCACCGCCAAGACGGTCTCGCCCTCGCCCCGCCACCAGGGCGAAACGCGCACCGGCTCCTCGTCGACGCCGAGCGCGTCCAGGCGGTCCCGCCGTTCGGTGTACGGCAGGGGCAGCAGCGACTCCTCGTCCACGTGGAGAAGGTCGAACAGGTAGTACTGGACCGGGACCGCCCGGACGAGCCGCTCGCTCGGGTGCTGGACGTGCATGCGGTTCTGCAGGGCCGAGAAGCTCGGGCGGCCGTCGCGCAGCGCGACGATCTCACCGTCGAGGATCGCCGGGCGGGGCAGCATCCGGGCGAGGGCGGCCAGTTCCGGATAGGATCGCGTGATGTCCTTGTCGTTGCGGGACATCAACCGCAGACTCCCACCCTCGACGTAGGCGACCGCCCGGACGCCGTCCCACTTCAGCTCCCACCCGTACTCATCCTGATCCGGCGGCAGGGAGCGTCTCAGCAGGGCCGCCATGGGCCGGATGAGGCGTGGCAGCTCGGCCAACGGGGGCTCCGGTGATCCTCCCCCTGGGGACGCCCGTGTCTCAGCCGACCGGCATGGCCTCCCGGGCCCGTCGCTTCATCCGCTCGGCGCCCTCGTGCGGCACCTCCTCGCCGTACTCCTCTTCCATCCGGAGCGCGACGCCGAGCGCGAAGAAGGTCGGCGCCCACTCGCCGACGAAGATCCCCCAGCGGTCGGCGCGGGCGATCCCGGCCTCCTCCGCCCGCAACGAGATCGCCCAGCTCGCCATCGACGCCAGAATCGATCCAAAGCCAGCGATGTACATC
The DNA here is from genome assembly GCA_045806665.1 of Actinoallomurus sp. Classification (GTDB taxonomy): domain Bacteria; phylum Actinomycetota; class Actinomycetes; order Streptosporangiales; family Streptosporangiaceae; genus Actinoallomurus. The sequence goes on from JBJMIW010000280.1 coordinate 7,105, forward strand.
ATGTCGGACGTGATGCCCGCGCGGCGCATGAGCCTCAGCATCGTTAACCCCCCGTTGACCTGCGGATTCTCTCGACATGGACCGTTACCCGGGGGCCGGGCCGCCACGCCGCCGCGCTGTTCAAATCACCGCCAACTGCGGCCGGAGCGGCCACGTGAGCCATCATCCGAGATCCGGCCGGCCGCGTGCCTGGCACGAGGCCGGGGGAGGGCCGACCGGCCTCGTGCAGGACGGTGCGGCGGCAGGCCACAATGGAGGCATGCTCCCTGTGGCGCTGCTCCTCGCGTTCCTGTTGCTCCCCGTCCTTGAGATATATGTGATCATCCAGGTCGGTGAGCTGATCGGCGGCTGGCCCACGGTGGCGCTGCTGCTGGCCGAGAGCCTCCTGGGCGCCTGGATCGTCCGGCACGAGGGGCGGCGGGCCTGGCGCGCGCTGAAGGAGACGTTCGGCGGCGGGGGGATGCCCGACCGGGAGCTGGCCGACGCCGGGCTGGTGCTGGTCGGCGGGGTGCTGCTGCTGACGCCCGGCTTCGTGACGGACGTCTTCGGATTCCTGTTCGTGCTGCCGTTCACCAGGCCGCTGGTGCGCCGCCTGTTGTCACGGTACGTCGCGCGCCGGGTATCGACGGCGCGGCGCCGCGGCGGGCTGCGGTTCGGCGACCTGGGCGGCGTGTTCGGTCCCGGGCCGGGACAGCCGCCGGGGGAGCCGGAGGCGGGGCCTCGGGTCGTACGCGGGGAGGTCGTCGAGGACGACCGGGAGGGCGACCGGCGCTGAGCAACGCACGGGCCGCGCCGTCGAGGGGCTTGACGGCACGGCCCGTGTGCGTTCGGTATTCGGTTACGCGGTCCTTCTGCGCTGTGCGCGCAGCACGGCCAGTCGCTCGGCCAGGACCTCCTCCAGGTCTTCGATCGTGCGGCGCTCCATGAGCATGTCCCAGTGCGTGCGGGGCGCTTTGCCCTTCTTGGACTGAGGCATCTCACCGTTGACCATCAGAGCGGTCGCGCCGCAGCTCCGACACTCCCAGGTCATCGGCACCTCGGCCTCCGCGGCCAGGATGACGGTGAACCGGTGGCCCTTCGGGCAGTCGTACATGACCTCCTGACGAGGGGCCAGGTCGGTGTTTCGATCGTTCTCGTAGCTCGTGGCTCCGAGGCGGGTGCCGCGAAGTGCGCGCTCGGCCATCGTGACGTGCCTCCCAGACGGCTTGCGTTCTCCTAGCGTGAACGCTGGATACCGAGACAAGATTCCCGCCTTGGCCTCGATCCAACCCTGGCAAGACCCGCCGTTTCCCGAGTTCGCCCGGCTTCCGGCCCCCAGGGCGAGAACTGGCATCGCCCTGTACGGAGCGTGACATTCATCAAGGACGCGGCCCGGGTTGCCTTACGGACTTGCGTGGTCCGGCTTCGCAAGCCGGGTCAGTGCGGCCGCAACCAGCGCCTGCACGCCGGTATCCAGGGTGGGCTGGAGGACTGGTGCGAAGCGGGCGCTGTGGTTGACCGGTATGTCCTGGGCGACTGAGCCACGCTGCTGGGCCGCCCGATAGGTATCGGGATCGATGCCGCCGATGGCCCAATAGGTGTACGGGGTGCCGAAGGCGTCCGGTATCCGGCTGAAGTCCTCGCTGGCGCTCTGCAACTCGCTGGTTCCCGCCCGATCCCCGAAGGTAGCGGCGAAGGCGGCGGAGACCTGGCAGGTCACCGCTTCGTCGTTGACGGTCGGCGGGAAGCGGGCGCCTTCGTCGAAACGCGGCTCGCGGATCGCCCCGGAGGCGTCGCACTCGGCTTCGACGATGCGCCGCACGGCGGCCAGGACGGCCCGGCGGGTTTCCTCGTCGTATGTGCGCACGCTGACCAGCAGCTCGGCCGACTCCGGGATCACATTGCCGCTCGTGCCCGCCTGGATGGAGCCCACAGTGAGGACCGCGGGCTGGGTGGCGCCAGCTCACGGGAGACGATCGTCTGGAGACGGACGACGATCACCGAGGCCATGACCACGGGGTCGACAGCGGCCTGCGGTGCGGAGCCGTGGGCGCCCCTGCCGTAGAGGGTGATCTTCGCATTGTCCGCTGCGGAGAGGAAGGAACCGGCGCGCGTGCCCACCTGCCCGGCGGGATGGGGCAGCACGTGCTGGGCGAATGCGACGTCCGGGCGGGGAACGCGGTCAGTGAGCCCGTCGGCGAGCATCCGGTCGGCGCCGTCCCCGGACTCCTCAGCGGGCTGGAACAAGGCGACGAGCGTGCCCTGCCAGGGCTTGCGGGCGGCCGCCATCAGCCGGGCCGTCCCCAGCAGACAGGTGACGTGCATGTCGTGACCGCAGGCGTGCGCCACGGGTACCTGTCGACCGGAGGCATCCGTGGCGGTGACCGTGCTGGCGTAGGGCAGACCGGTGTCCTCGCGGACCGGAAGGGCATCCATGTCGGCGCGCAGCAGCACCGTCGGGCCATCACCGTTGGCCAGCACGCCGACCACGCCAGTGCCGCCGACGCCCTCGTGTACCTGGTAGTTCCAGCTCTTCAGGCGCTCCGTCACCCGAGCCCCGGTCCGGTGCTCCTGGTGACTCAGCTCGGGGTGGGCATGCAGGTCCTTGTAGAAGTCCTCCAGATCGGACCGGGTGCCGTCCAGCCCGGCCACGACAGCATCCGCGGAATCCGTGAGCGTCATGGCTGTGGACTCCTCTCTACGGCTGATCGAATTGCGCGTCCATGTCAGGGACGCCGGCGGCGGGAGGCCCGCGGCCGCCAGTTGAGGCTGCCCGGCAGCCTCCAGCCCCAGGTGAGCGCGGCCAGCCGGAACAAGATGCCGACCACGACGCCGGCCAGAATGCCGACGGTGGGTGCGCCGAGTCGGCTGCCGACGACCATCACCGCGCTGACCAGCGCCGCGACGGTCGCGTACAAGGGCGTGCCGCCGAAGATGACGGGGGTGCGAGCCAGCATCAGATCCCGGACGGCGCCGCCGCCGACTGCCGTGATCGTGCCCAGCAGCACGGCTGGCAGCCAGCCCAGACCGACGGCGAGGGTCTTCTGCGCCCCAGCAACGGCCCAGACGCTGAGCGCCGAGGCATCAAGCAGGTTGAAGACCCGACCAGAGGTCTGGCGGCTCAGGTCGGCCACGAAAGCCAGCATGATTCCGCCGGTGGCGACAGCGAGATAGGTGTAGTCGGTCAGGGCCACGGGGGTGCCGTGCTGCAACAGGATGTCGCGCACGATCCCGCCGCCCAGGCCGGAGACGATGCCGATGACCAGGAAACCGAACAGGTCCAGACCCCGGTCCCTTGCCGGCACCCCGCCGAGCGTGCCGTTGGCGAAGACCCCGCTCAAGTCCAGAACCCGGGTCACCTCCTTCACGTTCTCCGGCGACAACCAGCCGGCCACGGACCAGCACCTCCCTTCTTCCACCATCAAACCAGCCAGAGCGGCCACCTGCCTGCCGAGCCTGCGGCGCTTGCGCGAGTACCGGCCGGCTTCTTGCCCGAGGAAGCGGTGTCTGCGTGAAGCCTGGATGCCTGGGACCCCTCTGCTGAATATGCTACGAGATATTGACGTATCGCAACTAATGCGTAGAGTATTAGGACCGAAGGGAGACAACACCGATGACAACGTTGGCCAGTGAGCACACCTCGGCTGCGGGCAATGAGATCCTCGATGGGGCGGCACAAGCCGAGCGCGTCGAGTTCAGGACCGAACCGCCGGCCTACCGTCACTGGCGGCTGAGCTTTGACGGTCCGGTCGCCACCCTCACGATGAACGTGGATGAACAGGGCGGCCTGGTCCCCGGCTACGAGCTGAAGCTGAACTCCTACGACCTGGGCGTGGACATCGAGTTGTACGACGCCGTGCAGCGGCTGCGGTTCGAGCACCCCGAGGTGCGGACGGTGGTGGTGACCAGCGGCAAGGAGAAGATCTTCTGCGCCGGTGCCAACATCCGGATGCTGGCGGCATCGGCGCACGCGTGGAAGGTGAACTTCTGCAAGTTCACCAACGAGACCCGCAACGGTATCGAGGACGCGACGGCGAACTCGGGGCAGACGTACGTGGCCGCGCTGAACGGGACCGCGTCCGGTGGCGGCTATGAGCTGGCGCTGGCGTGCGAGCACATCATGCTGGTCGACGACCGTTCGTCGGCGGTGTCGCTGCCGGAGTTGCCGCTGCTTGGCGTGCTGCCGGGAACGGGCGGCCTGACCCGGGTGTCGGACAAGCGGCACGTGCGCCGTGATCTGGCCGATTACTTCTCCACCAAGGCCGAGGGCATCGGCGGTAAGAAGGCGGTGGCCTGGAGGCTGGTGGACGAGGCCGTCCCGCGGACCGCCTGGGAGAAGACGGTCGCCGAGCGCGCGGCCGCCTTCGCCGAACGGTCGTCGCGTCCCGTCGATGCTCAGGGGATCGAGCTGACCCCGCTGGACAAGACCCGTACCGACGATCACATCGGGTACCGGTACGTCAGCGCTTCCCTCGACCGCGCCCGCGGCGTCGTGGAGATCACGGTTCTGGGCCCCGATGAGGACGCGCCCACCGATGTCGCCGCCGTCCACGGTCTGGGCGCGGAGTTCTGGACCCTCGCCATGACGCGCGAGCTGGACGACCTGATCCTCGACCTGCGCACCAACGAGGTCGAGCTGGGGACGTGGACGTTCCGCGCCCGGGGCGAGGTCGCCCGGGTGCTGGCCTACGACGCGCTGCTGCTGGACAACGGCGACGACTGGCTCGCCCGCGAGATCGTCCTCTACCTCAAGCGCACGCTGAAGCGCCTCGACGTCACGAGCCGCAGCCTCATCGCTCTGATCGAGCCCGGCAGTTGCTTCGCGGGCTCGCTGCTGGAGTTGGCGCTGGCCGCCGACCGGTCCTTCCAACTGGCGGGCGTGTTCGAGGAGGTCGACCCCGACGCCGAGCCGGCCGCGATCACGGTCGGGCCGATGAACCTGGGCCCATTGCCGATGGGCAACGGTCTGAGCCGCCTGGCGACCCGTTTCCACGGCGACGCCGACGGGCTGGCCGCCGCCGGGGCCGCCGAGGGCAAGGCCCTGCGGGCCGAGGACGCCGAGCGGCTCGGCCTGGTGACGTTCGCGCCCGACGACATCGACTGGGACGAGGAGGTCCGCATCGCCGTGGAGGAACGGGCGGGCTTCAGCCCGGACGCGCTGACCGGCCTGGAGGCCAACTACCGGTTCACCGGGCCTGAGACGATGGAGACCAAGATCTTCGGGCGGCTGACCGCGTGGCAGAACTGGATCTTCAACCGTCCCAACGCGTCCGGTCCCGACGGTGCGCTGCGCATGTACGGCACGGGGCAGCGCGCCGACTTCGACAAGAAGCGAGTCTGAGCATGACGATGACCGCCGACTACGGCGAGAAGATTCCGAACAACGTCGATCTGCACGAGGACCGCCGGCTGCAGCGGGCGCTGGAGTCCTGGCAGCCGAATTTCCTGTCCTGGTGGGAGTCGATGGGGCCGTCCCTGCCCACCCAGGACGTCTACCTGCGTACGGCCATCAACGTGGGCCGGGAGGGCTGGGCGCATTTCGGGCATGTCGCGATGCGTGACTACCGGTGGGGCATCTTCCTGGCCGAACGCGACCGCGACCGGCGGATCGCCTTCGGCCAGCACAAGGGCGAGCCGGTCTGGCAGAAGGTCCCGGGGGAGTACCGCGCGGAGCTGCAGCGCCTCATCGTGATCCAGGGCGACACCGAGCCGGCCTCGGTCGAGCAGCAGCGCAACCTCGGCGCGACCGCGCCGAGCCTGTACGACCTGCGGAACCTGTTCCAGGTGAACGTCGAGGAGGGCCGGCACCTGTGGGCGATGGTCTACCTGCTGCAGGCCTATTTCGGTCGGGAGGGGCGTGAGGAGGCCGAGGAGCTGCTGCACCGCAACTCCGGCAGCGAGGAGTCGCCGCGCATCCTGGGCGCGTTCAACGAGGAGACGCCGGACTGGCTGTCGTTCTTCATGTTCACCTACTTCACCGACCGGGACGGCAAGTACCAGCTCGGCACGCTGAAGGAGAGCGCCTTTGACCCGCTGTCGCGGACGTGTGAGTTCATGCTCAAGGAGGAGTCGCACCACATGTTCGTGGGCACCACCGGCATCGACCGGGTGGTGCAGCGGACCGTCGAGCTGATGCGCGAGCACGACACCGACGAGGTCGTGGGGCGCGGCGGCATCCCGCTGAACGTGATCCAGAAGTACATCAATTTCCACTACTCGGTGTCGCTGGACCTGTTCGGCGGTGAGACCTCCACCAACGTCGCGAACTACTACACGGCCGGGCTGAAGGGCCGCTGGGCCGAGGAGCGCCGCAAGGACGACCACCGGCTCACCGACGACGCGATCCTGGTCGACGCGATCGTCGACGGGCGCGCCGCCCAGACCGAGGTCGCCGCGCTGGTGGGCCTGAACACCGACCTGCGCCGGGAGTACATCAGCGACTGCCAGAACGGCGTCAACCGGTGGAACCGCATCCTGGAGGAGGCCGGGCTGGCGCAGCGACTTCGGCTGCCGCATGTCGCATTCAACCGCAAGGTCGGCGCGTTCGCCGGCATCGAGGCCACCCCGGACGGCGAGGTCATCCCGACCGAGGAGTGGGACCGCCGCAAGGGCGCCTGGTTGCCCACCGACGTCGACAAGACCCACGTTCGCTCGCTGATGCAGCCGGTGCACGAACCCGGCAAGATAGCCGCCTGGATCGCCCCGCCCCGCCAGGGGATCAACGGCAAGCCCTTCGACTACGACTACGTCCACCTCGTCTGAATCGGGACGGCAGTACATGAGCGAACCCTTCAACGCCTGCCGCTACCTGCTCGACCGCCACCTGGAGCGCGGCGCCGGCGACCGCCTCGCCCTTACCGGCGCCGGCGGCGAGCACACGAATACGGACCTGCACGACCGAGTCCGGCGCACCGCCGCCGGGCTGCGCGCGATCGGCCTGCTGCCCGAGCAGCGGGTGCTGA
>JBJMIW010000281.1:0-11076 GCA_045806665.1 Actinoallomurus sp.
CGGATGAGCGCTTCGTCTTCAGCGATCAGGACCCGGCGCGGGGTGGCGGCGTCGGTCGTGGGGCCTGTCATGACGGATATTGTCTCGTGGGCGGCTACGACCAGCGACGTCGGGGCTCATCTAAGCTGGCTGCCGAGCACAGCAAGGCCCTCGTATCCCAACTGGCAGAGGAAACGGACTCAAAACCCGTACAGTGTGGGTTCGAATCCCACCCGGGGCACCAAAGGAAACCGCCGTCCATTACGGACGGCGGTTTTGTCGTAGCCGAGTGCGACACTGCGGCACATGTACGACAGACAGATCGTTGATCAAGCGCTCGCCCTATCCCGGCAAGGGTTCTCAGACCGCAAGGTGGCCGAAATGTGCGGCGTCTCCGTGGGCGCCGTCCGCCACTGGAAGTACGGCAACCGACGCGCCTACCCACTCGTCGACCCGACTAATACGTGCCCACGATGCAGTGATCGCCCACTCGATCTTCGAGCCTATTCATACTTACTAGGTCTATACCTCGGAGACGGACACATCGCCCATCACCGCCGACAGGTGCTTCGTCTGGGCATCGCTTGTTGCGACGACTGGCCAGGGCTAATAGACGCGGCCGCCGAGGCGATGGCCGCCGTGATGCCCAATTCCTCGGTGGGTCGCCTCCGGCGGACGGGATGCACCGTGGTCAACAGTTACTCAAAGCACTGGGCGTGTCTCTTCCCCCAACATGGTCCGGGCATGAAGCACACCCGGAAGATCGAACTGGAGTCGTGGCAGGAGGAGATAGTCGCGAAGTTTACCGAGGAGTTCGTTCGTGGGCTGATCCATTCCGACGGATGCCGTTCGATCAACCGCGTACGGCGACCGCTCGAGGACGGCGATCGATGGTACGCGTACCCGCGCTATTTCTTCGTCAACGAGTCGGCCGACATCTGCGGGCTCTTCACGGATGCGCTCGATCGGCTGGGGATCGCGTGGAAGCAGTCCAATCGGAAGACGATCTCGGTGGCGCGGAGGGAGGCCGTGGCGCGGCTGGATGAGTTCGTGGGGCCGAAGTACTGATCAGGTCCCGTGGCGGATCATGAACTCCCTCTGGGCGTCCGGGGCGGTGAGGATCGAGCCGGGGACGGCCGGGTCGCGGTGTTCGGCCTGGAGATCCTCGGGGCGGGGGCGTGCGGGAAGCGAGCGCCAGCGGGCGGGACGGCGCGGCCGGGCGTCCTGCGAGGGGGTGTGCCGATCTTCGCTCATGCTCCCAGCATGCCATGCACCGTGGCGCGTACCAAGGCTCGGTCGGCCGTTACCGTACGGCGTGCCGGTGTCACCCCGGTGAGTGCGGGCCGTCCCCTTTAGCGGGCGGTGGCCCCGCACTCGACCGCGATGGATCCGGTCAGGACGCCGGCGGCATGGCGATGGCGTCGCCGAGGCGGTGGACGCGCAGCGCGTTGGTGGAGCCGGGGATGCCGGGGGGCGAGCCGGCGACGATGACGACCCGGTCGCCCTTCTGGAGGCGGCCGATCTCGAGGAGGGCGGCTTCGACCTGGCGGACCATCTCGTCGGTGTGGAAGACCTCGGGGACGATGAAGGTCTCGACGCCCCAGACGAGGGCCAGCTGGCTGCGGGTCTCGGGACGGGCGGTGAAGGCCAGGAGCGGGATCGGCGAGCGGTAGCGGGACAGGCGGCGCGCGGTCTCACCGGTCATGGTGAAGGCGACGAGGGCCTTGGCTCCGACGGTGGCGCCGACCTCGGCCGCGGCGCGGGCGATGGCGCCGCCAACGGTCTCGGGGACGCGGTCGAGAGAGTGGGTGGCACGCAGGGTGTGCTCTTCGGCGGCGCAGACGATGCGGCCCATGGTCTGGACGGACTCGATGGGATAGTCGCCGACGCTGGTCTCGCCGGAGAGCATGACGGCGTCCGCGCCTTCGAAGACGGCGTTGGCGACGTCGGAGGTCTCGGGGCGGGTGGGCCGGGGCACGGTGATCATGGATTCGAGCATCTGCGTCGCGACGATGACCGGGCGGGCCTTCTCGCGGGTGAGCTCGATGGCGCGTTTCTGGACGATGGGGACCTGCTCGAGCGGGAGCTCGACGCCGAGGTCGCCGCGGGCGACCATGATGCCGTCGAAGGCTTCGACGATCTCTTCGAGGCGGTCGACGGCCTGCGGCTTCTCGATCTTGGCGAGGAGGGGGACGGTGCGTCCTTCCTCCTCCATGATGCGGCGGGCGACCGTGGCGTCGTCGGGATTGCGCACGAAGGACAGGGCGACCATGTCCGCGCCGAGGCGGAGGGCGAAGCGCAGGTCGTCCTCGTCCTTCTCGGTGAGGGCGGGGACGCTGACGGCGACACCGGGGAGGTTGAGGCCCTTGTGGTCGGAGACCATGCCGCCGACGAGGACGCGAGTGCGGACGCGGGGGCCGTCGACGGCGGTGACGGTGAGGACGACGCGGCCGTCGTCGATGAGGATCGAATCACCGGGGGCGACGTCACCGGGGAGGCCGCCGTAGGTGGTGGAGACCTGGGTACGGTCGCCGGGGACGTCCTCGGTGGTGACGGTGAACTCGTCGCCCAGGGTGAGGCGGACCGGACCGTCGGCGAACCGGCCGAGCCGGATCTTGGGCCCCTGGAGGTCCGCGAGGATGCCGACGCCTCGGCCGGTGGCGTTGGAGGCCTCCCGGAGGTACCCGTAGACCTCTTCGTGCTGCTGCTGCGTGCCGTGGCTCATGTTGAGCCGGGCGACGTCGATCCCGGCCTCCACGAGGGCGTGGATGCGCTCCCGGCTGGAACAGGCGGGACCTATGGTGCTGACGATCTTTGCTCGGCGACTCACGCTACAACCCTAGGTAGTTACTGGGCAGTACGCGTATTCATGCAGGTCGGCGTTGCCCAGTGTTCTCGTATTGGTCTAGACCGAAAGGACCGAAAGTGGTCCCTGGGTCCAGAAGTGAGGGTATGCCGGGATGCGGGGAACGACAGCCCGATCCGGAAGGTCGGAGCGGCGCGGATGTCGGCGCGGGCGGCCGGCGCGCCGTACGCCGGCCGCCGTCTCCGCAGGTCGCCGAACCGGGGTCACACCGCGAACGTCTCGACCAGCTCCTGGCAGAAGGCCTTCAGGTCGTCGGGCTTGCGGCTGGTCACCAGCGTGTTCGAACCGGCGGTGCAGCGCGTGACCTCCTGGTCGACCCAGGTGCCGCCGGCGTTGCGGATGTCGGTCCGAAGGCTGGGCCAGGACGTCAGCGTGCGGCCGCGTACGACACCCGCCTCGACGAGGGTCCACGGGGCGTGGCAGATGGCCGCGACCGGCTTGGCGTTCTCGAAGAACCCCTTGGCGAAGGCGACGACCTTCGGCTGAGTGCGCAGGAAGTCCGGGTTGGCGACGCCGCCGGGAAGGACGAGCGCGTCGAAGTCGTCGACCGACACCTCGTCGACGGTGGCGTCGACCGGGAAGGTGTCCGCCTTCTCCAGGTGGTTGCGCGCCTGGACCTGGCCGCTGCTCGTCGAGATCAGACGCGGGGTGCCGCCCGCCTGCTCGACCGCCTTCCAGGGCTCGGTGAGCTCGACCTGTTCGATCCCGTCGGTGGCGACGAGGAAGGCGACGGTCTTGCCCTGCAGGTTGGTGCTCATGGGTCGGTACCTCTCCGGTGAAGCGTTCTGGTCGTTCCTCAAGGGCCCTGCCCCTGATTGGGAGCGATATTCACGTTCCGCCGTGACGCCGCCAACAGAGCACCCCCTCAGCCCCGGCTCGACGCCGCGCCCGTACGTGGCGACCCGCCGGAACTGCCTACTAAGGCACCTGACAGCAACGGTGACAGGGGTCTAAATCCGGCTTTTCTCGCCGTTCATGACCGTCACTGGGGTGTCGCTCATCTGTTCGCGTTGCACCCGGCCCCGTACATGAGTCATTTTCTATAGGTGATTCCGTGGTCCTCGTTCAACGGGAGCGTGACAGATGCCGGAAATGAGCCGTCGCCGCTTGTTCGGTTCGGCGGGAGCGATGGCCGCGGCGGCGTTCGCCGCGGAGTTCCTGCCACCGAATGTACGACGGGCGATGGCGCATGCGCCGTCCCCGGGAAAGGCGCGGCTCGCCGACATCAAGCACGTCGTCATTCTCATGCAGGAGAATCGGTCTTTCGACCATTATTTCGGGACTCTCCCCGGAGTGCGCGGCTTCTCGGACCCGGCGGCGCTCCAGCTCGACACCGGCCGGTCGGTGTTCCACCAGCCGGACCCGGCCAACCCGGCGGGCTACCTCCTGCCGTTCCACCTGGACACGCGGCTGACGAATGCGCAGGCGATCCCGTCCACCAACCATTCCTGGAAAGTGCAGCATCAGGCGTTGAACGGCGGGCGGATGGACACCTGGGTGTCGGCGCACCGGGTGACCGACGGGGAGAACGGCCCGTACGTCATGGGCTATCACACCCGCGCCGATATCCCGTTCCACTTCGCCCTGGCCGAGTCGTTCACCATCTGCGACAACTATTTCTGCTCGGTGCTGGGGCCGACCTGGCCGAATCGGCTCTTCCTGATGAGCGGAACGATCGATCCGGGCGGCACTCAGGGCGGGCCGGTGATCAGCAACCGGTATCCCGCTCCGTACTCATGGAAGACCTACCCCGAGGCGCTGACCGAGGCGGGGATCGAATGGCGGGTCTACCAGGAGGTCGACAATTACGGATGCAACGTACTGGAATACTTCGAGCCCTTCCAGAGCGCCCCGACCGACTCGCCCCTCTTCCGCAATGGCCTGCGTACGTACCCGGCGGGACAGTTCGAGTACGACGCGGCCCACGACCGGCTGCCGACCGTCTCGTGGATCATCCCGACGAGCTACCAGTCGGAGCATCCGGACTACACCCCGGCGGCGGGCGCCGACTACGTGGCCGCCAAGATCGACGCGATCGCGGCCAACCCGAAGGTGTGGTCTAAGACGCTGTTCATCCTGAACTACGACGAGAACGACGGGCTGTTCGACCACGTCCCTCCCCCGGTTCCTCCGGCGGGCACTCCCGACGAGTTCGTGCAGGGCCTGCCGATCGGGGGCGGCTTCCGCGTCCCGTGCATCCTCGTCTCGCCCTGGACGCAGGGCGGCTGGGTCGCCCGGGAGCCGTTCGACCACACCTCGACGCTCCGGCTGCTGGAGCGGCTGACGGGGGTCCGGGTGCCGAACCTCAGCGCCTGGCGCCGCCGGGCGTTCGGCGACCTGACGTCCGCGCTCGGAATGGCGGTCCCCGGCCGGCCACCGCGCCTGCCGCCGACGAAGAAGGAGCTGGCGCAGGCGGTGGAGGCGGTCGAGCGGCTGCCGGCGCCGCAGTTCCCCGGAGCCGAGCAGACCCCGCCCCGGCAGGAGAAAGGGCCCCGGCCTCGGCCCCGCGGCTGAGCCGGCGGACCGGAAGGGATCCGACGTGCCGAACGACGTCTCACGGCGGCGTCTTCACCTGGCGGCGGTCTGCGTCGCGGGGCTGGTCGTCCTCGACGTTCCCCCGGGTTCGGCGCAGGGCGTGGCCGGACGGGGGCCGCGGCCGAGGCCGAGCAACAGCGCCCCCGCCGGTCCCAAATGGGAGGCGCCGCGCGAACCACCGCAGGCCAAGCGGGCGACCGGCCCGTACCTCGCCTATGTGGCGCTGGCCGGCGGGTACACCGTGGCCACCGTCGACGTCACGGCGCACCGGATCGTCGCCGGCAGGATCGGCACGGACGCGGCGCAGGGCGTGGCGGCGACACCGGACGGCACCAAGCTGTACATCGCGGACACCGGCCAGTACGACATGCTGGTCGTCGAGGCGGCAGGCGGTTCGACACGCTCCCTCCACGTCGGCCCGTTCCCCCACGACGTGGCGATCTCCCCCGGCGGAAGGAAGGTGTACGCGACGGTCACCGGCGGGGACACCGGGAGTGGCGGTTCGGACACCGTCGCAGTGATCGATACCCGGTCCGACAAGGTGACGCGCCACATCCGGGTCGGCAACGCGCCGCGGCAGGTCGTGTTCGCGGCGGGCGGGGCGCGAGCGTACGTCACGTACGACTCCGGCGTGGCGGTGCTGGACGCGCGGAAGGACCGCCTGATCCGCACGATCCGCGACACGGCGGGCCCGCAGGGGATCGCGGTGGACCCGGCGGGCCGGACGCTGTACGTGACGGAACCACGGGCGGACACGGTCTCGGTGATCGACGCGGCGAGCGGCCGCGTACTGGCCCGGATCCCCGTTCCGGACCAGCCGTGGGGTGTCGCGGTGTCGCCCGACGGCGCCAAGGCGTACGTCAGCCGGATGAACGCCGATGCCGTCGCGGTGATCGACACGGCCGCGCGGAAGATCCGGCGGACGGTCGCGGTCGGCAGGCTTCCGTCGGTGGTGGCGATCACGCCCGACGGTACGGAGGCGTGGGTCGGCAATGTCATGTCCGGGAGCATCTCGGTGATCAGGACGGCGTCGGACGCGGTGATCGCGACGATCACCCCGGGCCCCGGAGCCAAGCCGGTGCATGCGGCTCCGCTCGGCATCGCCTTCGCCAGGAACCCCGATGAGACGTCACCCGAAGCCCGCCGTCCCACGGAGACCGGGCCCAAGGCGGGGCGCGCGCCTCCGCTCGGATCTGCCGACGGTCGTCTACCGGAGCTGGTCGATCATCACGACGGCGTACGGCCGTTCGTGTTCGGCGACCGCGGCCCGGCGGCGCCGCTCGATGTCTTCGGCCGCGCACGTGACCGCGACCACGAGTTCCCCGAGGTCGGTGGCGCCGGGACAGCGGCACATGGCGTTCTCCAGGACGAGTTCGATCTTCGACCCGCCGCGGAGGACCCGGCGGAGGGCGACGGTGGAGCGGCGTCCCTCCTCAGCGGCGGTACGCCGGACCGTGCGGACACGTGGGTGGGCACCGTGGTGTCCGGCGCCGTCTCGGCGATCGGTACGCCCGACACGGTGATCGCGACGATCGCGACAGGGACGGATGCCGAGCCGCTGGACGCCGAGCCGCTCGGTATGGCGTTCGCCCGGAGCGCCGGCTGAGCCTGCGCGTAAGTCGTTCAGCCGTCGGCGAGGACGGCCTGGACCTGGAGGCCGATCTCGATCTCGTCGCCGAGGAGGAGGCGGTCGCCCTGCAGCGGGACGTTGAACTGAATGCCGAAGTCGGAGCGCAGGATGCGCGCGGAGGCGGTGAACCCGGCGCGGAGGCCGCCCGACGGGTCGCCGCCCGTGCCGTGGAACTCGGTGAGCAGGCGGACGGTCCGGGTGACGCCGCGGATCGTCAGGTCGCCGTCGACGTTGTAACGCGGGTGCCGGGCGCGGCGGCCGGTCTGTGCGGGGGACACGCCGGTGGCGGTGAAGGTCATCGCCGGGTGGTGTCCCACGTCCATGATCTCTGAGGAGCGGACGTGTGCGTCGCGTTCGGCGTTGCGGGTGTCGATGGAGGCGATGGCGATCTCGACGGTCGCGGTCGAGAGGAACGCGTCGTCGGCGATCTCGATGTGGCCGCCGAACTCGGTGAAGCTGCCCCGCACCGTCGTCATCAGGTGCCGGATGCTGAATGTGATCTCCGAATGTGCCGGGTCGATCTCCCACGTCCCGGCGGCGAGGCCGGGCGGGGCGGCCGTTTCGGTCATGTCACTCCCGTGATTGCTGCCGCCAAACTACGCACCAGCTCACAATGTAGTTGAAAGAGGCGGTTAAGGCACATCGCGACCGGCGAAACGGAAGTGAACGGCCCCGTTCGGCACCCGCGACCGCCCGGAAGGCGATCACGAGCAGGATCCGCTACCCCACGCAGCGTGTCCGCGTCGCATAATCGTCCCGCGGCCGGCATGGACCGCGGCCGTAGATGTCTGATGGGATCGTTCCATGAACACGAAGGGACATGACATCGAGGTCACGCCTGGCTCGGATCAGGTGGTGGTGCGGGTCGGGGACACGGTCGTCGCGAGTTCCTCACGGCCGGTGGTGCTCACCGAGACCGGCTGCCCCGCGCGGTACTACCTGCCGCCAGAGGACGTGACGATGGACCTGCTCAAGCCGTCGGCGACGACCTCGCACTGCCCGTTCAAGGGTGACGCCGCCTACTGGTCGGTACAGACCCATGACGGCGCGGTCGAGGACGTGGTGTGGTCCTACCCGGAGCCGTTCCCCAGGGTCGAGCGCATCGCGGGACTGTTCGCCTTCTGGGCCGAGAAGCCGGGCGTCACCCTCGAGGTGAACGGCCGGCCCGCGTAGTCCCCGGCCTTCGGTGCGGCGGGAACCCGCCGACCAGCATCATCACGCGCGCTGATGGCCCAGGGCGTGCATAACGCTCGGTAAAGGTGATCGACGCGCCGGACTACCCGGAACGCCCCCGCCGGTGATCGCCGAGAATCTCGTACGCGTCCGACCATCGACGCGATCACCAGTGTGGTGCCGCACTCTCGTGCGGACGTGTACTCGCCCCTTTCGGTGACAGACCGGTGTGTTCGCCGATGAAGGCCAGCAGGTCCGCGGTCAGGGCGCGTTCTTTGCTTGCGGGCGAGGCGGCGTGAGCGGTGTCGGGTTCTCGACGCATGAGGATCGGCCGGTCGCTGCTGGTGGCGTGTTGGAGAGCCGCGCACATTTTGGTGACGTGGGCCTCTCCGGTCTGCAGGTCGGTGACCGCACCGGTGAGGAGGAACGCGGGATAGGGGGTTCCGGGCGTGACGTTGTGGTAGGGCGAGTATCCGAGGAGCCATTGGAGTTGTTCGGGTTGGGAGGCGGACCCGAATTCCTCGGTCCATGTGCTTCCCAGACCGAACCGTTCGTAGCGCACCATGTCGCATAGCGGCCCTGCGGCGATGACCGCGGCGTACAGGTCCGGTCGCTGGGTGGCGGCCGCGGTGACCAGTAGTCCGCCGCCGGATTGGCCATAGATCGCCAGTTGGTCGCGGGTGGTTCGACCGGTATCGATGAGCCAGGTCGCTGCGTCGTTGAAGTCGCTGATCGCGCGGTGTTTGTACGGTCCGCGGCCGGCGTCGTGCCAGTGTTGGCCTGCTTCGCCGCCGCCGCGTACGCAGGCGACCGCATAGGTGCCGCCGGTGCTGACCCAGGCGGCCGCCATGGGGAAGAACCATGGGCGCATCGGCATGCCGAAGCTGCCGTAGCCGTAAAGGAGCGTGGGGCGGGGGCCCTGCTGTTCTCCGGCCGGGGTGAACAGGAAGAGTGTGACCTTGGTGCCGTCGCCGGCGTGATACCGAACGCTCCGGCTGCGGATTTCTGGCGTATGTCCGGCTGCCGTGGCCCCGGTTTCTTGTTGCACCGTTCCGCTCGTGGCGTCGTAGCGATAGATGGTCGGGGGTGTGACCGCGTCGCAGTAGCCGAACCAGGCCTGGCGTCCGTGTGGGATGTTCGTGCGCAGGGAGGATACGACGCCCGCGCCGGGAAGGGGCAGGCGGGTGAGCAGTCGGCCGCTGGTGAGGTCGTGCAGTGTCACGGTGGAGATGCCGTGGCGGGCACGTGCCACCAGCAGGAGGGGCCGCGGAAGTGCCGGGTCGTCCAGGACGAGACACTCGTCCAGAGGTGCCTGGGGATCTTCGGGTATCAGGGTGCGCCATGCAGCCGGGTCGGTATCGTGCCGGTGCGCCGTGCAGATGCGGCCGCACGGGGCCTGATAGTCGGTGACCAGCAACAGGCGGTCGTCCGCGAGGAACCGTGGCAGAACACGGGCCCCTGTGGCGCGCCCATCCACGATCTTGGTGAAGCGCGGGGCTTCCGGATCGATGAGTTCGGCAATGTACACATCGTTGGGTGAGGCGGGCCCCGACATCGCAGTGATCGCCAGATGACGGCCGTCGGCGCTGACCGTGAGCCCGTAATAGTGGTCCGGGGCGTCGTCGCCGCCGAACACGACCACGTCGGCCTGCCAGGGCGTACCGATCCGATGCAACCTCACCCGCCGGTGCAAACGCATGTCGCCGGGGGCCAGACCCTCATCAGGAACTCGGCTGACGTAGTAGAACGAGTCCCCTCCCGGCAGCCACGCGACCGAGGTGTTACGAGCGCGCGGCAGCGGCCCGTCCACCGCTTCGCCGGTACGCACATCCAGCACCACGATGTCGCTGCCGGGCTGCTCGGCAACCTCCATTTGGACGGCCACACGTTCACCCTCGCGGGATGGCCACCAGTCATACAGTCCGGTATGGCCGGACGGGTCGATCTCTACCGGATCGACCAGGACCCGCCTGTTCCCCTTGGCGTCGATGA
The DNA here is from genome assembly GCA_045806665.1 of Actinoallomurus sp. Taxonomy (GTDB): domain Bacteria; phylum Actinomycetota; class Actinomycetes; order Streptosporangiales; family Streptosporangiaceae; genus Actinoallomurus. The sequence continues at coordinate 10,176 of JBJMIW010000281.1, forward strand.
CGAGCAGGCGCCGTTGCTCATCCTCACGCAACTGCTCGGCAAGGAACATGGTCGGACCACGCACCATCGGAGGCTCCGAGACGCCGAAGGATGACACTTCATCCACCAAAGACGCCCACGCTTGCTGATCACTCCATCCGGCGCGACACGCGCGGAAGAGACGATCCTGGGCTGCGCCCCAGTCCCGTACGTCCGCATCAGCGCTGTCTTCCAGCCACCGATAGGGATCGGCGACCGGGAATCCGAACAGATCCTCGACCACGTCGCCGCGCCGAGCGGCAGGGTAGAACAGTCGCGCCACCAACGCCCCCTCCGACACATCGCCTGACATGAAGCGGGGTACCGCGGCCTTCGCTCGCCGCAGTACCCCGGTTCGATCGGCTAGGACTCGCCGCGAAGAATCTCCTGCTGCCAGCCGCGTACGCCCCCGAAGCGGGGAGCCGGACTGTTGCAACTGTAAGCCAGGTAGCCATTCATGACAGCCTCCCGGATCCCGTAACGTTCGCCCGAAATCGGCGTTTACAACGACAACCATCTCCGCGTCCACGATCGATAAACCAGACGTTCGTCTTGACGCTGCGCGCCGATCTCCCCAGATCCTCTGTGCGCGCGGACCGCAGTACCGGCCGGCAGAACGCGGTATTCAGATTGATGTCGGGCCCATGCAATCCCGAACGTTTCCAGCCGACGCCTGCGGATCTTCGGGTATCAGGGTGCGCCATGCCCAGCCCGACATGGGCCGAGGTACTGCGGCCTTCGCTCACCGCAGTACCTCGGCTCCCTCAGTTAGGACTCGCCACGCAGAATGTCCTGCTGCCAGCCGCGTACGCCCCCGAAGCGGGGAGCCGGACTGTTGCAACTGTAAGCCAGGTAGCCATTCATGACAGCCTCCCGGATCCCG
>JBJMIW010000282.1:0-12024 GCA_045806665.1 Actinoallomurus sp.
AAACTATAAACCAACACGAAACTAATCCAAAAACATACATCGAGCGTCCTACTATCGGGCGGGATTCTGATGAAGTCTTCCTCCGCCCCTTAGGGATGAGGGAGGGTCGAAGGCGTAAGGGAGCCACGGCACTGAACATGGGATGCGACAACCTGCGTCGGACGCCGCGTTGAGCACGTCCGTGATCGAACCTGGAACCCGCCTCGCCGGTCGGTACCGCTTGGACGACCGCGTCAGCGAAGCGGGTGGCTCCACATTCTGGAAGGCGACGGACGAGATCCTCGCCCGTTCCGTCGCCGTACTCACCTTCGCCCCGGGCTTCCCCCGGGTGAACGACGTGGTGACCGCCGCCCGTGCCGCCAGCCGGCTCACCGACCCGCGGCTCACCCAGGTGTTCGACGCCGATGACAGCGGCGAGCGCGCGTACGTCGTCAGCGAGTGGGTCACCGGGGAGACCCTCGAGGATCTCCTCGCCCAGGGTCCGATGGAGGCCGACCGGGGCGCCGCCTTCCTGCTCGAGGCGGCCGAGGCACTGACCTCCGCGCACTCCACCGGCTTGGCCCACCTCTGCCTCACTCCCCACAACCTCGTCTGGACCAGCGGCGGCACCGTCAAGATCACCGGTCTTGGCGTCGAGGCCGTCCTGTCCGCGGCGGCCTCCGACACGCCGGCGCTGGACGACGTCCAGGGGCTCGGCGCCATGCTGTACGCCGCGCTCACCGGCCACTGGATCGGCGGCGAGGGCACCGTCCTGCCGCCCGCACCGACCGGGGCCGACGGGCGGCCGCTCGCGCCGATCCAGGTCCGCGCCGGCATCCCGCACAACCTCGACGCGATCGTCTGCCGGGCACTGGGCCTCTCCGGCCTCGGCCCGCACGAGAGGTTCGACTCTCCGGCGCCCTTCGCCGACGCCCTTGCCAAGGTCCCCCGCTCGCCGCTTCCCTTCGTACCCCTCGTCGGCTCGACGCCGCCGGCGGTCGTGCCCCGGCCCGACGGCACCCCCGACCGTACGGCCGCGATGTCCCCGGCGGCGTCCCAGCCGATCCCGCCGGTGCAGACCGTCCCGGACAGCGCCCGTGCGCGCCATCCGCAGCAGCAGCCGCAGCGCTCGACCGGTGGTCATCGCGCCGCCGGGGGCGGGAGCGGCTCGGGCAACAAGCCCCTCATCGCCGCCGTCGTCGCGATCGTCCTTGTAGTGGTCGCCGTGGGCGGCTGGGCCCTGTCCCAGATGGGCGGCGACAGCGGCGCCCAGAACACCAAGGGCCATACCTCGACGAGCCCCAGCCGGTCCTCCCAGCCCGCGACCCATGAGCTCAAGGTCGCGCAAGCCTCGGTGGACAACCCGCCACCGAACCCGGACACCACCGCGCCGAAGGACACGGACAAGGCCATAGATGGCAGCAAGTCCACCTACTGGACGACGCAGTACTACTTCGGTCGCCCCGAATTCGGCGGGAGGCGCAGCGGCATCGGGCTGGTCCTCGACATGGGGAAGAGCGTGACCGTCGACCATGTCACCGTCGTCATGCCGTCCGGCACTCCCGGCCACGTCGAACTCCGTGTCGGCGATTCCCAGACTCACGATCCGGACAAGAAGGTGGCCACCGGAGACGCGGTCGGCACCTTCGACATGAAGGCCGATTCCCCGGCCAAGGGCCAGTACGTCGTCCTGTGGTTCACCAAGCTGCCGAACATCGGCAGGCTCCAGGTCCAGGTCAAGGACGTCAAGGTCTTCGGATCGGAGTGACCCGGTCGGCACCGGGGATGCGACCGCCGCGCCTGCCCGGTCAGCGCGTCGATGCCGCGCACGGATCTGTTGATGTGTACGGAGTGGGATGATCCGGTCACGGCGGACGTGAGGGTACCGAGACGGCTACCATCAGGAGCGTGTTGAGGCCCCCCTACGCCGTGGAATCACGGACTCGCCAGGCGAGGCGACAGGGTCGTACGGGGGACCCGGGGGGACACGCTGGGCGAGGGTGGTACACCATCGGCGGGGTCGCCGGTTACGGAGCGGGCTGACGAATATGGCGGTCATGCGCGGGGGACGTTCGATCGAGGCCGTCCCGGACAAAGAGCTGCTGTCGCGGCACGCGAACGGTGATCCGTACGCGTTCGCCGAACTGGTGCAGAGGCACCGTGACCGCATGTGGGCCGTCGCGTTGCGCACGCTCGGCGACCACGAGGAGGCCGCCGACGCCCTGCAGGACGCCTTCCTGTCGGCGTACCGCGCGGCGGGCCGGTTCCGCGGCGACGCGGCCGTCACCACGTGGCTCCACCGGATCGTCGTGAATGCCTGCCTCGACCGGGTCCGGCGGCGCTCGATCCGGCCCGTGGTGCCGATGGGCGACGACGCCACGCTCGACTCGTTGGCGCCGAAGAACTCCGATCCGACCTCCGCGCACGAGCTGTCCCTGGACGTCAGCGAGGCGCTGCAGCGCATACCCTTCGAACAGCGGGCCGCGCTCGTACTCGTCGACATGATGGGCTACGCCGTCGACGAGGCCGCCAAGGTCCTGGAGGTGCCGCCGGGCACCATCAAGAGCCGGTGCGCCCGAGGCCGGGCCCGCCTCGCACCGCTTCTCGGGCACCTACGGAACCAGGGACGCGGCTCGGGCGTCGAATCTGCGGAGGAAGGAGGTGGCACATCCGCGTGACTGCCGCACACCTTGACTACGATGCGCTGGCCGACCTCGCCGAGGGGATTCTCGACGATGCTGCGGCCACATCCGCAGAACAACACCTGGCCGCGTGCGCCGAATGTCGTGACAGGGCCACTGAGGTCGCGGAGGTGTCCCGCGTTCTCGCGGCGGCACCGACTCCGCCGATGCCCGCTCACCTCGTGGAGCGCCTCGACGCGGCGCTCGCGGCCGAGGCGGCTTCTCATATGCCGGGGCATCGGCACGCCCGGCGGTTCCAGTTTCTCGCCGCGGCGGCGGCCGCGGTAGTGGTCGTCGGCGGCGGGGGCGTCATCGCCCGCACCGTCCTGGAGAACGGAGATTCCAACAGCGCGACGATCTCTCAGCGTCCGGTGCAGGAGCCCTCGCGCCCGCACGTGGGTGGCGGCCAGGCTCGGCCCCAGCCGGCCCGGTCCGTTCCGTTCACCGCCGTCCAGAGCGGCACCCGCTACAGCTCAGCGGGTCTGGAGTCGCAGCTCGCCTCGGCGCTGTCGTCGGCCACCGGAAACCACGCGCTGAGCGTGGCGACCAACGGTTCGCTGGCGGCCTGTGTCGGACGGGTGAGCGGCGGGAAGGTCCCGCTGCTCGTCGACTCCGCCACGTACGACGGCCGGCCGGCCACGGTGATCGCCCTGCCCGGCCCCGATGCCGGGCATGCCGACGTGTGGATCGTCGGGGCGAAGTGCTCCGCCGATGACACCGACCTGATCGCCCACCGGCAGACCGCCCGCTGATCCTGCAGTGCCGTACGGCCCTGCCTCCCCGCCGTCCGGGGCGGCAGGGCCGTACGACGTGCACATGTGCGTCAGCGGGAATCCCTGCGCTCTAGGATCGGTTTAATGTCACTGCGAGCGAAGATGACCGGGCAGACGGGCCAGGTACGGTTTCGCGGATGCGATCAGAAAGAGGCACTGTGGTGAGCGACGTCCGGAACGTAATCATTATCGGTTCGGGTCCGGCGGGATACTCCGCAGCGGTCTACGCCGCCCGAGGAGACCTGCGGCCACTGCTGTTCGAAGGCGCGGTGACCGCCGGTGGCGCTCTGATGAACACCACCGACGTGGAGAACTTCCCGGGATTCCCCGACGGCATCATGGGCCCCGACCTGATGGACAACCTCCGCAAGCAGGCCGAGCGCTTCGGCGCCGAACTGGTCACCGATGACGTGACCGAGGTCGACCTCAAGGCCTCGCCGAAGGTCGTCAAGGTCGGTAACGACACCTACCGCGCCAAGGCGGTCGTGATCGCGACCGGGTCGAAGTACCGCGAGCTCGGGCTGCCGAGGGAGAAGGAGCTCTCGGGCCGGGGAGTGTCCTGGTGCGCCACCTGTGACGGCTTCTTCTTCCGCGACAAGGACATCGCGGTCGTCGGCGGCGGCGACTCCGCCATGGAAGAGGCCATCTTCCTGACGCGGTTCGCCCGGTCGGTGACGATCATCCACCGTCGCGACAAGCTCCGGGCGAGCAAGATCATGCAGGACCGTGCGTTCGCTAACGAGAAGATCCGGTTCCTCTGGAACAGCGAGGTCGTCGAGCTCCTCGGTGAGGAGAAGCTGACCGGCGTCAAGAGCCGCGACCTCCAGACCGGCGAGGAGCACGTCCTGGAGCTGGCGGGCCTCTTCATCGCGATCGGGCACGAGCCGCGCACGGAGCTGTTCGCCGATCAGCTGGAGCTGGACGAGGAGGGATACCTCCGCGTCTCGGCCCCGACGACCCACACCACCATCCCCGGCGTCTTCGGTTCGGGTGACGTCGTCGACCACCGCTACCGCCAGGCGATCACCGCGGCCGGCACGGGCGCCGCGGCGGCGATCGACGCGGAGCGCTGGCTGCAGGACGAGGGCCTCGCGGAGCTGACCCCGCAGGGCGTCTGATCCCTCCCCGATTCGACCAATCTTCCCGGCCTCCAGCGGCTGAATGGCGATGGCCCCGCGTACTCGCGCGAGGCCATCGCCATTTCAGGCCCTCTGGCCTGGGGAAACTCGCCAGAGCCTCGCTGGCGGGCGATCTCTGGCACCCCGGTGTGATCGCCCCAATCCCGAGGGTCGACGGCTGCATGAGTCTCTCCGGTCACGCCAGCACCATCCGCGGCTCGACGCGGCCCCCGATAGGTGTTGCGGGCCGCCGACCACCCGCAAATCACTAACTGACCGGCGTGTCACCTTGAATCCCAGGAGATCCCCCGTCCTGCACTGCAACTTCTCGGGTAGACGCGGCGAACGCATCTGACGGCGTCTCCTCCGGTCTCGGATCAGTGTGGGCCGGATGCGACTGACGGACCCTCCACTGCCGGCTGCCCGCCGCATTACCGCGACATCCGCCCCACCGCCTCGTCGCATGGCCGGCACGGCGTCACGGCGACTCAGGGTGACGTCGGCTCGACCCTGCATCACCGGGTCGAGCCGCATCGCCGCCTCGCTGTGGCCGGCCCGTTGTCCGGGCCGTCGCCGGGCGTGGCCACACGGTCGGTGGCCCTCACCCCTTCTCACCGCTCCGGATGGTCGCCCGTTGGTGTGGAGGCCGTCAGACGGGACGAAGGGCGCCCTCGGGAGTCATCGAGCCGAGAAGGCGTTCCAGCGCGACCTCGACGTCCTCCCGCCACGAGATGGCGGTCTTGAGCTCGAGCCGGAGGCGCGGGAACCGGTGGTGCGGCCGCACCGTCTTGAAACCGACCGCGAGCATGTACTCGGCGGGCAGCATGCAGGAGGGCTTCTCCCACTGCAGGTCGCCGAAGGCCTCGATGGCGCGGATCCCCCGCCGGGTCAGGTCCTTGGCGATGCCCTGGACGAGCATCCGCCCCAGTCCGCCGCCCTGGAACTCCGGCACGACGTGCGCGGTCATCAGGAGCGCCGCGTCGGCGCTCGCGGGGCTCGTCGGAAAGGCGACCGAGCGCGGAACGTAGAGCGGCGGAGCGAACAGGACGTACCCCGCGGGCACTCCATCGACGTACACGATCTTGCCGCAGCTGCCCCATTCCAGGAGCGTCGTGGAGATCCAGGCCTCCTTCTCCAGCTCCGTATCACCGCAGTCCTCGGCTCGCTGCTTGCTCACGGGATCGAGCTCCCAGAACACGCACCTGCGACACCGAGACGGCAGGTCCTCGAGATTGTCGAGCGTGACATTCACCAGACGACGCGACACCGGCCAAGCCCCCTTCGTGGGCGGAGCGCCTTCATTCCCAGGAACCTATTCCCGTTTCGGGAGGACCTTAGAGCTTCCGCTTGAACATCCGCTCGCCGAGCGGATGGCCACCGTTTCACGTGAAACCGTCCGCCCGAGCGGAGCTAGGCGGAGGGACGGCCGCCTGGCGTCATCGCATCGACGATGCGCTCGAGGTCCTCGAGCGTGGCGAACTCGACCACGATCTTCCCCTTGCGGCGACCGAGGTCGACACTCACCTTCGTCTCGTACAGCTCCGAGAGCTCAGAGGCGAGCTCCTTGATTCGAGGACTCTCCGGCCTGTTGGGAGCCTTCCGGCGGGCCGCCTGCTTCGTCTCACCACCCTCGCCCAGCGCGATGAGCTCTTCGACCGCCCGGACCGACAGTCCCTCCTCCACGATCCGCTTCGCAAGGTACTCCTGCTGTTCCGTACTCTCCAGGCCGAGGAGCGCACGGGCATGTCCGGCGCTGAGGATCCCCGCGGCGACGCGCCGCTGGACGACGGGCGGCAGGTTCAGCAGGCGCAGCGTGTTGCTGATGTGCGGGCGGGAGCGCCCGATGCGGGTGGCGAGCTCCTCGTGCGTCGCGCCGAAGTCATCGAGCAGTTGCTGGTACGCAGCCGCCTCCTCCAGCGCGTTCAGCTGCTGCCGATGGAGGTTCTCCATGAGGGCGTCGCGCAGCATCTCGTCGTCGCCGGTGTCCCGGACGATCGCCGGGATCTTGTCCAGGCCCGCCAGCTTCGACGCCCGCAGCCGCCGCTCGCCCATGATGAGTTCGAAGCGGTTCGGACCGAGCTCACGAACGACGACCGGCTGCAGGAGACCGACGATTCTGATCGACGCCGCGAGCTCCTCCAGCGCCTCCTCGTCGAACGTATGCCGGGGCTGCCGTGCGTTCGGAGTAATCTCCGCGATGGGCACCTCGGCGAAGTGCGCGCCGGCGACCGCCTGCAGCTGAGGCGCGGCTTCGGCCGATGCCACGGAGGGGGATCCGGCAGGGGACGACGCCGGCTGCGCCGGCGCCGTCGGGATCAGTGCGCCCAGTCCCTTACCCAGGCCTCGTCGTTGCTGGCTCACTTCATGCCTTCCCTAGCGCTACGTCCTTCTGGAGCATCGGCAGTCACGACCGAGGCATGCGCAGCACGCCTCGACATCGTCGATCCCGTCATGCGGTGCCCTCCGCGCCCCGGTAGGCCATCTCCCGGGCCGCCTCCGTGTAGGCGAGCGCCCCGCTGGAGTTCGGGTCGTAGGTCAGGACCGACTCGCCGTAGCTGGGCGCTTCGGAGACCCGGACGCTTCGGGGGATGACCGTGCCCAGCACGAGGTCACCGAAGTGACTGCGGACCTCGTCCGCGACCTGTGCGGCCAGGCGGGTCCGGGCGTCGTACATCGTGAGGAGGATCGTTGAGACGGTGAGGTTCGGATTCAGATGCTGCCGGACGAGGTCCACCGTGTGCAGGAGCTGGGTCAGGCCCTCCAGCGCGTAGTACTCCGTCTGGATCGGAATCAGCAGTTCGTCGGTGCCCGTCAGAGCGTTCACGGTGAGCAGACCCAGAGACGGCGGGCAGTCGATGAGCACGTAGTCGAATTTCCCGGTGTCGTACGCCTCCAGCGCCCGCCGCAGGCGAGACTCGCGCGCCACCAGCGGGACCAGGTCCACCTCAGCACCCGCGAGATGCAGGGTCGCCGGCGCGCAGTACAGGTTCGACAGTCCCTCGGCCGGGACCACGATGTCCTCGAACGGTCCGCCCTCAAGGATCACGTTGTAAACGGACGGAATGTCCGCGTGGTGCTCGACGCCCAACGCGGTCGAGGCGTTGCCCTGGGGGTCGAGGTCGACCACCAGTACGCGGGAGCCGTGAATCGCCAAGGCGGCCGCCAGGTTCACGGTACTGGTCGTCTTACCGACGCCTCCCTTCTGGTTGGCGATCGTGATGATGCGGCACCGCGGCGGCCTCGGCCACTCCTTGTCATCCCGCTTCGCCACGGCTTTGAACGCGGCCGCCGTCGCCCGGGCCCTCGGCTGGGCTGTTTCACGTGAAACATCGGCCGACTTGAGTGCCTCACTTACCAACTTCGACTCCCCATGGACCGGGTCACGTTGCGACGTCTCTTTGACAGGATCGACAGCGGATGGGATCTGCGCGGTGCCGCTTCCGGCCGACTGGCCGTCGGGCGCGGGAGCGACCGGCGACTCAGCCGCAGACACCGGCGCCGCCGCTGCGGAAGGCGTGACGGCCGCGGATGGTGGTGCGGGAGGCGTGGGCGCCGACGGTAGGACAGCCGGCGCCGCCATCGGAGCCGGCGCGGCCGGCTCCCGGTCGGGCACCGCGGTCCTGGACGGACGGGCGGCCGCCGACGTACCCGGCCAACCGAGGCCCGAGGGTTGCCGCGGCGATACTCCCGCAACCTGGTCCGGCCAGCCCAAACCCTCTGTTGTCGTCAAGGCCCGTCACCTCTTCCGTTCGCCGCGCCGACGTCCGCCGCGGCGAGAACTCGTCCGCCTCCCCGAAGGTCGCGGAGCCTTGCCGGCAACGACACGGACGATCGTGGCCGGAGGCTCGACTTTACCGTGACCCACCTGGAGCACCTCTGCGCTCCGAACGCCGAATTCACTGAGGATCTCGCTCGCCTCCTCGAGTTCGGCGGCCGCACGCTCCCCTTTGAGCGCCAGGAGCTCACCGCCTGGCCGCAGCAGCGGCAGCGCCCAGCCCGCGAGTCGCTCAAGAGGTGCGACCGCCCGTGCCGTGACGATGTCGGCGGCGAACTCGTCGGCGGCCTCCTCCGCCCGGGCCCGGCGAACCTCCACGTTCGACAGCCCGAGGAGGTCGACACACTCCTGGAGGAAGACGGTCCGGCGAAGGAGTGGTTCGAGGAGCGTCACGGACAGATCCGGTCGGGCGATCGCCAGCACGAGCCCTGGAAGCCCGGCACCCGACCCGATGTCGACGACGGTCGCGTCGGCCGGAATCACCTCCGCCATCACGACGCAGTTCAGCAGGTGCCGCTCCCAGAGGCGCTCGACCTCCCGCGGCCCGATCAGCCCGCGGTCGACTCCGGGACCGGCGAGGAACTCGGCATATCTCTCGGCGGAAGGCAGCGCGTCGGCGAAGATCTCCCGGGCGATCGACGGCGCAGGAAGTAGTGGCATGGCTCAGCGGCTCGGCAACGTCATATGGGTCCCCACAGTGATGGAATGCTTCCACATCGCATGGCTTCCCGGAAACGCCGACCCGCACGGCAGCCCTACGGCCGCCTGCATCGCCGCATCGGGGAGGAGCCGAAACCAGCCCACGGCCGCCACGCTCGGTCCGCCGGCACGTCCCGTCTTTCAGACGGACAGCGACGGGGGCCGGGTGGGTCTGCTTTTCTTCCCACCCCGGTGGTCTGCCCGGTGGTCTGCTCCTCTTCCGACCCCGGTGGGTATGCTCCTCTTCCCGCGCGGGTCGGCTCCTCTTCCCCACAAGGAAAACACGGCCCTGTGCATATCTTCCGTGGACCGGGTACGTCTCCCGCTGGCCGATCCATCCCCGGAAGGAGCCGTCTCAGATGGGAATCGGAACGGGCCTGGCGTTCATCGCGATCGGAGCGATCCTCGCCTTCGCCTTCAATTTCCACGTCAGCGGGATCGACATCCAGATGATCGGGTGGATCCTGATGTTCGTCGGCGCGGCGTGGCTGGCCATCACGTTCGCCTACACGCGTCCGCGCCGCCGCCGGCAGGTCGCCCAGATCGTCGAGGACGACCCGCTGTACGTCACCCAGGAGGAGACCCCACAGACGATCATCGTCCGTGAGCCCGCCGAGCGCGCGGAGTCACCCGTTCGCCCGCGGCCCGTTTCGGGGGCCCATCGGGACGTCACGAGGTATGAGCCGGAATAAGCCGACAGGACCAACCGTGGGCTGACCGGCCGACCCTCCGAACACAACAAAGGCCCCGCCACTGGAAAGTGGCGGGGCCTTTCGGCTTGCTGTGGCCTCGTCAGGCGCTGGTCACCGCGGCACGCCCTGGGCCGGGCAGGTCACTCGGCGTAGACCACGACGTAGCGGTTGGGCTCCTCGCCCTCCGACTCGCTGCGCAGGCCCATGGCGGCGATCGCGTCGTGCACGACCTTGCGCTCGAACGGCGTCATCGGCGACAGGGCCTTCGGCTCCCCGGTGCGCTTGACCTCTTCGCCGATGTCGGTGCCGAGCTTGGACAGCTCCGACCGGCGGCGCTCGCGGAATCCGCCCACGTCGAGCATGAGCCGGCTTCGCTCGCCCGTCCTGCGGTGCACCGCCAGCCGGGTGAGCTCCTGGAGCGCCTCCAGCACCTCGCCCTCGCGGCCGACGAGCTCGTCCAGCGTGGCACCGACGACGGACACCATGGCCCGCTCACCTTCGACGTCCATGTCGATATCGCCGTCCAGGTCGGCGATGTCCAGGAGGCCCTCGATGTAATCCGCCGCGATCTCGCCTTCCTGCTCGAGCGCCTTGATGTCGACCTTGACGGTCTCCGGGGTCTCGGCTTCGGCTTGGCTCACTCCGGGCTCCTCATGCGTGCTGCGGCTGGACTGGGAAGTCACGCTATCGCTTCCTCTTGCTCCGCGGCTGGCGTGTCGGCTGCTGGCGCGCGACCTTGGACGGCGTGTCGTCCACCGGCTCCTCGGCCACGGCCTCGGCCTTCTTCTTCGCCTTACCCGCTGAACCGTTGTTCGTCGCGGACTTCGTCAGAGCGGTCCGAGGAGTCGCCGCGGCGGCCTTCACGCCGGCCTTGGTCGCGCCCGTCTTGCCGGTCGCCGGCTTCGCGGTGCCGGCCTTGGCCGTGCCTGCGCCATTACCCTCGGCGGCCGCCGTCATCGGGTACTTCTTGTACACGTAGTGCGACTGGGCCAGCGTCCAGGAGTTGGTGGTGACCCAGTAGATCAGGACGCCCAGCGGCAGGGTGAGACCGAAGAGGCCGAACAGCGGCGAGAGGTACACCAGGAACTTCTGCGACTGCATCATCGGGTTGTCGGCCGTCATGGTCTGCATCGACCGGCCGACACTCGTCTTCATCGTGAAGAACGTGGTCGTCGAGCTGATCACGACGGCGAGGCCGGTGATGATCATCGCGCCGACGTGCCCGCTGGAGAAGGCGTCCTTGAAGGTCGACGGGATGTGCGCGCCGAAGATGTGGGCGTGCTGGGCGCTGTGGATCAGTTCGGCCGAGATGCCGTACTTGGAGTGGCCCGGCGGCGTCGTCGAGATGGCGCGCAGCACGTTGTACAGCGAGATGAAGATGGGGAACTGCACCACCAGCGGCAGGCACCCGGACAGGGGGTTGGCGCCCGCCTCCTGGTAGAGCTTCATCATCTCCTGGTTGAGGCGCTGCTTGTCCTTCTTGTACTTCTTGCGCAGCGCCTGGACCTGGGGATTCAGCTCCTGCATCTTCCGCGACGCGTGAATCTGCTTCACGAACAGCGGGAAGATGAGGATCCGCATGAGGACCGTCAGGAGGAAGATCGACAGACCCCACGCCCAGCCGCTGTCCGCGGGGAAGATCAGGCTCAGGCCGGCGTGGATCTGAATGATCACCCAGGCAACGGCCTCAAACAGTGGATCAAGGAAGCTGAGACTCACCGACTGGCTCCTAGTGCTCTCCGATTACGGTGCCGCTCTGGTGCGGCGTGAGGTCAGATGGCGCTTCGCCCTTGCGCGGGGGCACCGGGTCATATCCACCGGCGTGGAAAGGGTGGCAGCGGGCGATGCGGCGTACGGCCAGCCATCCGCCGCGCAGCGCGCCGTGGGTGCGAAGCGCACCGAGCGCGTACGTGCTGCAGGTCGGCTGGTATCGGCAGACGGGCCCGAAGAGCGGGCTGATGAATCGACGGTAGAAGACGATCGGCAGCATCAGAGCCCGGGCGACGGGCGTCGGCTTCGCTGTCATCTCCGCCTCTTGACCTCTCGCCGAAGGAGTCGGTCGAGCGCCGCGTCGACATCCGCGGCGAGTTCGTCGTTTCGTGCGGTCGCCGACTTCGGGTTGGCGCGCACCACAAGCAGGCTACCTGCTGGCAGCCGGTAGAGGCGCTCACGCACGATATGCCGGAGTCTGCGACGTACTTTGTTGCGAACCACCGCGTCGCCGACCGGACGGCCGACGGTGAAGCCGACCCGTACCGGTTCGTCGACCTCGTCGCGGTACTGCAGGTGCAGGACCAGACGAGGCCG
>JBJMIW010000283.1:0-4848 GCA_045806665.1 Actinoallomurus sp.
CGGACCGTCCGGTTCGATGAGCCGTGGCGGACGGAGACGCCCGGCCGGGCGGGCAACCGGCTGCGCGTGCGGCCGCTCCTGCTCGCCGTCACCGGTGTCGTGGTGGCCGGAGGCGTGATCGCCGGCGGTTTCTTCCTCCTGCCGGGCGGGAAGGCGCGGACGACCCACGCCGGGCCGCCCGCTCGGCTGGCCAGGTCGGTATTCGCCGCCGACCCGACCGCGGCGGCCGACGGCCGCGACCAGGCCCTTGCAGCGGTCGCCGCGGTCGGGTCGACCGTGGTGGCGATCGGCGGTGAGAGCGACGGCGTCTCGTACCGGCCCGAGTTCCTCGTGTCCACCGACGGTGGCCGATCGTTCCGGTTGGCGGCCATGCGTGCCCTGAACGGCGAAGAGCCTCCGTATGGAGACGTGCCGAGATTGATCGCGGCGGCCACCGGAGCGTGGATCGTCCTCGGTGACCGTCCGGACGGCACGACGGTGTGGACCAGTCGGGACGGCCGGTCCTGGACCCGTCAGCCGGACGTGGCCGGTTCCGCATTCGGGCGTAACGACCGGATCTCGCGGGTGACGGCCGTGGGCTCCGGGTTCGTCGCCGTCGGGGCCACATCGGCCAACGGAGACTTCAGCGACCCCACCCCCGTCGTCTGGCGGTCCGTGGACGGCAGGCGCTGGGATCGCGTCACCGGGGGGCAGCTGAACCTGCCCAAGGCGGGCGCCAAGATGTCCCTGGTCGGCGCGGCGGCCGCCGGGAATACGATCATCGCGCACGGGATCGGAGTGACCGCCGGGAAGCGCCCGAAACCGATCGACGGGCTGTGGCGCTCGGCCGACGGCGGACGGACGTGGGAGTCGGTTTCCGTACCGACCGTCCGAGGTGGCGGCGGCTTCGGTATCGCGGCCGTCTCGTCGGGCTTCCTGATCGCCCGCGAGGCGAAGGACAAGAGCGGCCGTTTCGCCGCGGTCTACGCTTCCGCCGACGCCCGGCAATGGGTACCAGCCGGGGAGATCCGGGTGCCGGGCTATGCCCGGCTGCTGCGCTTCACCGGTTCGCCGCAGGGAATCGCGGCACTGGCGGCGACGGGCCGGAAGGCCGCGCTCATGCACAGCGGCGACGGCAGGAGCTGGCAGAGTGCCGGTGATGTACCCCTGCCCACCGGGCGGATCCCGGCCGAGGTGACGCAGACGCCCGGCCTCACCGTCCTTGTCGGCCGGGACAACGCCGGATCCGACGCGAACACGATGCTGATCGTGCGGGACGCCCAGGGCCAGGACGTCCCGATACCCGCGATCGCCGGGGCGGCGCAGCCGGACCACACGGTGAACGCCGTGACCTCACTCAACGGTCGCCTGGTGGCCGTCGGCAGCACGAACGGCGACGCGGCCGAGTGGATCTCGGCCGAGGGCCGTACATGGCAGCGCGCCCAGACGGCCGCGCGGGAAGGGAGGCAGCGTCTGACGGCGGTCGCCTCCGGCAACGCCGGCCTACTCGCGGTCGGCTTCGACGGCACGAATCCACGTCGTCCCCTGGTTCTGACCTCGCGGGACGGTACGAGCTGGCAGGCCGCGGACGGGGCCGGTGTCTTCAAACCGCCCGGGAGCGCGGCACTCACCACCTTCGCGGCCGCGATGGGCCCGGCCGGTTACGTCATCGTCGGGGAGAACGGCCTCTCGGCCGCCGCATGGTTCTCGACGGACCTGAAGTCCTGGCAGCGCGGCGGGGCACCGGAGAAGAAGGCCCTGGAGGGCACACGGAATTCCGGGCGATGGATGCGCGACGTGGCAGCGGGCTCGTTCGGGTACGTGGCCGTCGGCGGGCTGAACGACCCGACCGCGCACAGCGACCGGCCCGGCCGCCCTGCCGTGTGGACGTCCGCGGACGGCCGCAAGTGGGTGCTGCAGCAGTTGCCGCTCCCGGCCGGCACGGTCGAAGCCTGGTTCGGCCACGTCGCGGCGAACGGATCCGTCCTCGTCGCGACCGGGACGGCGACCGCTCCCTCCGGACCCCAGGCGTTCGCGTTCGTCTCTGCGGACGGCGGGCGCACCTGGCAACAGGGTCCGTTGGCGGGCGCGTCGACGAACTCGGCGGTCACGGCCATGACCGCGACGCCGAGAGGCTTCGTGATCGCCGGAACGTCGGGTCGCCCCGGGGCTGTGGATGTCATGCTGTGGTCGTCGGGAGACGGCCGGACGTGGACGTCGGCGCGACCCGAAGGCACGGGACTGTCCGGGAAGGGAGATCAGAAACTGAACGGTCTTACCGCGATCGGCATCGACCTTCTCGGGGTCGGTACCACGTCTGATCACACCGGCGCGCAGCCGACCCTGTGGCGCCGTCCCCTGCCGTAGGCTCGGCGCCCGGACAGCGATGCCCTCGCCCCACACCGTGCTAAAGGGACTGATCGCGTCCTATTGCGCCGTCGTGATCGCGGGAGTGGTCGTCCTCGTCGACTCCACGGTCGGCGCGCGGCGGCCGGACTCCGGGCAGGTGACGCAGCGGCCCACACTCGCCAAGGGCCTCGAACTCGGCGTCCCCAAGAGAATCACCGACCGCGTGGCGCTCTATCCACGGGCGGTGCGGCTGGCGCACTCCGGGCCGTACAACGGGCGGATCATCGTCTCGGTCGTCTCGCACGACGGTCGGGAGGGCACCGGTGAGATCTTCGAGAGCGCGGACGACGGTGCGACGTTCTCCCATCTCGCCACCATCGCCGACCCGCAGGCCACCGACGGCAGGGGTCTGTGCTGTGGAACGCTCTTCGAGGTCCCACGGCGGACGGGTCCCACCGCGGAGGGAACACTACTGTGGGCGGCCTCGGTCGGTCAGAGCGCATTGCCGCGCGCCATGGCGCTGCGGGTGTGGCGGAGCGACGACCACGGGCGGACCTGGACGTACCTGTCGAGCTGTGCGAGGACGAGGAGCTCACGCGGGATCTGGGAGCCCGAGTTGTCCGTGGACTCCGCCGGACGCCTGGTGTGTCACTTCTCCGACGAGACGCAGCCGGGGCACAGTCAGGTCCTCGCGCGGGTCGCGTCCACGGACGGCGGGTACACCTGGGGCGGCAAGGTGAACACGGTCGTGGGCCGCTCATCCACCGACCGTCCTGGGATGGCGGTGGTCCGCAGGCTGCCCTACGGCATCTACGTGATGAGTTATGAGATCTGCAGCGCCCCGGAGTCGCGCCGGTGCGCCGTCCACTTCCGGACCTCGGCCGATGGGTGGAACTGGAACGGCCCGGACCTCATGCCGGAGTCGGTGCGCCAGGCCCATTTCGAGCATGCTCCGACGATCGCCTGGGCGCCCGGACCGGGGATGTTCGGACGGCTGTTCCTGATCGGCCAGGTCCTCGCACTGCGCAGCGGCGAGGTCGTGTCGTCGAGCGGGAACGTACTGCTGACGAACGACCAGCGGGGCAGCGGCGCATGGTCAGAGACGTCGGCGCCTCTGGACACGCCGGTCCCCGCCCGCGACGCGTGCTCGAACTACAGTTCCGCGCTCCTGCCGTCCACGGACGGCAGCAGGCTCCTGGAGATCGGGACCCGGTACGACGCCGATGGCGTGTGCCGCGCCTACTTCGCGACCGCAGGACTGCGTTAGCCGGCCCGGCCGTACATCCGGCTCATTGAGGCGCTGGATCGGCCCGTGCCGTCCGAGCCCTTCCGTCGAGCCGGGCCTCGCGGCGTGCCCGCTCCCGGCGGGCGCGCTCCAGGTCGTCCGCAGGAGGCACCATGAGGTCGACGGCGTCGTAGATGTGTCCGTCGAAGACGAGGCGGCCCTCGCGAAGGACGAGGCCGCGGCCGCACAGCTTCTCGAGCGTTCCGGTGTCGTGGGCGACGATGACGAGAGTGTGCGCGGCCGCGTGGTGCTCCCGGATTCGGGCCAGGCACTTCTTCTGGAACGGGGCGTCGCCGACGGCTAGGGCCTCATCGATGAGGAAGACGTCCGGGTCGGTGTGCACGGCGATGGAGAAGCCCAGCCGCATGAACATCCCGGAGGAGTAGAACTTCACCTGCGTGTCGAGGAAGCGCTCGATGTCGGCAAAGTCGACGATCGAGTCGAAGGCGCGGTCGGTCCGGCGGCGACTCATCCCGAGGATCGCGGCGTTGAGGTAGATGTTCTCCCGCCCCGTGAGGTCCGGGTGGAGGCCCGCACCGACCTCGATCAGGCCCGCCACCGTGCCGCGCACGAGGACCGAGCCGGAGTCCGGCCGCATGACGCCGGAAAGCAGCTTGAGCAGGGTGCTCTTACCCGACCCGTTCAGGCCCATCAACGCGACGGCATCGCCCTGCTCGATGGCGAAGGACACGTCGTCCAGCGCAGTGAAGCGCTCGGCCAGGCTCTGTCGCCGCGCCGCCCGTACGGTCATCTCCTTGATGGAGTGGGCGTGGCGCAGGGTGAACTGCTTGGTGACGGACTCGACGACGACCGCTTCCACGTCTACACCTCCTGGGCGAATCGCCACTGCACGCGACGGAAGACGGCCTGGCCGATGACGAGCAGGACCGATGCGGCGGTGAGGGCCACCAGACCCCGCGTCGTGAGGTGGTCGGGGAATCGCTGGTCACCCTGCCGGAATGGACGCCCGGTCGTGGGCCACCAGCACGCCCGCTGGAACAGCGACACGGCGATCGCCAGCGGATTGGCCAGATACACCTGGAGCCCCAGGGCGCTCGCCGACGTCTTGACCGCGGTCCACCTGTAGATCATTGGCGTGCTCCAAGGAATGACGAGCGCCAGGATGTCCACCACCTGGCCGAAGTCGCGGAAGAAGACGTTCACCGCGGCGAACAGCAGGCCGAGGGCTAGTGCCAGGACGATCACGATCGCCAAGCCCAGCGCTGCGGACCCGA
>JBJMIW010000284.1:0-7289 GCA_045806665.1 Actinoallomurus sp.
ACGCTCGGCGTGGCCGTACTGGCCACGCTCGGGCTGACCGGTCCGGCCCACGCCAAGACCACATACCGTTCCTAAGACTGAGCATGAGTTGGGCATGCTCGGCCGGGCGCTCCGAACGGTGTTGGGCGTCCTGGTTCCCTGCGTTCGCTGCGTGTCCGGGCGGCGCGGATCGTGTCCGTGGTCCGGGACTGCGGGGGCGGGGTTCCTCACGCCCCAGGGCCACCGGTGCGGCCTGGATGGTCCGATGCCCCGCGCGATCGCTCTGGTCGTGCGGGGGCGGTGCTGTCTGTCGCCGGATCGGGTGCCCCAGGGCGCGTCGTCCGATCACACCCCCGGCCCGCACGGTCTCCAGCGGGACGGTTCTGACGGGTGGGATCGTCCAGGACGCGGTCAGGTACCAGCGGCCGCGCTGGACGTCCTCGCAGATGCGGTAGGCCACCGCCCGGTTCGCGGCCACCCGGTCGCGCCACTGGCCGCCCCGGTGCGGGAACGACACCCGCGCCGTCAGGACGTACCGGCCGTGCCCGGCGTTGGCCAGATACGCCAACGGCGCCGGGAGTTTGATACTGACCTGGCCGTCGGGTGTGACGCGGATCGTCTCGTTGCCGCACCGCTTCCCGGACTCGCCATCGGCTTGGAGGAACCGGCGTTCGGCCTGCCAACGCTGGCGCCATTCGGTCTTGGTGAGCCCGGCGGCGTCCAGGTTATGCCGGGTGCGCAGCAGCCGCTTACCGCCCCGCACAATCCGAACCCGCCCGGCTTGATGATCGGCCTGTAGACGCTGGAGCCGGTCCTGGAGCAGGTGCAGGCGCCGGGTCTTGGCGAACCACTCTTCGGCGCTGCGGTACCCGCCCGGCGTCCTCTTCGTGCCCTTCTCACCGACCGGCAGCGACAGACGATGGGTGATCGTGCGTATCGCGGCTTGCAGGTTCTGGATGTGGGCGAGCTGGCTACGACGCGCTAACGCCCACTGATCATGCGTGGCCTTGGTGACCGAACCCGCCCACCGCGACGACGACTCCCCCGTCAACGCCCGTTTCCGGCCCGCCCACCAGTGCGTATCGTGACCCAGCCCAGCCGCACACCGTGCCTTCAGATCACGCGAGGCCAGCGAGCCGAGGTGGTCACCCGCCAGCCGCAGCACCGTCACATCATGGGCTGTGAGGTCTTTGAGCCGGTCACGGATCGCCACACCCGACGGCCCGACCGTCACGAACGACGCCTCGATACGACGCAGATCAGCCATACCAGGCCGCCTCCAGCGCGAGCTGCGGTCCGATCCGCTGAGCCGGAACCGGCGGCATGCCCTGACGAAACCAGCGGTAAGCGGTGTGGGGACTGATCCCCTGCGCTCGCACCCACTCCGTCAAATTCACACCGTAACCATAGCGGCACTCACAGACACATCATGCACATTCCTGCACGCTCGACTTCCAGCAGTTCGCTACCCTCGCCGCTCGCCGCTCGCCGCTCGCCGCTCCGCGTTATCCGCAGGCCGGACCCGGCGGCAGGTCGAGACGTTGGTGGATCTCCTCGACGATATTCTCGATCGACTGGTCGATCGAGACGACCAGCGCGTCCTCGTCCGGCGCCGGCGGCTCCAGGTCGGCGAACTGGCTGTCCAGGAGCTGCCTGGGGAAGAAGTGACCGTGCCGGGCGGCGAGGCGCGCGGCGATCAGCTCCTTCGAGCCGTCCAGGTAGACCAGGCGCAGGTCCGGACGGCTCTCACGCAGGATGTCCCGGTACTTCCGCTTCAGCGCCGAGCTGGTGACGACCGCGGGATCGGTCTGCTCCTGCATCCACGTCGCGATGGCCCGCAGCCACGGCCAGCGGTCCTCATCGGTGAGTGGAACCCCCTCGGCCATCTTCTCGACGTTCGCGGGCGGGTGGAAGTCGTCGGCCTCGGCGTACTTCCAGCCGAGCCGGCCGGCCAGCATCGCGCCGATCGTCGTCTTCCCGCTGCCGGAGACGCCTATGATGAGGACTATCGGATTGCGCATACCTCGCAACGTACCGAGTCATGTCGCGCCCCCGGCGTACGGGCCTCCTGTATCAGTAGAGGACGATCGGCTGCCCGGACAGCTCGATGCCCGCCGAACCCATCTCATCCAGCGCCCGGTCGGTGGTCTCCTCGGCCACTGCCGCCGTCATCCCCAGCAGCACTCTGGTCGTGAACCCGGACCCTACGGCGTCCAGCGCGGTCGCACGCACGCAGTGGTCGGTGGCGATGCCCACGATGTCCAAGGAGTCGACCTCGTGCTTGCGCAGCCACGCGCCCAGCGACGTGCCGTCGTCGGTGGCGCCCTCGAATCCGCTGTAGGCCGCCTTGCGCTCACCCTTGCTGAAGACCGCCTCGATCGGCGCCAGGTCCAGGTTCGGATGGAAGTCGGCACCCGGAGTGCCGATCACGCAGTGCGGCGGCCAGGTGTTCACATAGTCAGGACTCTCCGAGAAGTGGTCGCCCGGCTCCAGATGGAAGTCCCGAGTGGCCACCACGTGTGAGTAGGCCCGGCGGTTCTCCTGCAAATAGGTGGAGATGGCCGCGGCCACATTCGCCCCGCCCTTCACGGGCAGTGACCCGCCCTCGCAGAAGTCGTTCTGCACATCCACAATGATCAACGCCGTGCTCATCTATCCCTCCCCAGAAGGGAAGCTACCCCGCCGGGCCCGGAAACATCAGCGGTCACAGCCGGGATTTCCCCGCCCGTGATCCCCAGAGGGCGTGGGGAAGATGAGTCCGCCGGCCTCAGGCCCCGTTGACGAACTCCGTCGGGATGGCGGCCTCGCCGCGGGAGAGCTGGAAGGCGGACGGGGGGAGTTCCGCGAGGATGCGCTGGTGGCGGTCGCGGGCCTCGGGCAGGGGCTCACGACCGACGATCTCGCCGTCGACGACCAGCGGCGTCAGCAGCGGCCGGTCGTACGGGCCGAGTGAAGGCTCGCTCGTCGAGACGACCTCGGCGATGGCCCTGCCGTTCTCGTCGCGGTGGCGGACCGCCCACTTGCGGCCGCCCTTGCTCGGTTTGCCGACCGAGGCCTTGGCCACCGGGCGCAGCGGTCCGTCGTCCGACTGCGCCCGGGCCACCAGCTTGTAGACGAGCGACGCGGTCGGCGCGCCGGACCCGGTGACCAGCGACGTGCCGACGCCGTACCCGTTCACGGGGGAGGCGGCGAGGGCGGCGATCGAGTACTCGTCGAGGTCGCCGGTGACGATGATCTTCGTCTTGTGCGCGCCGAGAGCGTCGAGCTGGTCGCGTACCTCGCGCGCCGTCTCCTTCAGGTCGCCGCTGTCGATCCGCACGGCGCCGAGTTCCGGCCCGGCGAGCTCGACGGCGACCGCGACCGCGCGGGGGACGTCGTAGGTGTCGACGAGCAGGGTCGTCGACGACCCGAGCGCGTCGAGCTGGGCCTGGAAGGCGTGGCGTTCGCTGTCGTGCAGCAGGGTGAAGGCGTGCGCGCTGGTGCCGGCGGTCGGCACACCGTAGGTGCGCCCGGCCTCCAGATTGGATGTGGTGCGGAAGCCGGCGAGGTAGGCTGCGCGGGCAGCGGCCACGCCGGCCCTCTCGTGCGTGCGCCGGGATCCCATCTCGATGAGCGGGCGGTCGCCGGCGGCGTGCACCATCCGGGAGGCGGCGGAGGCGATCGCACAGTCATGGTTGAGGATCGACAGCGCGAGCGTCTCGAGGATCACCGCCTCGGCGAAGCTGCCCTCCACGACGAGGATCGGCGAGCCGGGGAAGTAGCACTCGCCCTCCGCGTAGCCCCAGACGTTCCCGGAGAACCGGTAGGACTCCAGCCACGCCGCGGTCCGTTCGTCGACGATGCCCTGCGAGCAGAGGTACTCCAGCTCGGGGCCGCCGAACCGGAAGGACTCGAGCGCGTCGAGCAGCCGTCCCGTCCCGGCGACGACGCCGTACCGACGGCCGTTCGGCAACTGCCGGGCGAACACCTCGAAGATCGCCCGGCGTTCCGCGGTGCCCGCGGTCAGGGCACCCTGGAGCATGGTGAGTTCGTAGCGGTCGGTGAGCAGCGCCGTCGAATGATCCACGGGTGGCAGATTACGGTGTGGTGTGTACACGATGTGCGGGCAGCACCCCGGAAGGAGGCAGTGAAGTGACCACGGCTCCCGTCGAACTCGATCGGCCGGACGCCGCCGAAGACGTACGTCCAGGCCGTCCGTGGGTGTCGATCGTCTGGAACGACCCCGTCAATCTCATGTCGTACGTGACGTACGTGTTCCAGAGCGTGTTCGGCTATCCGAAGAAGAAGGCCGAGAAGCTGATGCTCGACGTGCATCACAAGGGCCGCGCCGTCGTATCCAGCGGCACGCGGGAGGAGATGGAACGCGACTGCGAGATCCTGCACACGTACGGCCTGTGGGCGACGATGCGGCAAGATGTGTAAGTGTTGACTTCCTTCCCCTCGCGAAGGCTGCGGGCAGACGGCCGATCGCCCCGGTAATTGGCCTTTGCCAGCCCTGCTCCGCAGGGATCCGATTCCTCCCCGCCCCAAAAGCGCGGAGTCTTCTCGGAGGCATCTAATGAACACCTGGTTCACCCGGGTCCGCGGCGGCGGTGTGCGGCTGAGGATCACGCGTGAGGAGGCCTCGGTCGTCCACGCGCTGGTCACCCAGCTCCTCGAACTGCTCGGCGGCCCGTCGCCCGCCAAGCGGGACGACGGCCTGCCGAACCTCAGCTTCTCGGACAACACCACCGTCTCCGACGATCCAGTGCTGGCCCGGTTGTTCCCGGACGCGTACCAGGACGACGGCGCCGCGTCGGCGGAGTTCCGGCGCTACACCGAGGCCAGCCTGCGCGACGGCAAGCGGGAAGCAGCCGAGCTGGTGCTCGACACGCTCGGCGAGGGCGGGGAGATCATCCTGGACGACGAGCAGGCCCAGGTGTGGCTGCGGTCGCTCAACGATCTGCGGCTCGCCCTGGGCACCCGCCTGGAGATCACCGAGGAGTCGCTCGAACGGACGCGCACCCTCGACTGGAACGATCCGCGCACCGCCCCGTTCGCGGCCTACGACTGGCTGACCTACCTCCAAGAGGACCTGGTCCGCGCCCTTTGGTGAGCATCCGCGCGGCGATCACGGTGGTTGATCCGCTGTTCGCCCCTCTTCGTCGATCAGCGGCTTGATAGTTTGGCGTCGCCGGACTCCGCGGAGGAGGAACGGGTGACCGCCACCGACTCCGTCGACGTGCTCGTCCACCGGGCTCTGCTGTACGACCACGAGGACGAGTTCCTCGACGTCACGATCCCCTTCCTGCGCGAGGGCGTGGCCGATGGCGGCCGTCCGGTCGTGATCAGCGAGCGGGCCGGGCTCGTACGCCGCAGGCTGGGCCCGACGGCGGACAGGGTCGAGTTCATCGACGCGTACAGCTGGTTCGGCACGCCTGCCCGGACCCTGACCGCCTACCTCGCCCACGCGCGCGAGCACTGGTGGCCCCGCGGGCCGTTGTACCTGGTGGCGGAGCCGGTATGGCGGGCGCGCACCCGGCCCGAGATCCGCGAGTGGGGACGGCTGGAGTCGCTGCTCAACGTCGCGTTCGCCGGCACCCGGACGACGATGCTGTGCGCGTACGACGTGCGCTCGCTGCCGGCCGAGGCCGCCGAGGACGTGAGCCGTACCCACCCCGAGCTCGTCGGCGTCACCGGAAGCCGGCACAGCGCGCTGTTCACCGACCCGGCGGTCTTCTACGCCCAGCGCAACCGGGTCCCGCTCGCCCCGCCCGCCGAGCCCGTGATGACCTGCGGCTTCTCGGGCCAGGACCTGGGCCGGCTGCGCGCCTTCGTCGCGGCGGCGGCCGAACGCCACGGGCTGGCCCGCGAGCGCCGCCTCGCCCTGGCCCAGTCGGTGGGCGAGGTCGCCGCGCACATCGTACGGAGCGGCGGGGGCCCGGGATCGGTGTGGGTGTGGTCCGCGGACGGCGGGCTGATCTGCGATGTCGTCGACGACGCCGTGTCTCTGGAGGACCGGTTCCTCGGCTACTTCCCGCCCACGCCGTACCGGCCCGCGGGCGCGGGGATGTGGGCGGTCCGGCAGTTGTGCGACCTCGTGGAGATCCGGTCCGGCGCGCACGGCTCGGTCGTGCGGCTGCACATGGGCCGCGAGGCCCGCTGAGGCCTGCCGTCGATACCCTTTGCGCATGCTCACCATCGAACGGGCCATCGTGGACCAGATCGTCGCGCACGCGCGCGCCGACCACCCGGACGAGGCGTGCGGCGTCGTCGCCGGAGCCGCGGGGTCGGACCGTCCGTCCCGGTTCATCGCGATGGCCAACGCCGAGCGTTCGCCGACCTTCTACCGATTCGACTCGATGGAGCAGTTCAAGGTGTGGCGTGAGATGGACGACCGGGACGAGGAGCCGGTCGTCATCTACCACTCCCACACCGCCACGGAGGCCTACCCCTCCCGCACCGACATCTCCTACGCCTCCGAGCCGAACGCGCACTACGTGCTCGTGTCCACCCGCGACGACGACCAGACGGACTTCCGTTCCTACCGGATCGTCGGCGGAAAGGTGGACGAGGAGGAGGTCCGCGTCGTCGAGTCGTACGAATCCGACTCGGTAGACTGATCCGGTGACGACGATGACGGAGCCCCCGAACCCGGCCCGGCCCGTCACGCCCGTGCAGAACTTCCTCTTCGGCCACTGCCGCGCCGAAGTCGTCTACGACTGTCCCCGGGGCTGACTTTCCCCCAAAAGCTCGGAATCCCCGCGCATCCGGCGGTGTTGAGCCATGCCGGGACCGTACGACGAAGGAGCACACTCGCGATGGCGATCGAGGTTCGCATTCCGACGATCCTGCGTAACTACACCGATGGGGCGAAGGCGGTCGAGGGCGGTGGCGCCACGCTCGACGAGCTGTTCGCCGACCTGGAGTCCCGCCACCCGGGCCTGCGCGACCGGCTGGTCGACGAGAAGGGCCTACGGCGCTTCGTCAACGTCTACCTGAACGACGAGGACGTCCGCTTCCTGGGTGGCCTGGGGACGAAGGTCTCCGACGGCGACACCGTGACCGTGCTGCCCGCCGTCGCCGGCGGCTGACGTGCGCTTCGACTCCCTGCTCGACTCCCTCGGCCGTACGCCGCTGGTCGGACTGCCACGACTGTCGCCGTCGCCCGGGGTGCGGCTGTGGGCCAAGCTGGAGGACCGCAACCCGACGGGTTCGGTGAAGGACCGCGCAGCGCTCGGCATGATCGAGGCGGCCGAGCGTGACGGTCTGCTCACGCCCGGCTGCACGATCCTGGAGCCGACCTCCGGCAACACCGGCATCTCCCTCGC
>JBJMIW010000285.1:0-16921 GCA_045806665.1 Actinoallomurus sp.
CACCGCTCCGTCCGCCGCCCGACCCCCGCAGACGCCCCTTCCCCCACCGCGCGGGCGGGGCGGCCCCCGAGCCACCCCGTCCGCGTCCGACCTCGGAGGAGAACCCGAAGGTGAAAGCCGTATCCCTCGGACCGTCCTATCGCGCGCAGGCCGTGCGCGACCTGGCGGAGAACGAGTTCGACGTGCTGATCGTGGGCGGCGGAGTCGTGGGCGCCGGCGCGGCGCTCGACGCCGTGTCGCGCGGTCTGTCCGTGGCGTTGGTCGAGGCCGCGGACTGGGCGGCCGGGACGTCCAGCCGGTCCAGCAAGCTGATCCACGGCGGCCTGCGCTACCTGGAGCAGCGCGACTTCGGTCTCGTACGGGAGGCGCTGCGCGAGCGCGGCCTCCTGCTGAACCGTCTCGCGCCGCACCTCGTGCGCCCGGTGCCGTTCCTCTACCCGCTCAAGCACCGGATGTGGGAACGCTTCTACGTCGGTGCCGGCGTCGGGCTGTACGACACCATGGGCGGCGCCCGGTCCATGCCGCGCCACCGGCACCTGAGCCACCGCGCCGCCCTGAAGCTCGCCCCGGCCCTGCGCGGCGACACGTTCGTCGGCGCGATCCAGTACTTCGACGCGCAGGTCGACGACGCGCGGTTCACGATGACGCTGGCCCGTACGGCCGCCGCCTACGGCGCGTCCGTGCTGACGCGGGCCCGCGCGGTCGGCTTCCTCCGCGAGGCGGAGCGCGTCGTCGGGGCGCGGGTCCTCGATCTGGAGAACGACCGGGAGCTGACCGTACGGGCCCGGCACGTCATCAACGCCACCGGTGTGTGGACCGACGAGGCCGGCCGGCTGGCGCACGCGCGCGGCGGCCCCCGGGTCACCGCGTCCAAGGGCGTGCACCTTCTCGTCCCGCGCGACCGGATCCGGCTGGACACCGGGCTGATCCTGCGCACGGAGAAGAGCGTGCTCTTCGTCATCCCGTGGGGCCGGCACTGGATCATCGGCACCACCGACACCGCGTGGGACCTGGACAAGGAGGAGCCCGCCGCCAGCCAGGCCGACGTGGACTACATCCTCGAGCACGTCAACGCGGTGCTGCGCACCCCGCTGGTCCCCGAGGACATCGAGGGCGTGTACGCCGGGCTGCGTCCCCTGGTGTCGGGCGAGGCGGACGACACGACCAAGCTGTCCCGCGAGCACACGGTGGCCCAGCCGGTGCCGGGGCTCACCGTCATCGCCGGCGGCAAGTTCACCACCTACCGGGTGATGGCCAAGGACGCCGTCGACGCGGCGGCCGAGGACCTCCCCACCACGGTCCCCCCGTCCGTCACCGACCGGGTGCCGCTGATCGGCGCCGTCGGGTTCGAGGTGCTCTGGAACGAGCGGCACCGCCTGGCCCGGCGCAGTGGCCTGCACGTCGCCCGCGTCGAGCACCTGCTCAAGCGGTACGGCGCGTGCGTCGACGAGCTGCTGGAGATGATCGAGGAGGACCCGTCTCTCGGCGAGCCGATCGGCACCGCGACGGACTACCTGAAGGCCGAGGCCGTGTACGCGGCGTCGCACGAGGGGGCGCTGCACGTCGAGGACGTCCTGCGCCGCCGCACCCGCGCCGCGATCGAGGAGTGGGACCAGGGCGCCGCCGCCGCGGCCGAGGTCGCCGGGCTCGTCGCGCCGGTGCTGGGCTGGGACGACGAGACGGTCAAGCGCGAGACGGAGCACTACGTACGTCAGGTCGAGGCCGAGCGGCAGGCCCGCCGGGAGGTGGACGACGCCGCCGCGGCCGCCGCCCGCGGGCAGGTTCCCGGGCTGTTCGCCGAGCACGCCGCGTCCTGACCCGCGGGCCTGGGCCGCCATGGCGGATCCCCGGCCGGCCGACCCCCGGCGAGTGCGGGCGGGCGGGGTGTCCGTCAGTCTTTAGGAACGGTTCGGGTCGGGAGCGGCCGGATAGTGCGTACGCCGTAGGAGGCGTAGGCCGCTGATCGTACGGCGGCTAACTCGGTGAACGTAAGATTCCGTCACCGACGGCTAACCGCTGCCGCCCGTACATATCGTCGCAGCATGAGGCTTTGGCGGGGCCGGTGGCGCTGGGTCGCGGCAGGGATCGTCCTCCTGCCGGCGGTCGGCACCGCGTGGGGGATCACGGCGACATCGGGACGTCCGGCGATCGGGGTCACGCAGGAGCAGATCACCGTACTCGACGGCCCTCACGACGATCAGCGCATCCCGATCGACGCCACCTTCTTCCGGCCGCCGGGTCACGGCCGCGCTCCGGCGGTGCTGCTGGCGCACGGCTTCGGCGGCAGCAAGGACGAGGTCAAGGGCCAGGCCGAGGACCTCGCCCGGCACGGATACGCCGTGCTGACCTGGTCGGCCCGCGGTTTCGGGCGATCCGGCGGGCAGATCGCGCTCGACTCCCCCGACTACGAGGTCAAGGACGTACGCCGGCTCGTCGACTGGCTCGCGCAGCGCCCCGAGGTCCGGCTGGACCGGCCGGGTGACCCCCGGGTCGGCGTCGCCGGTCAGTCGTACGGCGGGACGATCGCCCTGCTCGCCGCCGCCTACGACACGCGGATCGACGCGATCGCGCCCCAGATCGCCTGGTACGACCTGGCCGACGCCCTGTTCCCCAACGCCGCCCGCACGGTAGGACCCCCGCCCTCCGGACGCCGTCCTCGTCCGGCCGGTGGCGGCACCCGCTCCACGCCGGTGGCCGGTGAGACGCCGGGCGACCCCGCGCTGGACGGGGTGTTCAAGAAGGTCTGGGCGGGGATCTTCTTCACCGGCGGAATGGGGCCCACCGCGTGCGGACGGTTCCTCCCATCGCTGTGCGCCATGTACCAGAAGGTCGCCGTCACCGGCCGGGCCACGCCCGAGGCGATCGCGACGCTGCGCCGGTCCAGCCCGTCCTCGGTGGCGGGCCAGATCCGGGTGCCGACGCTGCTCATCCAGGGGCAGTCCGACTCGCTGTTCCCGCTCGACCAGGCGGACGCGAACGCGCGGGCGATCACGGGCGCCCCGGTGAAGATGGTCTGGTACCAGGGCGGCCATGACGGCGGTGAACCGGAGACCTCGCGGGTCCAAGGGCTGGAGCGCGGGTGGTTCGACCGGTACCTGAGGTCCGGGGCGGCGGACCCGGCGGACTTCACGGTGACGCGCGCCGGCGCGATCGACTCCTCGACCCAGCGGCCGACGATCACCGCCGCCACCGCCTCGCACTATCCCGGACTGTCGGGCTCCACGTCCCGCTCCCTGCCGCTGACCGGCCCCGCCCAGACGGTCCGCAACCCGGCGGGCGGCTCGCCGGCGGCCCTCTCGGCCCTGCCCGGGCTGGGCGTCCTGACCAGCGTCGGAGACCTCTTCGGCAGCGGCGGAATCGGCACGGACGCGCCCGGTCAGCAGGCGGTGTTCGACTCGGGCCCGCTGACCGAACCGCTACGGATCACCGGGGCGGCCCATCTCCGGATCCAGGTCTCCGGGCCCGCGACCCTCTTCGCGAAGGTCTACGACGTCGGCTCCGGCGGGCAGGCCTCGCCCGCCCGCCGGATCGCCGCGCCACTGCGCGTCACGGGCGGTACGGCCGACGTCGCGCTGCCGGCCATGGACTACCGGTTCGACCGCGGCCACCGGGTACGGGTCGTCTTCGCCAGCACGGACATGGGGTTCGCGTCCCCGGCGGAGCCCGCCGCCTACCAACTGTCGGTGGCCTCTCCCCTGAGCGTGCCGGTCGACCCGTCCCTGCGCACGCCGCCGGCACCACAGCCCTGGTGGGTGTGGGGACTGCCGCTGATCGCGCTGTGCGGGGCGCTGCTCGTGCTGCTCACGGGCCGGCGGCGGGCACCGCGCGGACCGGCGACGACGGAGCCCACCGGCCCGGTGCCCCCGCTGGAAATCGTCGGCCTGACCAAGCGCTACAAGAACGGACAACTCGCCGTCGACGACCTGTCGTTCCGGGTGGAGCAGGGGCAGGTATGCGGTCTGCTCGGTCCGAACGGCGCGGGCAAGACGACGACGCTGCGGATGCTGATGGGCCTCATCCACCCAGACGCAGGCGAGATCCGCATCTTCGGGCATCCGGTGACGCCCGGCGCTCCGGTCCTGTCCCGGCTGGGCTCGTTCGTCGAGGGGCCGGGCTTCCTGCCGCACCTGACCGGACGGCAGAACCTCGACCTGTACTGGCGGGCCACGGGGCGGCCCGCCGAGGACGCGCGCCTGGAGGAGGCCCTCGACATCGCCGGGCTCGGCGAGGCTCTCGACCGGGCCGTCCGTACGTACTCGCACGGCATGCGGCAGCGGCTGGCGATCGCGCAGGCGATGCTCGGGCTGCCCGACCTCCTCGTCCTGGACGAGCCCACGAACGGCCTGGACCCACCGCAGATCGCGGCGATGCGGGAGGTCCTCGTGCGCTACGCCGGGACCGGCCGGACGGTCATCGTGTCCAGCCACATGCTGGCCGAGGTGGAGCAGACCTGCACCCACGTCGTCGTGATGCACCGGGGTGTACGGATCGCGGCGGGACCGGTCGAGGCGATCGCCGGGCACGAGGGCTCGATCGTCGTGGGCACGCCCGAGGCCGACAAGGCGATCGCGGTCCTGGACTCGCTGGACGGCGTCGAGGGCGCGGAGCCGTACTCCTCCGGGGTGCTGGTACGGCTCGACGGCGCGCCACCGTCGGACGTGGTCGCGGCGCTCGTGTCGGAGGCCGTCCCGGTCGACCGGGTGGTGCCCCACCGGCGGCTGGAGGACGCGTTCCTCACGCTCATCGGACAGGGAGGTGACAGTGACTGAGACCGGGCACCGCGGCTCCCCGTCCGCAGCGG
Source organism: Actinoallomurus sp. (assembly GCA_045806665.1). Classification (GTDB taxonomy): domain Bacteria; phylum Actinomycetota; class Actinomycetes; order Streptosporangiales; family Streptosporangiaceae; genus Actinoallomurus. The sequence goes on from JBJMIW010000285.1 coordinate 4,802, forward strand.
ATGGAGGCGAGAGTGACTGAGACCGACCCGGCGCCCCGACCGTCGTCGGGGGCGGCTCCCGGCGCCGACCGGGCACCCGGCTACCGGCCGCGGCGGACGCTCCCGTTGCGTGTGGAGGCCGTCCGCCAACTGCGACGCCGGCGGACGTCGGTGACGTTCGCGGTGCTGCTCATACTGCCCTGGCTCCTGGTGGGAGCGTTCAAGATCCACGGAGCGTCGTCCCCGGGAGACTCCCCCACGGTCATCCAGCTGGGCAATGCCGGGGGGCTGAACTTCGCGGCCTTCACCCTGTTCGTGTCGGCCAGCTTCCTGCTGGTGGTCGCGGTCGCGCTGTTCTGCGGCGACACGGTGGCCGGCGAGGCCGGCTGGGGCTCGCTCGGATACCTGCTCGCCGCGCCGGTGCCGCGGACCCGGCTGATCCGGCAGAAAATGATCGTGTCGCTGGCGTACGCGGCGCTGTCCGTGGTGGCGCTGCCGGTGATGGCGCTGCTCGCCGGGACGCTGGCGTTCGGGTGGCACGGCATCCGCCTGCCAGGCGGCGGCGGGACGCTTCCCACCGGCACCGCGCTGGAACGCATGGCGATCATCGTGGCGTACGCGCTGGTGACCCAGCTCGTCGTCGCCGCGCTCGCGTTCCTGCTCTCGGTCACGACCGACTCGCCGCTGGGCGCGGTGGGCGGCGCGGTCGGGCTGGTCATCGTCAGCACGATCCTCGACGCGGTCACCGCCCTGGGCGGCTGGCGCGACTTCCTGCCCACTCACTGGTCGTTCGCCTGGACCGACGCATTGCAGCCGCACCTCGCCTGGTCGGGCATGGTCAAGGGGACGGCGCTCCCGGCCGCCTACGCCATCATCCTGACCGCCTTCGCCGTCCGGCGGTTCCGGGCCAAGGACATCGTCTGACGGGCGGGGACTCGGGGCCCGGTGACGTACGGGCCCCGAGGAGCACAGGCGCGGTCAGTCCCGCGTCGTGACGCGGATGGCCCGGCCGGGGCAGCGGTCGGCGACCTCGGCGAGGTCCCGCAGGAGGTCCGCCGGCAGCGCGAACGCCGTGACCAGGTCCACCGGGCGCGGCGACCGCGCGACCTCGTCGAGGTACTCGTCGACGATCGCACCCGCATCACTCGGGAAGTGGCGGCGTGCGCGGGCGACGGCGAATACGACGGCGAACGGATTCGCGTTCGCCGTCGCTGCCTCTAGCATCGCCACCATGACGACATGGCCGTCCCGACGGGCGCTCCTCGGCGACCTGGCCCTGGCCGCCACCGTCGCCGTGATCGCCGGGGCCGGCACCTGGCGGACCTCCGCCTGGCAGCTGCCGCCGATCCGGCCGGCCGACGCCCTCGGCTACGCGCTCGCGACCGGCGGGGCGGCCGCGCTGATCGTGCACCGCCGTTGGCCGCTCCAGGTGCTCGCCGTGGCCACGGCCGCCGCCGCGGTCTCGCTCGCCATGCGCTATCCGTACGGCCCGCCGTTCCTCGCCATGGCCATCGCGATGTACGTCGTCGCCACCCGGTTGTCGTGGCAGCGCTCGCTGGCCGTGTTCCTGGTCGCCTTCACCACCGTCTTCGCGGCGATCGTCGCGGCGGCGGGCGGCCGGCTGCTGTCCGGCCTTGGCATCATGCTCGCCGGGGCGATGGGCTGGCTCGCGGTGCCCTGTGCGGCCGGCGTGGTCCTGCGCATCCGGCGGGACGACGTGGCACAGGCCCGCGGGGAAGAGGCGAGGCGCGGGGCGTACGAGGAACGGCTGCGCATCGCCCGGGAGATCCACGACGTCGCCGGCCAGCGGCTGGCCGCCATCAACATCCAATCCGCCATCGCGCTGTACGTCGCCGACCGGCGCCCGGAGCGGACCAGAGAGATGCTCAAGGCCATCAAAGAGGACAGCAAGAACGGCCTCGACGACCTGCGCGCCACTCTGGCGATGCTGTCGGACCGGAGCGCACGCGCGACGCCCCGGCGCCCGATGCCCGGGCTCGGCGAGTTGGACGCGCTCATGCTCACCATGAACGACAGCGGCCTGCGCGTGAAGGTCGAGGTGACCGGCGACCGCGGCGACCTGGCCGCGGCCGTCGACCTGGCCGCGTACCGCATCGTGCAGCAGTCGCTCGCGGACGTTCTGCGGCACGCGTCCTCGACCACCGCGACGGTGCGGATCGACTACACGGACGACGGCGTACGGCTCGAGGTCAGCGATGACCGGTTCGCCGGCGCCGAGGGAGAGTCCACGGCCGTCGCGGGGATGCGGGAACGTGCCGCGGCGGTGGGCGGCGCGCTCACCGCCGGCCCTCGCCCGGGCGGGGGCTACCACGTCGTGGTCCATCTCCCGCTCCGCAGCAGGACCTGACAGCGCCGCGAGCGGCGTACGCGCCGGAACGTACGCGCGCTGCCCGCTCTGCGGAGGTGAAAGCTGCTTCCGAACGGATGAAGACCACAGCCGCATGGCCGCAAAATGGTGAAAGGTGGCGGCACGTGCCGTCAGCTCCACCACACGGGGATGCGCATGATGATCACAATGGCCGCCACCGACGCGGGCGGAGGGTGGCACGACGACTGGAGCCACGGCGCCGGGTGGTGGCTTTGGTGGCCGATCGGAATGGCCCTGTGGTTGGTGATCGCCGGTCTCGTCGTCTGGCTGCTGCTGCGCCGTGCGCATCGGCACGAGCCGTCGCCGCTCGACCGGGCCCGGACCATCCTCGCCGAGCGGTACGCCCGCGGCGAGATCGACACCGACGAGTTCCAGCAGCGCATGGACCACCTGCGGTGACGGGCGTCCCGCAGTGACCGGCGTCCTGGAGTGACGAGTATCCGGGAGTGACCGGCGACCGGGAGTGACCGGCGACCCGGAACCTGAGCGGACGGAACGCCCCGGTGACCGGCGTCCCGGGGGCCTGAGCCGCGCTACGCGCCTCGACGTACCCGGCGCTGCACAGCGCGCTGAGCCATGCCGCGCCCGGTGGCGGACGACAGCCGGCCCCGTCATGGGACAGCCTTGGAACGTCCTTACTCTCTCGGCACTGGAGGATCGCCCATGGCCGCATCGGCCCGGCCGTCGGAAGCCGACATCAGCTCGGGCGCAGCCCCCGATGCCCGCACGCCACGGATGCCGCCCCGGGTCCGCAAGGTCGTCACCGTGGTCCACGTGATCTCGTCCGTCGGCTGGCTCGGGCTGACCCTGTGCCTGCTCACCCTCGGGACCACGGCCCTGGTCAGCGATGACCCGGTCCTGGTGCGGTCGATCTACCGGGCGATGAAGGTGCTCGGTGACGTCCTCATCATCCCCGTCACGTTGACGGCGCTGCTCACCGGCCTGCTGCTCGCGCTCGGCACCCGCTGGGGGTTGTTCCGGCACTACTGGGTGATCACGAAGTTCGGGCTGACGCTGCTCGCCGCGGCCGCCTCCATCTTCGAGCTGCGCGCCCGGTTCCACGAGGCGGCGTCGCTGGTCGCCCAGCACCCGACCGGCCCGGTCTCCGCGATGCACATGGGGGCGCTGCGGGCGACGCTGGTGGTCGCCCCGACCGTCGCCCTGTGCGTCTACGTCGCCAATGTCACCCTGTCCATCTTCAAGCCGTGGGGTCGGCGCGCGTAGCCTCCGAGCAGGCCCGTACCCCGCCCGGGCGGGGCGCGGGTCCCGTCGTCTTCAGACCACTTCGACGTTGGCCATCATGGCCATGTCCTCGTGTTCGAGGTTGTGGCAGTGCATGACGTACCGGCCGCGATATCCGTCGAAGCGGGCCAGGATCGTGACCGTCTCGTTCGAATGCAGTGCCACCGTGTCCTTCCAGCCCGCGTCGTACGGGCCCGGTCCGTGACCGCCTCGGGCCACGACCTGGAACCGGGCGAGGTGCAGGTGGACCGGATGGCTGAGGTCGCTGGTGAGCTCCCACTTCTCGACGGCGCCCAGCCGGGGCCGTGCGTCGGCGCGACCGGGGTCGAAGGCGTGGCCGTTGATGGTCCAGCCGGACTTCCCGTTCACCCGGCCGGACCGGAAGCTGAACTTCCGCGTGACGCTCGCCGCGGCCGGGTCGAGCCGCTGGACGTCGGCCAGCCTGGCCGGCAGGGGGGCCGCCGCGGTGCGGGCCGCCCGGGCGACCTGGAACCGCATGATCAGTCCGGTCGCCCCCTTGTCGTTCCGGTTCCGCAGCGTGACCGTGGTGCCGACGCGGTAGCGGGAGAAGTCGATGACGACGTCGAAGCGTTCGGCGGGCACCATCGCGATGGTGTCGTGCGCGACCGGGGCCGCCAGCAGCCCGCCGTCGCTGCCGATCTGCTGGAACCCGCGGCCGCCGGGCGGCGGAGGGTCGAGGGCCAGCGTGTACTCACGGGCGTTCGAGGCGTTGAGCAGCCGGAATCGGTAGGACGTCGCCGCGACCTCGAGGTAGGGCCAGGCCGCGCCGTTGACCAGGATGACGTCGCCCAGCACGCCACCGCCGTACCCGCTGAGCGTTCCCGGCACCGAGCGCAGCGTATGGTCGGCCGAGGGGTAGAGGAGGGACCCGTCCTCCGCGAACGACCGGTCGCACACCATGAGGGGAACGTCCCGTTCGCCGCGCGGGAGCGGGAGCGCGTCCTCGACGGCGTCCCGGATGAGGTGGAACCCCGCGAGCCCGCGCCAGACCTGCGCCCCCGTGAAGTCCATCCGGTGGTCGTGGTACCAGAGCGTCGCCGCGGGCTGCCGGTTCGGATGGTCGTACTCGCGTACGCCGCGGGTGATGACGGCGGCACCGTCGTGCGTCATCGCGGTGCGCCAGGAACCATCGGCCGGCAGCACCAGGTCGGTCGGGTAGCCGTCGCTCGTCGGCGGGGTCACACCACCGTGCAGATGGGTCACCACGGGGACGGGCAGCTCGTTGCGCCGGCGGACCACTGCGCGGCGGCCGCTGCGGGCCTCGATCGTCGGCCCGGGGAATCGTCCGTCGTACCCCCAGACCGGCGTTCGGTGTCCAGGAATGATCTCCGCCTGCGCCACGCGCAGGGTCATGTCGTAGTAGTCGGTGCCCGCGTCCGTACGCGACGGCTTCAGCACCGGCGGCACCGGCAACGGCACCTGAAACGGCTGTGGGAGTGGCAGCTTGCTCTTGAGGAGCCGCGGTGACCTGCCACCGCCGCTGGAGCAGGCCGCCACTCCCAGAGGCGTGAGCGCGGCGATCGCCGCGACGCTCAGCGCCTGACGTCGGGTGTGGCTCATCCACGTCCTCGCCGCACGGCGCTGCCCGGCCACCACGCCCAGACGGCGATCGCGACGCCGAGCCCGAGCAGGCTGACACCGAGCGGCACGTGGACGGCGAGGTTGTGGCTACCGCCGACGGCGGACTGCACGAACCCGGCGATCAGCAGAACGAGGCTCGCCAGGGCCGGCCAGCCGGCGCCACGGCCGGGCCGCCACCACAGCACGGCGAGGACGACCTGGATCAGGCCGAGCAGGTGGACCGCGCCGGCTCCGGTGCCGTGCACGTTCTTCATTCCGTCATCGCCGTTGAGCAGCTGCCCCGCCGTGACGGCCTGCACCAGGATGGCGACGACCTGCAGCGCGACGACGATTCGGAGCGCGAGGTACAGCGAGGACCTTCCCTCGTCCGGTCGGCCGGCGCCGGCCCGCGGGGATGATTCGGCGACGTTCTCTGGTCGCATCTGCTGGCCTTTCGTGGTTCCGTTCCTGACACGTGCGAGGGGGCCGCGCGGACAGGAGCCGGGGACTTGTCCGGACCGCGCGGCCCTCGCCGGAATCAAGGATCACGGAGGGGCGGAGAACGGACATCCGCCACAGGGCGGCTTGGACGCTACGTCAGCAGGCGTACGCGGCTGCGTCAGATCAGGTGGTCCGTCGCAGCCGCCAGGGGATCGTTCCAGCCGTCCGGCGCGGTCACTCCGTGTCGAGAGCGGCGAGACCGGACTGGAACGCGAAGACGACCAGCTGGGCGCGGTCCCGCGCATGCAGTTTGACCATCGCCCGGCTGACGTGGGTACGGGCGGTCGCCGGGCTGATCACCAGGCGCTCGGCGATCTCCTCGTTGGACAGCCCCTCGGCGACCAGGGCGACGATCTCGCGTTCGCGCTCGGTCAGCTGCCGAAGGTTCGGATGGGGTGCCCGGCGACGGACCGGCCGCGCGACGTACGCGCTGATCAACCGCCGGGTCACGGTGGGCGACAGCAGCGACTCGCCGCCGGCGACCACCCGGACCGCGCGGACGAGCTCGTGCGGCTCGGTGTCCTTGACCAGGAATCCGCTGGCCCCGCCTCGCAGCGCCTCGAACACGTAGTCGTCGAGGTCGAACGTCGTCAGCATCACGACGCGCGTGCCGGTCAGGGCCGGATCCTCGGTGATCATCCGCAGGGCGGTGAGCCCATCGGTCCCGGGCATGCGTACGTCGAGGAGCGCGACGTCCGGACGCGTCCGCCGGACCATCTCGATCGCCGTCTTCCCGTCGGCGGCCTCTCCGACCAGTTCGATGTCGTCTTCGGACTCCAGCAGCACCCGCAGCCCGATGCGTACCAGGCTCTGATCGTCGGCCACCAGCACACGGATCATGGGATCAGTCTTACCGGGGAAGCCGCGCGGTGACCAGAAAACCGCCATCCTCGCGAGGACCCGCCGCGAACGTGCCGCCCAGGGCGACCGCGCGCTCGCGCATCCCCGGGATGCCGTTCCCCCCGTTCTTCGACGACGGGCCGACCGTGCCGGCCGCGCCGTCGTCGTTGGCGATCCGCAGCAGCAGCGCCGCCGGTTCGAAGCGGACGTCCACCGTCGCGCCGACCGGACCGGCGTGGTGGAGGACGTTCGTCAGCGACTCCTGGATGATGCGGTACGCCGCCCGCTCCACCTCGGCCCGGAGGACACCGTGGGTGCCGCTCATCGTCAACTCGACCTCGAGGCCGGCTCCGCGCACGAGCGCCAGCAGCGAGTCGAGCCGATCGAGCCCGAGGTCCGGAACCTCCGCCGCCGGCTCCTCCGTCTCCCGGAAGACGCCGAAGGTCATGTCGAGTTCGCGCAGCGCGTCACGGCTGGCCTGGCTCACCGCCTCCAGGGCCTCCTTGACCTGGTCGGGCCGCTTCTCGACGACGTGCAGGGCGACCCCGGCCCGCATGTAGATGACCGCCAGCGCGTGCCCGAGCACGTCATGGACCTCGCGGGCGATCTCCAGTCGCTCCTCCTCGACCCGCCCGCGGATCTCCTCGGCGCCGGCCCGGGCCATCGAGGCGGTCCGCAGCCGCACGGCCACGGCGAGCGCCGTCGGCAGGAGCAGTGCCATCGCGATCGCACTGACCGTGCTGGAGAGCTCCATCGTGTCGCGCGCGTCGCCGCGTATGACGTACGGCAGCGTGATGGCGCTGAACGAGAGGACGGCCGCCCCGAGCGCGCACGGCCACGACTCGCGCTGCGCCAGCGTGTACATCGCCACCGCCGCCGCCACGACCACGGCGAGGAACGGGTACCCGAGCGCGATGTACCCGGCGGCCGCGGCCGTGACCACCGCGAGCACCGTCCGCGGCCACATCCGGCGGAGCAGTAAGGCGGCCCCCGTGCAGATCACGAACGCCCCGGCGACCGGCGACGGCAGGTGGTGCAGCATCAGCGAGATCAGGACCCCGGCCGCGACCAGCGCCGCGAGCAGCCCGTCGGTCAGGCTCGGACCGCTCACGCGCGTGGCATCGGGCACACCTGGACCCTAGAAGACCCGGGCGTGCCGCTCAACCGGCGGCCGGTCAGGCCGCTGTCGTCCGCCGGGCCACCGGACGCATCCAGGCGTAGTAGAGCACCGAGGCGACGATCAGGCCGATGATCCAGGAGATGTCCGCACCGCCAAGGTGCCCGACGAACGGGCCGGTGTAGAACGTGGAGCTGACGAACGGCACCTCGACCGCGACGCCGATCGCGTACGCGCCGATGGTCCGCCAGTTCACCCCGCCGTACACGCCGTCCGGGCGGAAGATCGCGTCGATGTCGTACCGCTCCTTGCGGACGAAGTAGAAGTCGACGAGGTTGATCGCCGTCCACGGGATCAGGAAGTACGCCAGGAACAGGATGAAGTTCTCGAAGTTATGCAGGAAGTCGACGCTGGCGGCCAGCGCGACGACCGTGCCGACGACCGCCGCGGCGACGATGAAACCGAGCCGGACGGCACCGTTCATCCGCATCGGGCGCAGCGCCGTCAGGGTCGTCGTCGCGGACATGAACATGCCGTAGAGGTTCAGCACGTTCACCGCGACGATGCCGAGCACGATGATCAGCGAGAACGCCCAGTGCGGCCCGGCCAGGCCGACGACGAAGGACACCGAGCCGCCCTCGAACGACTTGGCCGCCACCGCGGCGCAGACGCTGCCGAACGCCATCATCCACACGGTGCCGATGACGCTTCCGGCGTAGGTCCACCAGAACGCCGCCCGTACGGAGGTCGTCTCCGGCAGGTAGCGGGAGTAGTCGGCGACGTAGGGCGCGTAGGTGATCTGCCAGGTCGCGGCGATGGCCACGACGAGCAGGAAGGTACCGGCCCCGACGTGTCCGGAGTGCCACACCCGACCCACGTGGTGGCCGGTCAGCAGGTGGTACGTCAGGTAGAGGAAGCCGACCGCGGCGATGAGGCTGATCCACCGCTCGTACTGGTGGATGAGCCGGTACCCGTACGCGGCGAGCACGGTGCAGAGCGCGGACACGATGATCGTGGCCGGGGTCCGGCCGATCCCCCACCAGCCCGCGAGCGCCGACCCGCCGAGCACCGCGCTCGTCGCGAAGAACCCGACGTACATCAGCACGACGAGCAGCAGCGGCAGGATCGCGCCGTAGAACCCGAACTGCGCGCGGCTCTGGATCATCTGCGGGATGCCGAGCTTCGGTCCCTGCGCGGAGTGCAGGGCCATGAAGACGGCGCCGAGCAGGTTCCCGAGGGTCAGCGCGACGATCGCCCAGGGCAGCGGCAGCCCCAGGATCACTCCCAGCGCACCCGTGACCGCGGTGGTCACCTGCATGTTCGCCCCGAACCACACGGTGAACAGGCTCCGCACCGACCCGTGCCGCTCCTCGGGCGGGACGAAGTCGATGGATCGCCGCTCGACCCCGAGGGCACCACCCTCACCGACGGCCGGTACGCCGCCGCTGACCTCCTGTTTTGCCATGTGCGCACCCTCATGCCCCGACCGCCCCGCCCACAAGGAGCGTTCGGAACGAACCGTCTGAGATCCGAGACAACGGCCGCATCTCGACACCGGGGCGGCCGAGGAGACACCACCTTGCCGCCGACGTTGTCACCTTGCCGCCGACGTTGACGGCACACCGCCCGATTTGCCCGACTACGAGCGTCAACAACGACGGCAAGGCGCGGGCAGCGCGTCGAGGATCATTGGACAGATGTGCAGATGGACCTCGTCGACCAGCCGCTGCGCGACGCATGCACTACCGAGCCGGGCACCGCCGATGATGTACACGTCCTTGGCTCCGGCGACCGCGCGAGCGGCCGAGATGGCCGTAGCGGGGTCGGCGACGAAGGTGAACCTCGTCGCACCCTGCGGTACACGGTCCGGAGGGGTGCTCGTGACGATGAAGGCCGGCAGTGCGCCGAACGGGTGGGTGCTCGACGATGTCGTACGTGCGCCGGCCGGCGACCACGGCTCCGGTACGCCGCTTGAGGGCCTGAAAGACCTCGCGGTGGACACCTCGTGCGCCGTCGCCGGGGACATCGTCGGTACGGTCGCCCTAGATCCAATCGTGCAGCCTCATCCCAACGTCACCCATTGGGTTGTCCCGGTCGCTTGTGAGGACCGGCGACGTACCCGTCGAGCGAGACGGAGATGTCCAGGAGGACCCTGTCTTGGTGTCGTGATGTCGTCATGCTCGTTGTGACATCCCGCCACGCCGAAAATCACCGCACTGCGCCCGACCACCTTGCCGTCGCCCTTGTCACTCTGCCGTCGCCGTTGACGGCACGTCGCCGGATTCGCCCCGATACGCGCGTCAACAGCGACGCCAAGGCTCCCCGCTGTGTTCACTCCGACGGAGCCTGCGCTTCTCCGCTCGGTGGCGGCCTACCCTGCCTGGCCGGTCCGGGTCGGCCAGGAAGTGCCGCGCGTGGTCGGGGTACTTGGTCACCAGGATCTTCACTTCCGCGACCTGCGACGCCCCGGCCGACCCAATGGAGTCGAGCATCGCGCGGAAGTCAGCGAGCGAACGCTGCAGCCGTTCCTCCGGCGTCACACCGACGCCTCTTGTACGGTGCTCGGCCCCGGAAGCACCGTCTCGCACCACACGACGCGTCCAGCATCGCCGGTATCGGTGCCCCAGCGGCCGCCCGTCAGGGTGTCGACCATGCGCAGCCCGCGCCCTCCGGTCGCGTCCGGTCCCGCGTCGGCCATCCGGGGAACACCGCCGGAGGTTCCGGCGTCCGCGACTTCCACCCGAATCCCGTCAGAGAGGGCGACCACAGTGATGGTCACGGTCTCGGAGCCGGAATGGCGGCTCGAACACGGATCACGACTTGTCTAAGCGCAGCAACCTCTCACCGAAGGCATACTGAAGTCCGATACAGAAGCAGAAAATGGGCAACCCCCCGAATCCGACGCTGAGAAGACTCGGTGCGGCCGTTCGCCGCTATCGCGAGGCCGCCGGCTTGATCCAGGCCCAGCTAGCGGAACGGGTTAACTACTCGGAAGGCTGGCTGAGCAATCTGGAGACTGGCCGGCTGAGGCCGCGGCGCAAGGCGGTCGTGGCCATCGAGAAGGCACTTGATCTCCCCGAGGGGCCGCTTCTCGACCTCTACGACGTGCTCGCCGAAGAGGTGATGCCCGCCTGGTTCCGGCCATGGCTCGAGGAGGAGCGCGCGGCGACCGTCCTGCGCTCCTTCGAGCAAACGATCATCTCCGGTTTTCTGCAGACTGAGGACTACATACGGGCTCTGCCGGTCGGCGACGAGGCGGCGGTGACCGCCCGGAGGGAGCGCCAGGAGATCCTCTCCGGTGACAATCCCCCGATGCTGCGATGCGTCGTTGATGAGATGGCGCTATACCGACAGATCGGGGACGCCGCTGTCATGCGCGCTCAACTGGAGCACCTCGTAGCTCGTGTCTCACCCCGCGTGACGATTCAGGTCGTTCCCGCAGCCGCCAATCCTCACCGAATGGGTGCCTTCACCATCGCCACCGTCGAAGGCAGCGAGGTAGCGTACGTGGAAACAGCCGTCCGCGGCATTGTCACAAGCAACCGGGAGGGCATCGCGCAGCTCTCGGAGAGGTGGGAGTCCATACGGACCTTCGCCCTGTCACAGCATGAGTCCATCGAGTTCATTAAGAAAGTGGCAGCAGAAAAATGGACCTGACCAACGTTGAGTGGCGTACCGCGACGCGTAGCGGCGAAAACGGCGGCATGTGCGTCGAGGTCACCGTTCTCGAAGACGTCTAGTCCGGCGCGGCCGGTCAGGGGGTGTCGGGGGCGAGGGCGGCGAGTTTGTCCGGGTTGCCGATGAGGTGGATCGCGCGGATGCCCTGGCCGTCGGGGTCCAGCTCCACGGTGGCGACCGTGATGGGGACGCCGGAGGCGTGGACGAGGATCGCCGGGCCGCCGTTGACCTCGATGACGGTGACCTCGGCTCCCGGCGGGATCTCGGCGGCGATGGCCGCGAAGAACCGGGCGACCTTCTCCGCGCCCTCGATCGGCCGGCGCGGCGCGCGTACCTTGCCGCCGCCGTCCGACCACAGCGTGACGTCGGGGGCGAGCACCTCCATGAGCGCGTTGAGGTCGCCGCCGACGGCGGCCGCGAGGAACCGCTCGGTGGCCTGTCGGCGCACCTGCCGATCGGTCTCGAAGCGCGGGCGGCGGGCCTCGACGTGGCGGCGGGCCCGGTGCGCGAGCTGGCGCACCGACTCCTCGGAGCGCTCGAGGGCGCGGGCGATCTCGGCGTGGTCGAACCCGAACGCCTCCCGCAGGACGAACACCGAGCGTTCCAGCGGCGACAGGGTCTCCAGGACGACGAGCATCGCCATCGACACCGAGTCGGCCAGCGCGGCGTCCTCGGCGACGTCCGGGCCGGTCAGCAGGGGCTCGGGCAGCCAGGTGCCGACGTACACCTCGCGCGCGGCCTTCTCCCGGCGTAGCCGGTCGATGGCGGCCCTGGTGGTGAGCGTCACCAGGTA
>JBJMIW010000286.1:0-5533 GCA_045806665.1 Actinoallomurus sp.
CCGGGTTTTTGCGACGGAGCGACCGAATTGCTCCTCGGTGTCGGAGTCGAGGTGAAGCGGATCCGCGTCAGCCGGTTCGGCCCGACCGGCTGAGCCGGCCGTTGTTTTCCATGAGATCGCCGTGCCAGTGGCCTCATGGCGGGCCTGGCGATACGGGATGGGGTTGCATCGATCCTCCCGTCGCTAACGGCCAGCGACACGCAAGGCACGGTCACTCGGGTCGACCACCTTCGTCGAGGACGTCGCGAGATCCTCGTCGCCGAGGCCCTGGCCCCGGCCCTGTTGCGAACCGAACGCTTCGGCTGAGGAGGAATCACGTGCGGTCACAGGCATTGGAGATCGACGGTCGGGTGGGGAGGCTGGCCGCCAGCATCGATGTCCCGGAGGCCGTCACCGGCTACGCGCTGCTCGCCCACTGCTTCTCGTGCGGGAAGGACCAGGCGACTGCCGCCGATCTCGGCCGCGCGCTCGTCCGCCTGGGCTGGGCGGTGGTGCGGGTCGATTTCGCCGGCCTGGGCGGGTCAGACGGGGACTTCGGCGAGAACACGACCTTCTCCGGCGGCGTCGATGACATCGTCCGGGTCGCCGATCACATGCGTTCCGAGTTCGAGGCACCCGTCCTCCTGGTGGGGCACTCTCTGGGCGGTGCAGCCGCACTGGCCGCGGCCTCGCGGATCCCGGAAGTGGGCGCCGTCGTCGCTGTCGGCGCGCCGTTCTCGCCGGATCACCTGATCGTCGATCCGGTGGCAGCGGACGGCCTGCCGCGCACCGGCCGTCCGGCCCGGGTGCTGATCGGCGACCAGTACGTGACGCGCGGCGTCCGGCTGCTGGACGACCTCACGAACCTGGGGCATGGGGTCCGGCTCGGCGACCTCGACAGCGCGGTGCTGATCATGCAGGATCCGGACGACGAGGTGGTCCCCTTCGACCACGCAGTCCGCATCCGGGAGGCGGTCGGCCCACGGGCCGCGCTGGTCCCGATCGAGGGCGGCCACTTCCTGCGGCGGTCGGCCGATCGGCGGCGGGTGGCGGACCTCGTCTCGGTGTGGGCGACGCCGTTCGTGAAGGGGGGTCCCAAGATCCGGGCGCCCGCGACGGCGAGGAGGAACCCGCCCGGGGAACGGTCGTCGTCCGGGAGTCGGGTACCGGTCGGCTGGCCCAGACGGTCCGAGCGCCGGGGCTCGTCTGGGGCGCCGATGAGCCCGCCCCCTCCGGCGAGGCCGGAGTTGGGCCCGAGCCCTACCAGTTGCTGCTGAGCGCGCTCGGCGCCTGCTCACAACCAGGCGACGGTCGCCCGTGGCCACATCCAGGCAGCCACGGCATTCCTGGACTGGCTGACCGAACGCGATCTCACGCTGGCCACCTGCTCACAGGGCGACCTCGATGGCTGGACTGCCAATGCGAGCCTCGCCCAGCGCGGCTCCACCGGACACTTCGTCCGCTGGGCCAAGCGCCAGAAGCTCACCAGCCTGGACTTCCCCGCCACCAGATGGAACGGCCACACCCGCACCCTCGACACCGAAGCCCGCTGGGAACACGCCCGCCGGCTACTGCACGACGACACCCTCAAACCCGATGACCGGGTCGCCGGCCTGCTCATCCTGCTCTACGCCCAGCAGCCCGCCACCATCAGCCGGCTCACCCTCGACCACGTCCACACCAGCGGCGACCAAGTACACCTGCGACTCGGCCGTGAACCCATCGTGCTCCCCGAACCACTCGCCGCCCTCGTCCTGCACCTGGTCGCCACCCGCCGAGGCCACGCCACCATCGGAGACCAAGGAACCTCACCCTGGCTACTGCCCGGCGGACGACCAGGCGAGCCGATCAGCCCTTACCGCCTCAGCGAACGCCTCCACCAGATCGGCATCCACCCTGGACCGGCCCGCTCCACCGCACTGTTCCAACTCGCCACCGAACTCCCCGCCGCCATCCTCGCCCGCATGCTCGGCATCCACATCAAGGTCGCCGTCGCCTGGCAACAGGCGGCATCCGGAGACTGGATGAGCTACGCCGCCGACGTCAGCCGTCGCTCCAGCAGCAGTCAGAAAAGCCAAACACTATCGATCCCCCCACCCCCGGGATAAAGGAGAAGCAGCGAATGTCAGAGCAGCCGCGGCTGATGCAGGCTGGCCGGGCGATGGTGGCGGCTACCGCCGTCTCGCGCGTCACCGGGTTCGTGCGCACGTTGGCCCTGGTGGCCGCGCTAGGGCTGGGGAACCGGCTGCTGGATGCCTACACAGCGGCGAACGTCACCCCGAACACCATCTATGAGCTGGTCATGGGCGGAGCCCTGGCCAGCGTGCTGGTGCCGCTGCTGGTCCGTACTACGGCCGACGACAGCATCGACGCGGACTTGTTCGCCCAGCGGCTGCTGTCCCTGGTGGTCTATGGCCTTTCGATCGTGGTGATGGTGACGATCATCGCGGCGCCGTTCATCGTGAACCTCTATGTCCCGGGATTCAACCCCGCGCAGCGTCATCTGGCCGTGGTGTTCACCCGGTACTTCATGCCGCAGATCCTGTTCTACGGCGTGAGTGCCACCTTGGCCGCGGTGCTCAACGCTCGCGGCCGCTTCGCCGCACCGATGTGGGCGCCGGTGGCCAACAACCTCGTCGTCATCGCCACCGCGCTGGTCTTCCTCCTGATCGGCGGAACCGGGAAGCTGGAATCCCTCACCCAGGGCCAGATGCTGCTGTTGTCGATCGGCACCAGCGCCGGGGTCGCCGCCCAGATGGCCGTGCTCACCCTGACCAGCCGCAGGGCCGGTTTCAAGCTGAGGCTGCACGCCGACCCCCGCGGCATCGGTGTCCGCAGGATCGCTGCCATGTCCGGATGGACTATCGCGTCGGTGACCGCCGCCCAAGCGGTGTTCATCGTGACCACCCGCCTCGCCTCCCATGCCGGACAAGGGGCGGTCAGCATCTATTCCAACGCCTACACCCTGTTCCAACTGCCCTACGCCCTCATCGCGGTCACCGTCATCACCGGAGTCCTGCCCCGACTCAGCCGGGCCGCCGCCGCCCGTGACCTCGCCCAGGTCATCGCCGACCTGTCCCAAAGCCTGCGGCTGACCGGCGTCGTCTTGGTGCCCATCGCCGCCGCCCTCATCATGCTCGGCCCACGCCTGACCACCGTATTGTTCGCCCACGGCAACGCATCACCCGCCGCAGCCCACCTCACCGGCTTGGTCCTGGCCGCCTACGGGCTCGCGCTGGTCCCCTTCGCCGCCTACCAGATCATGCTGCGCGTCTTCTACGCCCTCGGCGACACCCGCACCCCGGCGCTGCTCAGCGTCGCGGTCTCAGCCGGCACCATCGCCACCTGCCTGACCGCCACCAGGCTCACCCACGGTCCGAACCTGGTCATCGCGCTCGCGGCCTGCTCCGCGATCGCCTACACCACCGGACTGCTGCTCACCGCGCAACTACTCCGCCGCAGGATCGGCCGCCTCGACGGACACCGCCTCCTGCACGCCCACGCCCGGATGCTCACCGCCGCAGCCCTCGCAGCCCCCGCCACCGCTGGCACAGCGTGGGCCATCGGCGCAGCGACCGGAACCACCTGGACGGCCTCGCTCCTCACCACCACCGCCGCAGCCGCCGCCGGTGGAATCCTCTACGCCCTCATCGCACGCGCGCTTCGGATCTCTGAGTTCAAGGCATTGACCGCAGCGCTACGGATCCACAACACATAACCCAGCCAACCCCGACCCAAGACCACGAAGCACCACGGGCCCAGGTATTCGGACCGTTCTGATATCCGGCGGTGCCGTTACACGTCAGCGACGACTTCATGAACACCGCACTGAGACGGGCACTGACTCCGGCATTCGGTGCAGGCCACGGTAGCGGAAGTGGAGAGAGGGGACCTCGATGACGGGCAAACTCGACTACCGGTGGCATCTTCGGCAGGTCATGGCGACCCGGGGCATGTTCTCCACTACCGATCTGCTCGCGCCGCTGGCGGAGCGGGGAATCAAGCTGCCCTCCAGCCAGGTTTACCGGCTGGTGGTGGACCGGCCCGAACGGCTCAGCCTGAAGATCCTTATGGCGTTGCTGGACATCCTGGACTGCACGATGGAGGAGCTTATCGAGCCCATTGCGGCCGCCGGAGCGGCCAAGAAGACCAAGGTGGTCGGCGGAGACACAGGGGTTGGGGACCTGCGGCCGAAGCGTGCCCGGATCACCCCGGTCGATGAATGAGCTCCGTCCTGGACGACGAGGTCGTCGCCGACCCGATCGCCGTCATCGTCGGTCTGGTCGCCAACATCGAGCACGGCCTGCCTCGTGACCGGATCGAGGAGGTCGTTACCGCAGTTGCGGGAGGGCGGGCCACCCGCAGGCGACTCGCCCAGTCCTTGACCGACAATCCGCAGGTCCTGGTCACGGGCCGACCACCAACGATCTTGGCGGCAGGAAGGCTGCTGCTCGCGCTGCGAAACGCCGGAGCCGCCCAGGTCTCCCCGCCCCGCTGCGGCGGATGCGGGAGGGAACTGCAGTATCTACGCAGCCAGCGCGGCGGCGACTGGGGCTGCAGCCCGTGCCTGGACCGAGTACAGACCTGCGCGGGCTGCGGTGAGCAGCGACGACCGGTCACCCTGGACCGTCACGGACGGCACCGCTGCCAGAGCTGTCCCGACACCGACGGCGACCCGGTCACCGAACTGGTGCGACTGGTCACCAACCTCGACCCGGCGCTGAGCACGGCGACTATCAAGACGGCACTGCAGCGGGCCACGACCCGGCCGACCGGACAACGACGGCTGGCCTGGGCGATCGTGGATCGTCCCGACCTGCTCACGGGCGCTGGCACCTACGCGCCGGCCCCTGCGGTGCTGCGCTTCATCGACAACCTCGTCGCGGCGGGCGCCACCAAGGTCGTCAAGCCCGCCTGCCCTCGCTGCGGCGGGGTGAAGGCTCTGTCGAAGTTGCTGGAGGGGCAGCGGGTCTGCCGGAACTGCTTCGCTCGCTCCGCCGCCGTCCCCTGCTCACGCTGCGGCGCGGTCCGCGAGCCAGCCACCAGAGACGCTGACGGCAGGCCGTTGTGCCCGAACTGCCTGATCAGCAATCCGATCAACCTTGAGAAATGTGTCGGGTGCGGGCGCCGCAGCCCGGTCGCGGTCCGGGCCGAAGACGGCCCGCGCTGCGTCAACTGCCGACCTCGCCAGATCCTCACCTGCGGGATCTGCGGCCGGACCTGTACCGCTCGAAAACTCAGCCGAGGCTTTGACCTGGAGGTTCGTCTGCGGGCGGTCGCTGCCGCTGGGACCCTCGCGAGATGCCTCTCGCTCTGGCTTACATGATCGTCAGATTCGTGCTCGCACTGGTGGCAGTGTTGGTCCGTGGTGATGTGTCCAAGGAGGCCGAGTTGCTCGTGCTCCGGCATGAGAACGCGGTGCTGCGCCGCCAGGTCTCCCGTCCTCGGTACGAGCCGGCCGACCGGATCTGGTTCGCGGCTCTGTCCCGGCTTGTTCCGCGCCGTCTTTGGCCGGCGGTGTTCGCGGTGACTCCCGCGACGATCCTCCGCTGGC
>JBJMIW010000287.1:0-21116 GCA_045806665.1 Actinoallomurus sp.
GATCGCGACCGGGCTGGCGTCCTCGCGGCCGGACCTGTCGGTCTGGGTGGTGACCGGTGACGGCGACTCCCTGTCGATCGGCGGCAACCACCTGATCCACTCACTGCGCCGTAACGTCAACCTGAAGATCCTGCTGTTCAACAACCGGATCTACGGGCTGACCAAGGGGCAGTACTCCCCGACGTCGGAGGTCGGGAAGATCACCAAGTCGACGCCGCTGGGGTCGCTGGACTCCCCGTTCAACCCGATCTCACTGGCGATCGGCGCGGAGGCGTCGTTCGTGGCGCGCACGATCGACTCCGACCGCAAGCACCTGCAGTCGGTGCTGCGGGAGGCCGCCACGCACAACGGCACGGCGCTGGTGGAGATCTACCAGAACTGCAACATCTTCAACGACGACGCGTTCGCGCCGCTGAAGGACCCGGAGACCCGTGACGACGTGACGGTCCGGCTCGAGCACGGTGAGCCCATCGTGTTCGGCGCCGAGCGGGACAAGGCACTGCGGCGGTCCGCGTCCGGCTCGCTGGAGGTCGTGTCGGCCGACTCCCCGGACATCCTCGTGCACGACGCCAAGAACCCGGACCCGTCGCTCGCGTTCGCGCTGTCCCGGCTCGACTCGCCGGCCTTCGAGCACACGCCGATCGGAATCTTCCGGCAGGTGGAGCGCCCGTCGTACGACGAGCTGATGCGCGCGCAGATCGACGAGGCCGTCGCCCAGCAGGGCCCGGGTGACCTGGGCGCCCTGCTCGGCAGCGGGGACACCTGGCGCATCGACTGACCGCGGCGAGCGCGGCAGTAAGCACCGCCTGGCGGTTCCACCCGTACGCGAATCATGGAATGGTTCGGTTCCATGGGCGTGCGGGTGGAGAAGCAGGGGCCGGTGACGACGGTGGTGCTGTCCCGTCCCGAGGTGCGCAACGCGGTGGACGGGCCGACCGCGCGTGCGCTGGCCGAAGCGTTCGGGGCGTTCGACGCCGACGCGGAGGCGAGCGTCGCCGTGCTGTGGGGCGAGGGCGGCACCTTCTGCGCGGGCGCGGATCTGAAGGCGCTGGGCACCGATCGCAGCAATCGGCTCGATACGCCGAGCGCGGGGGCTTCCGCCCACGACGTGTCCCATGCCGCGGGAGGCCCGATGGGCCCCACCCGGATGCGGCTGTCCAAGCCGGTGATCGCCGCGATCAGCGGGCACGCCGTCGCGGGCGGGCTCGAGCTGGCGATCTGGTGCGACCTGCGCGTCGCCGAGGAGGACGCCGTGCTCGGGGTCTTCTGCCGCCGCTGGGGCGTCCCCTTGATCGACGGTGGCACCGTTCGCCTGCCGCGCCTGATCGGTGAAGCGCGGGCGGCCGATCTCATCCTGACCGGACGCGCCGTGTCGGCCCCCGAGGCACAGGACATGGGCCTGGTCACCCGCGTCGTGCCGCCGGGAAAGGCACGCGTGGCCGCGGAGGAGCTCGCCGCGCAGATCGCCGGGTTCCCGCAGGCGTGCCTGCGGCACGACCGCCTGTCCCTGATCGAGCAGCAGGGCCTGGAAGAGGACGCCGCAATCGCGAACGAGTTCCGCCACGGCCGGGCCGTGCTTCAGGAGACCGGCCTGACCGACGTCCAGCGATTCCGGGACGGCGCGGGTCGCCACGGATCCTTCGACCGCTGATCAGACCGACTGGGGATCGCGTGAGGTCGGTGACGTCGTCGCCGTGGCGCTCGGGGTGGAGGACGTCAAGGTCGGCGTCGGGCTCGGCGACGTGCGCGTCGGGGTCGGAGTCGGCGTGGGGGTGGTCGGCGTCGGGCTGGGGGTCGACGGCGGGGGCGTCCAGGCGGGCGCCTGGGCCGGTACCGGGATGCCCTTTCCGGTCTTCAGCCGGTTCACGATGTCCTGCGCGGCGCCGCGGCTGAGGTTCCCGGTGATCAGTACCCGGCCCTTGGTGATCGGGGCGTCCACCTGGGGAGCGGCCACCACCTGATCGCGCACGGTCAGGGCGAAGGCACGGCCGGCGGCGTTGCGCGTGAGCTGTTTCAGCGCCCTGCCGTCCGCGGGAATCAGGCTGATCGAGACGGCGTATCCGCCGCTCTTGGCGCGCTCGACGTGAATGTCGTTCACCCGTTTGATCGTGATGCCGTTGGTCAGCTCGTAGCAGACGGGGCCGATGCCGGTCTGTCCCATGATCCCCTGCACGCCGGCCGGGCACTGCGGCCCGGCGATCGCCTGCGTGACCGGATAGATCTTCAGCGGGGCGGCGAAGCGCGCCGGGTGCTCTTTGGCGAACGCGACGATCAGCGTTCCGGTCAGGGCTATGGCGGCGATGAGGAGCCAGAGGATGACGACGATCGCGATCAGCCCTGGGCGCGGGGTTCTCGCGGCCGCTCTGCGATCCGGCTGGGCGCCAGTGCTCCGCACGATCCGCCCCACCGGCCTCCGATCCTCCGGTCTCCCGGTGGAGGACGGTTTCCCACCGCCGGCGGTTGTCGCGCCGGGGCCGCGCTGGATCGTCGGCGGAGGCTGCACGGCAGGCAAGGGACGTGTGGTGCCGGGCTCGGCGTCGCCGACGGGCTCCGAGGGGTGTTCGTGCGGGGAGGCCGGTCGGCGGGCGGACCGGTGTACCGCGAACCTCAAGGTGTCGTCTCCTCCGCGGGGGGGTGGGCGGAAGTCTCGCGCCGGGGTCGGCCGTGATCGGGTCAATCGCATCATGCCGACGCCCCGGCGCGCCAGGGTTCGGCCCCCGTCGGCGCCGGTTTCCCGACATGCCGTCCGAATAGCCCGCGCCTGGGAAGGCCGAAATCAGCACCGCGACCGAAACTCGCGATTCACTCGCCGCATCCGGGTATGAGCGTCAGGTCATCACCACGCTGGGCGCGGGTCTCGACCGGCCCGAAGACCATGGAGAGGGGAACGCGATGGTTGCCATCGGATACACGATGATGTGCGAGCAGGCGGCTCCGGACCAGTTGGTGCGCGATGTTCGGTCGGCGGAGAACGCCGGGTTCGACTTTTCGGTCATCAGTGACCACTACTTCCCGTGGCTGCTCTCCCAGGGCCATTCGGGATATGCCTGGTCGATCCTGGGTGCCGCCGCGCAGGCCACGGAGCGGATCCCGCTGATGACGTACGTGACGTGCCCGACGATGCGCTACCATCCGGCGATCGTGGCCCAGAAGGCCGCCACCGTGCAGATCCTGTCCGGTGGGCGATTCCGCCTCGGGCTGGGCGCCGGGGAGAACCTCAACGAGCACGTCGTGGGGAAGGGCTGGCCGATGGCGAGCGTCCGGCACGAGATGCTCAGCGAGGCCATCGAGGTGATCTCGGCGCTCTTCGACGGCGGGACGATCGACTACCGCGGCGCCCACTTCGACGTGGAGGCGGCCAAGCTGTGGGATCTGCCCGAGCAGCGCGTGCCGATCGGCGTGGCGGTGTCGGGTCCGGAGTCCTGTCGGCTGGCCGGCGAGCAGGCCGACATCATGATCGCTACGGAGCCGAACGCGGAGCTCGGGGAGATGTTCGACGCCGCCGGCGGGTCCGGAAAGCCCCGTGTCGGGCAGGTCGCCGTCGCGTACGACCCCGACCGGGAGGCGGCGGTGAAGCGGGCGCACGAGCAGTTCCGTTGGTTCGGTCTCGGCTGGCCGGTCAACGCGAACCTCCCCGGGACGAGCGCGTTCGAGTCGGCGAGTCAGTTCATCACGCCGGAGCAGGTCGCCGAGCAACTCCCGTGCGGCCCGGACGTCGATGAGTACACCGAGAAGATCAAGCCGTTCCTCGATGCCGGGTTCGACGAGGTCGCGCTGGTGCAGATCGGCGCCGAGCACCAGGACTCCTTCATCTCCTGGGCCGAGCGGCAAATGCTGCCCGCTCTGCGCTCGCTCTGAGTACCGGTCAGGGCGCCATGAGGTCGGCGTACTGCGGGCACTTCTTGTCCGGCCCGACCTGGGCCGTCCACCCGGGCGGAACTGATAGAAGGTGCTGCTCGACAGGTCGCCGCCCGGCCCGCCCCGTTCTGTTACACGCCAGTAGGGTCTTGCCTCATGAAGCGGTGGGCGGCGATGGTCGGCGCGGTGGCGGTGCCGGCCGCGGTGATCACCTGGGCGGCCCTGCCCGGGCCACCGCGCGTAAGGGAGTCGGAGCAGCGCATCACGGTGGTCGACGGGCCGCGCGACGACCGGCACATCGGCCTGGACACGACCTTCTTCGCGCCTGTCGGGGGCGGACGCGCCCCGGCGGTGCTGCTCGCGCACGGCTTCGGCGGCAGCAAGGACGACACGCGCGGTGAGGCGGAACGGCTGGCGCGGCACGGGTACGCCGTGCTGACCTGGTCCGCGCGCGGCTTCGGCCGCTCGGACGGAGAGATCACCCTCGACTCGCCCGACTACGACGTCAAGGACGTCCGGCAGCTGATCGGCTGGCTGGCCCGCCGTCCCGAGGTGCGGCTCGACGGACCCGGCGATCCGCGCGTCGGGATCGCCGGGCAGTCGTACGGCGGCGGGATCTCCCTGCTGGCCGCCGCGTACGACCGGCGCATCGACGCCATCGCCCCGCAGATCACCTGGTACGACCTGGCCGACTCCCTGTTCCCCGACGCCACCGGCAGGGGCGCCGCTAACGGCGTGTTCAAGAAGGTCTGGGCAGGGATCTTCTTCACCGGCGGCGCGTCGTCCACAGGCTGTGGACGGTTCCTCCCGTCACTGTGCGCGATGTACCGCACGGTCGCGGAGACCGGCCGGCCCACTCCCGAGGCGATCACCACCCTGCGCCGGTCCAGCCCGTCGTCGGTCGCGGGCCGGATCCACGTGCCCTCCCTCCTGGTCCAAGGGCAGTCGGACTCCCTGTTCCCCCTCGACCAGGCCGACGGCAACGCGCGCGCGGTCACCGGCGCGCCGGTGAAGGTCGTGTGGTTCCAGGGCGGCCACGACGGCGGCGACCCGGAGACCGCGCGGATCCGCGACCAGGTCACCGGGTGGTTCGACCGCTACCTCAAGGGCGCGTCCGCGAAGGCGTCCGGCGGCTTCACCGTCACCCGTACCGGCGGCATCGACTCCTCCACCCAGCGCGTCGTCGTCACCGCCGCGACCGCGCCCCGCTACCCCGGACTGTCCGGCACCGCCCGCCGTACGATCCCGCTGGGCGGCCAGGAACAGACGATCCAGAACCCGCCCGGCGGATCCCCCGCGTCGATCTCCACGCTCCCCGGCCTCGGCGCGCTCGACGGTCTGAGCGGGTTGGGCGCCGGCGGCCTCCCGTCCGACCTGCCCGGCCAGTCCGCGGTGTTCGAGACCGAGCCGCTGGACGCGGCGGTGCAACTGACCGGGACCGCCCGCGTACGTGTCCGCGTCACCGGCGGGAGGGCGACGCTGTTCGCCAAGGTGTACGACGTCGGGCCGGACGGCCAGGCCGAACCGGCCCGCCGCCTCGCCGCGCCCTTCGCCCTCGACGGCACGGCGGAGGTCGCGCTGCCGGCCATCGACCACCGGTTCGACCAGGGACACCGCATCCGGGTCGCCTTCAGCACCACCGACATGGGCTTCGCCTCCCCCACCCGGGCCGCGTCGTACGGCGTGTCGGTCGAGTCCCCGCTGACCGTCCCCGTCGATCCGGCGCTGCGCACGCCCCCGACACCGCTGCCCTGGTGGGTCTGGGGATTCCCGGTGATCGCCGGCACGGCGGCCGTCGCGCTCGTGACCGTCCGGCGCGGGCGGCGCCCGCGCGCCGGTGACGGCGGCGACCCCGTCCTGCCGCTGGAGATCACCGGCCTCACCAAGCGGTACAAGAACGGCCACCTGGCAGTGGACGACCTGTCGTTCCGGGTGGAGCGCGGCCAGGTCTGCGGTCTGCTCGGCCCGAACGGCGCGGGGAAGACCACGACACTGCGCATGCTCATGGGCCTGATCCGGCCCGACGCCGGCCAGATCCGCATCTTCGGCGAGCCCGTACGGCCCGGAGCCCCGGTGCTGTCCCGGCTCGGCTCGTTCGTCGAGGGTCCCGGCTTCCTGCCGCATCTGTCCGGCCGCGACAACCTGGAGCTGTACTGGAAGGCCGCCGGGCGCGGCGAGGCGTACCTCGACGAGGCCCTGAAGATCGCCGGACTGGGCGACGCGATCCGCCGGCCGGTCCGCACCTACTCGCAGGGGATGCGGCAGCGGCTGGCCATCGCGCAGGCCATGCTCGGCCTGCCCGACCTGCTCGTCCTCGACGAACCGACCAACGGCCTGGACCCACCCCAGATCGCCGAGATGCGGGAGGTCCTCGTGCGGTACGCCGCCGCGGGCCGGACCGTCATCATCTCCAGCCACCTGCTCGCCGAGGTCGAGCAGACCTGCACCGACGTGGTCGTCATGCACCGCGGCACCCTCGTGGCCGCCGGCCCCGTGACCGAGATCGCCGGCCACGACGGCTCCATCCTGATCGGCACCTCGGAGGTCGACCGTGCCATGAGCGTGCTGACCGCGCTGCAGGGCGTCGACGGCGCGGAGCCGTACGCTCCCGGTGTGCTGGTACGGCTGAACGGCTCGGCGCCGTCGGCCGTGGTGGCCGCCCTCGCCGCCGACGGCGTACCGGTCGACCGGGTCACACCGCACCGCCGCCTGGAGGACGCCTTCCTCGCCCTGATCGGAGACGCCTCGTGAGCGCGGATCCCACCTACCGGGTGCGCCGGACCCTGCCCCTGCGCGTCGAGGCCGTCCGCCAGCTGCGCCGGCGCCGCACCTGGATCGGGTTCGCGGTCCTACTGGTGCTGCCCTGGGTCCTCGCCGCCGCGTTCAAGCTCGGCGGCTCACCGTCGGGGAACGACGCCAACACCCCCGGCCTCGTCACCGTCGCGACGGCCGGCGCGCTGAACTTCACAGCGTTCACGCTGTTCGCGTCGGCGGGCTTCCTGCTCGTCGTCGCGGTGGCGCTGTTCTGCGGCGACACCGTGGCGAGCGAGGCGGGCTGGGCGTCCCTGCGGTACCTGCTCGCGGCCCCGGTCCCGCGCGGCCGGCTGCTGCGCCAGAAACTGATCGTCGCCCTCGCGTACGCGGCGCTGGCCGTGGTCAGCCTGCCCACGATGGCGATGATCACCGGTATCTACGTCTTCGGCTGGGCCCGTCTGCGCGTGCCCGGCGGGGACGTCGCGCTGCCGAACGGCACCGCCCTGACCCGGATACTGATCGTCGTCGGCTACATCCTGGCGTCGGAACTGGTCGTCGCCGCCCTGGCGTTCCTGCTGTCGGTGACGACCGACTCGCCGCTCGGCGCGGTCGGCGGCGCGGTCGGCCTCGTCATCCTCAGCAACATCATCGACGCGGTGACGGCGCTCGGCCACTGGCGCGAGTTCCTGCCGACGCACTGGATGTTCGCCTGGACGGACGCCCTCCAGCCCCACCTGGAGTGGACCGGCATGATCAAGGGCACCGCCCTGTCCGCGTCCTACGCGACGGTCCTCCTCGCCCTGGCCGTCCGCCGCTTCCACACCAAGGACATCGTCAGCTGATCCGCCTACCGAACCGAATGCTCGGTGAACGCCCTGATCCGGGGGCTGAACCGCCAGAAAAGGGGCGTTCCGCAGCTAGTGGATCAGGTTTGCCGAGCTTTCCGTACGGCCGGCAGCGCCGCGACTTCGGTACGGCCATCCGTAGGCGCCGCCCCGTCCCGTGAGGCGGCGACTTGCTCGCTCGCCCCGCGAGGTGTCGCGGGCGGCGCGGCGCGTGTCGCGGCCGGTGAGTGGTCGTACTTTCGGCCCATTTCCCTCCTACGGCGGGGCCGACCGGGCCGGGTGCAGATCGATGGTGACGAACGCCCCTGTTCCGGGGATGATCGGGGCGGGACGGCGCGGGAGGCGATGCTGGTGACCGGTTCCGACCTCGAAGAGCTGCTGGTGTTCGGCGGAACGGGCAGTCCGCGGCTGACCGCCGCGATCTGCGACCATCTCGGCGTCAAGCCGGGTCGAGGCGAGGTGATCCGCTTCTCGGACGGCAACCTGTTCGTCAAGGTCAACCAGAACGTCCGGGGCCGGCACGTGCACCTGGTGCAGTCCACGGTGTTCCCCGCGAACGACAACTTCGTCGAGCTGCTCTTCTGGATCGACGCGTTCAAGCGGGCGAGTGCCGCGTCGGTCACCGTGCTGATGCCTTATTTCAGTTACGCCAAGGCCGATAAAAAGGACGAGCCGCGGGTATCGATCCGCGCCCGCGTGTGCGCGCAGTGCATCGAGGCGGCCGGAGCCGACCGGGTCGTGACGATGGACCTGCACGCGCCGCAGATCCAGGGGTTCTTCACGCGGCCTGTCGACGACCTGTACGCCCTGCCGATCCTCGCCGAGGCCATCGGCGACTCGGACGACCTGATCGTCATCTCCCCCGACGCGGGATTCGCCAAGCAGGCCCGCAAGTACGCCAGACGGCTCGGCGCACCGCTCGCGATCGCCGACAAGGAACGCGTCGACCATAGTGAGACGGCCCGGGTCGTCGACCTGATCGGTGACGTGCGCGACCGTGAGGCCGTGATCGTCGACGACTTCACGATCACCGCCGGCACGCTGACCGAGGTGGCGGAGTCCGTGATGGAGCACGGCGCCCGGAGCGTACGCGCGGCCGTGACGCACGGGGTGTTCACCGGCAAGTCGATGGAGCGCCTCGACGCCAGTCCGATCTCCCGGCTCTACGTGACCGACACGGTCGAGAACCAGCCGGCACGGCTGTCACCGAAGGTGAAGGTCGTCTCGGTCGCGCCGCTGTTCGCCGAGGCGATCGCGCGAATCCACCGCCACGAGAGCATCAGCGTCCTCTTCGAGTCCTGACCGAACGCACGACCTGGAACCGGCCGTGAGCGTCGGTCTGGAGGCGCCGACTCCATCCCGGGCCCTCCGGCGCGGGCGAGATCTGCCTCGCGCCTACCGTGTGATCTGCGGAAAGTCGTCTAACGTGAGAGACCCGGACTGCCGAGAGCGAAGGGGGCAGGCATGCCGGAGGAGCTGGCGCGCTTGACGGAGTTCGTGTACGAGATCGGGTTGCTCAAGCGCTACAGACGGACCGGCTGGCTCGTCGCGGGCGTCGCCGCCCCGGAGAGCATCGCGGACCACTCCTTCCGGGCGGCGGTGCTGGCCGGCGTCCTGGCCGCCCTGGAGGGCGCGAACCCCGAGCGCGCCATCGTCCTCAGCCTCTTCCACGACAGCCAGGAGACCCGGCTGACCGACCTGCCGTACCTCGCCAAGCGGTACGTCGCCCGCGCGCCCAACGAGGAGGTCACCGCGGACCAGGTCCGCGGCCTACCCGGACCGGTCGCCGACCTGATCTCCGCCTCGGTCGCGGAGTACGAGCAGAAGACCAGCCTGGAAGCCCGGTGCGCGCGGGACGCCGACAAGCTCGACTGCCTGGTGCAGGCCATCGAGTACCGGGACCAGGGGCATCACACCATCCAGCCGTGGATCGACAGCTCGCTCGCCGCGCTGCAGACGCCGTCCGGGAAGAAGCTCGCCGAGGACGCCCTGGCCACCGGGTCGCTCGACTGGCTCCACGGGGTCATGAACGGGAAGAACGGGCCGGCGGCGGACTGACCCGGACGCGCGGTTCGGCCCGGACATCGAGGGCCGCCTATCGTGAGGGCCATCGCTTCTGCCAGCGGAGACGTCGGTCACGCGCATGGTGCGGCCATTGAGGAGGCGCTCGCATGTGCGGAATAGCCGGCTGGGTCGACTTCGCCCGCGACCTCAGGTTGCAGCGCGACACCGCGCTGGCGATGACACGCACGATGGCGCTCCGCGGACCCGATGCCGAAGGGCTCTGGATCGATCCGCACGTCGCGCTGGGGCATCGGCGACTCGCCGTGATCGACATCGAGGGCGGTGCTCAGCCCATGAGCGAAGGGCCCGCGACCCTGGTCTACAGCGGCGAGACGTACAACTTCCGAGAGCTCCGCCGGGAGCTGGAGTCCCACGGGCACCGGTTCCGCACCCGCAGCGACACCGAGGTCGTCCTGCAGGCGTACCTCCGCTGGGGCGCGGATCTCGTCGAGCACCTCAACGGGATGTACGCGTTCGCCGTGTGGGACCGGCGGACCGAGGAACTGCTCCTGGTCCGCGACCGGATGGGCATCAAGCCGCTGTACTACGCGCGGACCCCGCACGGAGTGATGTTCGGCTCCGAGCCCAAGGCCATCCTGGCCAACCCAGGGTTCACACCCCGGATCGGGGAAGAGGGTCTGCTGGAGCTGCTGACCACCGCGAAGACCCCCGGCCACGCCGTCTTCGACGGCATGCGCGAGGTGGAGCCCGGACACATCATCCGCGTCTCACGCGACGGCGTCACCGACCGGCGCTACTGGGCGCTGACCGCCCGGGAGCACACCGACGACGTTCCCACGACCGTCCGCCGCGTCCGCGAACTCCTGGAGGACATCGTCGAGCGGCAGCTCATCTCCGACGTGCCGCTGTGCACGCTCCTGTCGGGCGGGCTGGACTCCAGCACGCTGACCGCGCTGGCCGACCGGGCACTGGGCGCGGGCACCGTACGCTCCTTCGCCGTCGACTTCACCGACGAGAGCGGTGGGTTCGTCCCCGACGCCATGCGGGACACCGCCGACACGCCGTACGTGCACGAGGTCGCCAAGCACGTCGGATCCCAGCACACCGACGTCGTCCTCAGCAGCGACGACCTGACCTCGCCCGGGGCCACCGAGACGGTGATGCGCGCCCGCGACCTGCCGGGCATCGGCGACATGGACACCTCGCTGTACCTGCTGTTCGCCGAGATCCGGCGGCACTCCACGGTCGCGCTGTCGGGCGAGTCCGCCGACGAGGTCTTCGGGGGCTACCGCTGGTTCCACGACCCGGCCGCGGTCGCCGCCGACAGGTTCCCCTGGCTGCAGGGTCTCGGTGGGGCGCAGGAGCTCCTCGACCGGGAGCTCGACCGGCGCGTCGACGCATACCTCGCCGCGCGCTACCGCCAGGCCATCGACGAGGTGCCCCGGCTGCCCGGCGAGAGCGGGCTGGAGCGCCGTATGCGGGAGATCTGCCACCTCCATCTCACCCGGATGGTCCGCTTCCTGCTCGATCGCAAGGACCGGATGAGCATGGCGGTCGGCCTGGAGGTCCGCGTGCCGTTCTGCGACCACCGGCTCGTCGAGTACGTCTTCAACACGCCATGGGCGTACAAGACGTACGACGGCCGGGAGAAGAGCCTCCTGCGGGGCGCCGCCGCCGACCTCCTCCCGGAGTCGGTCCTGCGCCGGCGCAAGAGCCCGTATCCGGCCACGCAGAACCCCAGCTACGAACGCGCCGTACGGGACCGCCTGTCCCACCTCCTCGCCGACCCGAACGCACCCGTACGGCCCTACCTGGACGAGGAGGCCGTGCGTACGGCCGTGAGCCGCCCGCTCGGCCGGGCCAGCCTCCAACAGGACCGCATCCCGATGGAGCGGGTCCTCGCCCTGAACGACTGGCTGACGGCGTACCGACCCGAGCACGCCTGATTATTCACCTTTTATCGCAATTGACGGGTGATCAATTCGCAGGGGATCGCATGGCCGGTCTAAAGTCTCGGCCATGCCTTCGCTGGAACACGAATCACTCGCCTTGCTCTTCAAAAACCGCCCCAGCCTGGCGGCAGAAGTCCTGCATAACGCGTTAAAAGTCGATATCCCGGAGTATAAAGCCGTCCGGGTCGAATCCGGTGATTTGACCGAGTGGAGTCCGGCAGAGTTCCGCGCGGACGCCGTGGTCGTCTTCGAGGCAGCCTCCCCGGTGCTGGCCGTCGTCGTCGAGATCCAACTCGGGCGTGACCCCGGCAAGCGCTGGAGCTGGCCGGTATACCTCGCGGGTCTGCGCGCGCGGACCCGCTGCCCGGCGATCCTGTTGGTGATCTGTTCGGAAGCCACCGTCGGTGACTGGTGCGCCGAGCCGATCGAGCTCGGCCATCCGGGCTGGACCCTGACCCCTCTGGTGCTCAAGCCCGAGGCGGTCCCGGTCGTGACCGACGCGGTGGAGGCCGTCCGCGCACCGGAGCTGGCGGTGCTTTCCACCATGACGCACGGTGCCGCCTACGACCGGGCCAGGATGTTCCACGCCCTGCTCTCCGCCCTCGGCGCGATGGGAGACGGCGATCGCGCGAAACTGTACATTGACATCGTGCTCGCGGCGCTGCCCGAGACACCCGCCGCCGAGTTGGAGGGGATCATGCGAAGCGATACATCTCCCTACAAAAGCGACTTGCTCCGCAGCACCTACACCGAAGGAGAGACAAAGGGCAAAGCCGAAGGCAAAGTGGAGGGCAAAGCGGAGACCCTCCTCCAAGTGCTTGAGGCGCGCGGCGTCCCGGTCCCCTCCGAAGCACGCGCACGCATCACCGCCTGCACCGACGTCGCCCAGATCGAGGCCTGGGTCAAACGCGCCGTCATCGTCCGCACGGTCGACGCTCTCTTCGACTGATCGGCACTGCCGGTCAGTCCAGTTCGGCGAAGAGGTGGCGGGCGAGGAAGTCGTTGGTGAAGGTGCCGTTCGGGTCGTAGTGGCGGGCCAGGGCGTGGAAGTCCGCTAGGCGCGGGTACCGGGAGCGCAGGGCGTCGGCCGAGGTGGTGAAGAGCTTTCCCCAGTGCGGTCGGGTGTCGAACGGTGCCAGGCGCTCCTCGATCAGGTCGAGCACGGGGAGCACCGCATCGGCGTCCTTCACCCAGGTGAAGTGGAGGGCCACCGAGTCCCGCCCGTATGACGTGCTCATCCACAGGTCGTCCGCCGCGATCGTCCGGACCTCGCAGACCTGCAGGACGGCGGCGACCCGGTCGCGGATCTCGTTCAGGGCATGGAGCGCCTCGACGGCGTACTGCCGGGGCAGGAGGAACTCCGACTGCAGTTCGTCGCCGCTGCTGCTCGGGGCGAAGTCGGGCCGGAAGTGCGGCAGCCGGTCGAACCACGGGCCCGCGGCGCCGAGCTGCTCGGTGCAGGCGACGGCGGACATGCCGGGGACCGGGTGGCGTGGCCCGTCGGCGGGCCGCGCTCCGAACCAGTCCTCCGCCATGGGATCGTCATCCGCCGGGTCGACGCGGCCCTTCACCCACACCTGGTCGATCCACGCGTCGCGCCAGGTGGTGAAGAGGCTCACGCTGTACGCCCCGGAGACCACCTCGGAGAAGCGTTCGTCGAGGACCCCGAGCGGCAGCCCTTCGTAGACCCGCTGCCGTACGTCAAACGTCGGGCCGATGTCCAACGTCACGCTGACGACGATCCCGAGGGCGCCGAGTCCGACGACGGCCCCGGAGAACCGGTCGCCGTCCCGGTCGCGGCTCAGCGAGACCAGGTCGCCGCCGGCCGTGACGAGGTCGAGGCCGGATACCGCGGTGGCGAGGTTCCCGTTCCTGTCGCCCGAGCCGTGCGTCGCCGTCGCGATCGATCCGGCGACGGAGATGTGCGGCAGGGAGGCGAGGTTGTGCAGGGCGTAGCCCTTGTCGTGCAGCCATCGGCTCAGTTCGGCGTACCGCACGCTCGCGCCGACCTGCACCGTGGCTGCGGTGCTGTCGATCTCCAGGAGCGAGGGCAGCTTCGCCAGCGAGATCAGGTTGCCTGGGGTGTCGGCGATGTCGTTGAACGAGTGCCCGCTGCCCAGTACCCGGATCTTCGATCCGCGCGCGGCCAGGCTCCGTACCTCGTCGAGAGACGTCGGGTGGCAGACCTCCTCGGCCGCGAACCCGATGTTCCCCGCCCAGTTCCGTACCGCACCGGCCACCGGACCACGCACCCTTCACCCGTCGTCGGCCGCTCCCGGCAACCGATCAGCCCACAAAGCGCACGATATGCCCTGAACGCCGGACCGGTGACGCGAAAAATCCGTTGCCGCGGTCGGCACCGTCTGTTGTACTCCCGGCGAACGACCGGTCGACCGAGGAGATGGTCATGCGCGCTGCGTACGTGTCCCCCCAGCAGGCAACCGCCACCCACGCAGAGGACATGACGCTTCGTGCGACCATCGACGCGACCGGCGCGGAGAAACGCCGGTAAGACCACACCGACCACCGTCCTGGGCTGTCTGCGCCCGGGACCCCGCGCGACCGCGGTCCTGGCCGCCGCCGTCACGGCGGCTTCCGTACTGCCGCTGGCCGCACCGCAGATCACCCGGCGCTTCGTCGACGACGCGATCGGCGGGGCGAGCACCCGTCATCTCGTGTTCGTCGCCGTCGGCTATCTGACGCTCGCCGTCGCCGGGCAGGGTGCCCGTAGCCTCACCGCCTGGCTGGCGAGCCGCCTGGCCTGGGACGGCACCAACCGCCTCCGGGAGAGGCTGGCCGACCACGCGCTCGGCCTCGACATGACGTTCCACGGGCGGCGTACGGCCGGCGAGATGATCGAGCGGGTCGACGGCGACGTCGTGGCGATCGCCGAGTTCGTCGTCGCGTTCCTCCTGGACGTCGTGGCCGGCGTCATCCTCCTCGCGGGCGTGCTCGTCGTCGTGCTCACCGTCGACCCGCGCGTCGGCGGCGTGCTCCTCGCGTACTGCGTGCTGATCGGATTCGGGATGGCCCGCGCGCAGCGGCTCGCCGTGCCGTCGGCCGCCAGTTCGCGAGCGAGGTACGCCGCGCTGTTCGGCGACATCGAGGAGCGGCTGGCCGGCGTCGAGGACATCCGCGCCAACGGCGCCGGCGAGCACGCCGTGGGCCGCGTCCACCGAGCCAGCGGGCGGATGTACCGCGCGGAGTTCCGGTCCGAGCGGATCGGCAGCGGCCTCCTCGCGGGCACGTCCGTGGCCTTCGCGGCGGGCACGGCGCTCGTCCTGGCCGCCGCCGCGTGGGCCCGCCAGTCCGGGACGCTGACCGTCGGCACCGCCGTGCTGCTCTTCCAGTACACGCAGATGGTACGGACGCCGTTCGAACGGTTGATCGACCAGCTGCGGCAGTACCAGGGGGCACTGGCGGGCGTCGCCCGCGTACGGAACCTACTGGCCGAACGCCGCACGCTGCCGCAACCCGCCGACCCACGGTCGCTGCCCGCGTCCGGCCCGCTCGGCCTCCGGTTCGACGGGGTGGGCTTCGCGTACGCCGACGACGGTGAGCCGGTGCTGTCCGCTGTCGACCTCACGCTGGCGCCGGGCGAGACACTCGGCCTCGTTGGCCGTACGGGCAGCGGCAAGACGACCATCGCCCGGCTGATCCTGCGCCTGTACGACCCGACCGTGGGCGCCGTCCGGGTCGGCGGGCTGGACCTGCGGGACACCGATCCTGCGTCAATACGGCGGCGGGTCGGCGTGGTCACCCAGGACGTACAGCTGTTCACAGCCACGGTCCGGGACAACCTGACGTTGTTCCGGCCGGGGATCGCCGAGGACGGCCGACTGCGGGAGATCCTCGCCGAGGTCGGTCTGGGCGACTGGTTCGCGGGCCTGCCCGACGGGCTCGACACCGAGCTGGGCGGCGACGCCACCGGTGTGTCGGCCGGTGAGGCGCAGCTGCTGGCGTTCGCGCGGGCGTTGCCGGCCGATCCCGGACTCGTGGTGCTGGACGAGGCGTCCAGCCGGCTCGACCCGGCGACCGAACGGCGCATCGAGCGGGTGGTCGACCGGCTCCTCGCCGACCGTACCGGCGTGCTGATCGCACACCGCCTGTCCTCCCTGGCGCGGGTGGACGTGATCGCCGTCGTGGACGGCGGCCGGATCGTCGAGTACGGCCGCCGCGAAGAGCTCGCCGCGGACCCCGACAGCCGGTTCGCGCGGCTCCTGAGCGCGGCGGGGGTGGCGATATGAGGCCCGTACCCCAGGTGATGTCAGGCCTCGCCCGGTGCGCCGGGCTGGGCCGCTACCTGCTCGGCGGCCTGCTGTGGCTGCCGACGTACCTCTTCCCCATCGGCGGCGGCCTGCTGCTGAAGGAGCTGTTCGACCAGCTCAGCGGGCATCATGCCGCCGACCTGCGGGAGGCGCTGTGGATCTGCGTCGCGTTCGTCGGGCTGGAGGTGGTCCGCGGTCTCATTCTCGTCACCGCATGGGCGTACGGCGTCTACTGGTGGGAGGCCGCGGCCACCACGTTGCGCGCGAACGTGCTGCGCTCGATCCTCACCGCGCGCGGTGCCGCCGCGGCCCGGCTGCCGCACTCGTCGGGTGAGGCGATCGCGCGGCTGCGCGATGACGTGTCCGACCTCGTTCAGGTCACCGACGACCTGGTGGACCTGGCCGGCACCGTGCTGTTCGGCGTCACCGCGCTGGCGGTCATGGCGGCGATCGACCCGGCCGTCACGCTCGCCCTGGTCCTGCCGATGATCGCCGTCGGTGTGCTGTGCCGGCTGCTCGGCACGGTCATCCGGCGGCTGCACCGTCGCGCCCGGCGACTCGGCGCGGTGGTGACGGCCCACATCGGCGACGCCTTCGCCGGCATCCTGGCGATCAAGACGGCCGGGGCCGAGGACGCGGTGCTGCGACGACTCCGCGAGCACAACCGCCGACGGCGGAACGCCGCCGTGAAGGACCGATTGGCGACCGACCTGCTGGACAGCGTGACGAGCGCGACGGTCGAGGTCGGCATCGGCCTGGTCCTGCTCATCGCCGCCCCCGCGATGCACCACGGGGACTTCACGGTGGGCGACCTGGCGCTGTTCACGAGCTACATCGGCTGGCTGACCGCGCTACCGCGATCCGCCGGCACGTTCCTGTACCGCCTGCCGCAGGGCGCGGTCGCCGCCGAACGGCTGGGCCGGCTCATGGCCCCGTACGAGGACGTCCGCGACCTGGCACGGCCCAGCGGTGTCTGGTTCCGCCGGGAGCCGCCGCCGGTCATCACGCCACCGCCGCATCGCGACCCGCTGCAGGTGGTCGAGGGGCGTGGGCTGACCGTGCGGTTCGACGATGGAGGCCGGGGGCTGCACGCCGTGGACCTGCGGATCAGGCGTGGATCGTTCACCGTGATCACCGGAGCCGTGGGGGCCGGTAAGACCACCCTCGTACGGGCGCTGCTCGGGCTGGTGCCGCTGGACGCGGGGACGGTCGCCTGGAACGGCCGGCCCGTCGACGACCCGGGTACGTACCTCGTCCCAGGGCGGGTCGCGTACGCGAGCCAGGTCCCCCGGCTGTTCTCCGAATCTCTCCGGGAGAACCTCCTGCTCGGCCGGCCCGTGGACGACGACCGGCTCGCCACCGCGATCGAGCTCGCGGCGTTCGACGAGGACGTGGCGGCCATGCCGGACGGCCTGGAGACGATCGTCGGGCCGCGTGGCATGCGGCTGTCCGGCGGCCAGGTGCAGCGCGCGACGGCTGCACGGGCCCTCGTACGAGCGCCGGACCTGCTCGTCGTCGACGACCTGTCCTCCGCGCTCGACGTCGAGACCGAGCGGCTGCTGTGGGAACGTCTCGCCGACGCCGCCCGTGACCGACGCGGACCCGCGACACTGCTGGTCGTGTCGCACCGCCGGGCGGCGCTCGAACAGGCCGATCAGATCGTCGTCCTCGACCGCGGCCGCGTCGTCGGCGAGGGTCGGCTCGACGAGCTACTGGAGGACTGCGCGGAGATGCGCAGGCTCTGGACCGACGAACTCATCGCCGAGGCCGCGGAACAGCCGGGCACCGGCACTCCCGCCTGTTAGCACGGGTACCGTCCGGGGCGGTGCGTCACGGCGCACCGCCCGGACGCTAGCCGAAGATCGGGAAGAGGTCGGCGACCGGGCCGAGGGACTTCCGGTCGGCCGCGGTGAGCGCCGTGCGTCCGGTGCCGACCCGGATGCAGTGGGCGTCGTCCCAGTCCTGGGGTACCGGCCGGCCGACGAGCGCGTCCAGCACGTCCCGTATGAGGCGGAGCACCGCGCGAGGGCGGCGGACCGGACAGATGCGCGACCAGGTCCAGGTGGTGGACACCCGCCTCGACCGCCAGCGTGGCCATCAGGTCGGCCGATGTCGCTTCCACGACGAAGGGCAGTATCGCAGGCGGCTACGACGGCGGATCGCCTGACGGCTCGGAGTGCTGTGTCAGCAGTACTTGGAGCTGCCCGACGACTTCCAAGAGCACGTGTCGATCAGGGTGCCGGAGGAGTTGCGCAGGTAGGCGGTGTCCCCCGTGTTGTTCCATACGTAGGCCCTACGGCCCCAGTAGCGGTGCCTCGTCGTGTCGGTGCCCTTGCCTGTGTGGACGTACACGGTCTGCCGAGCCGCCAGTCGGAAGCCACCGAAGGTGTAGGTGTAGCCGGTCCGGTCCCGCAGCCTCCAGCCGGTGAGGGACCGCGAACTCGAGGCACGGTTGATGATCTGGACCCACTCGCCGTTCAAGCTGGTGTTGCTCCGGTTATCGACGCCCGGCGAGTTGTAGTAGACCCGGTAAATCTGGACTGCCGAGGCCGCCTGAGCCGGGAGCGCCGGGAGAAGGGCGGTTGCCGCAGCGAGCGTCGCCGCGAATCCGACTATATGGCCTGATTTCATGGCGTGATCCTATAGATAACGCTTTAAACGCCGCACATGACCGACGCAGCCATCCGTACCTTGCCGGCAGGCCGCTCGGACGGCCTCATAGGCTCAGGGGATGGTCTGGAGTCTGCTGGGGGCGGTCGCCGCTGCCGTGTGCTTCGGCACGGCGAGTGTGCTGCAGGCCCTCGCGGCACGCACCGCGCCGACGGGCGCGGGCGTCGATCCGCGGCTGCTGATCCGCCTCATCCGGCGCCTCCCATTCCTGGTCGGCACGGGGCTGGACGTCCTGGGTTTCGCGGCCGAGCTGGCGGCGCTGCGGTCGTTGCCGCTCTTCGTCGTGCAGGCGGTGGTCGCCGCGAACCTGGCGGTCACCGCGGTCGTCGCCGCCTGGGTCCTGCACGTCCGGTTGTCCGCCCGGGAGTGGACCGCGGTCGCCCTGGTGTGCGCGGGCCTGGCCCTGCTGGGCCTGGCCGCCGGCCACGAGAACCCGGCAGCGGTGAGCCTGCCGTTCAGATTCGCGCTGCTCGGCTGCGTCGTCGCGATGGGGGTGGCGGGTGTCGCGGCCGGGCGTCTGCGGGGACAGACCCGATCCGCGATGCTCGGGCTCGTCGCGGGACTGGGCTTCGGTTTCGTGGCCATCGGCGCGCGGGTCCTGGTCAGCCTGTCCCCACTCGACCTCGTGCGTGACCCGGCGACCTACGTCGTGGCGGGTGGCGGCCTCCTGGCGTTCCTGTTCTTCGCGACCGCGCTGCAGCGCGGTTCGGTGACCACGACCACCGCCACGATGGTCGTCGCCGAGACCGTCGTGCCGGCGCTCGTCGGCGTGTTCCTCCTCGGGGACGGCACCCGTCATGGGATGGCCTGGAGTGCCGTGCTGGGCTTCCTCATGGCCGTGTCGGGAACACTGGTCCTCGCCCGGTTCGGTGAGCCCGCGACAGAGCCGGCCGAGATGTCCGCTTCCCCGACGTCCCTGGGGTAACCGGGGCGCGTCATCGGCGCGATAAAAGACTGATCACTGGCCTCGGGTGCCGAACAGAGTCACCGCGATCGCCAGTGATCAGGCGCAATTGTTAAAGCGCGTGACTTGTCCTGCTTCCAGGACAGCGGGCCGGGCAGGTCCACTCGGTGTCTACGGGCTCGCGAGTTCCATGACCAGCGACCGATTTTGATGGTCCATGAAGAGAAACGCGGTCCTCCGGGGCTCGCCGGCGGCTGCGGGCCCTGGGGAGCTGGGCCGCCGTAGGCCGGCCCCGGCGGTGCGTACGGCGGGACCATCCCGGGTCCGGGTCGAGCCGGCCCGAAGGGAGGGGCCTTCAGATGAGCGTTGAGGGGTCACCGTTCTCGGCGGCCAGGTCTATATGCGGGCGCCGTTCCCAAGATCGTGCGATACGCCAGCCGAGCCGTATGGATCGGACGATTCGTCGCGTGAGGCGGGACCATATCGCCGATTGTGGATGATCCGTAGGGTCAGCACGCCGCCGGCCGCTACGAATACGCCGAGCAAGAGCCAGTCCTTGGTCGTCCAGGCGGGCTCTGGCAACGGTCCACCATCGTTACCGCGATAGTGCTTATGAGGGACCTTGACGATGTCGGCGGGAAGCGCTCGTGTGGGGTCGCGGGGGTCGTAAACAATCTCGACGGTTGACCCGACGCCGAAAGTGTCCACGCTGTGGCCAGACTTGCCGACCGGGATGCGAGTGCTGGCCCCGTCCGAGGAGTCGCTAAGGTCAAGACTGGTTGTGATCACACCGGTCGGGGTCTGATAACGGACATTGGCATTGTCGATCTGCGTGTCGCCCAGCCCTATTGGCCTGACCTTCGTCACTGCCACGACCGTGGCCTCCGCATGCGACCCGTGGTAGGCAAGACGCTCGGCCTGAGACTCGGTGAGGATTCCAACGAGCACGAGGGTCAGCCATCCGCCCACGAGCAGCATGAGCCCGGAGAGGCCCGATATCGACCGGCGGTCCGACACTGCCATCGCCCTTTCCCTCGGAAAACACATACTCCGTGATCAGACGTGCCCACCAACGACAAGGTTCCGCGGTGGTCGAAGCGACTCTCAGCGACGAATGACCGATCGCACGCGATCAAGACCTATATACGATCTTCCCTCGCCATGAAAGGTCGTCCGTCCGGGCAGGGCGGGGGCAAACACTAAGCGATCAAGGCGGCCCGACAAGCGGGCCGCTCGGGCGGCCGAACAGGGGGTTCGGCCCACAGGGCCTCAGACATTGGGATCGACGCGGCCCCGCCTTGGGGCAGGCCGCGCCGACCCAGCCCGCCGAAGGGCGCCCCCGTCGGCTCGCCCGGATAGCGGAAGATCGGGCCGCATGAAGATCACAGAGTTGGCGTAGGCCCCGGGATCGCTGACCGGTTCCCGACTTGCGCGGGGACCCCACGCGGGGCCTCGTGACGGGCCATCGCGGGCAGGCAGGTGCCAGCCCGTCAGCCGACAAGGCTATGAGGCCCCGCCCCCGCGCAAGTCCGGAACCGTCCAGCTCACGTGGAAGGTGCCGTCACCTGTTCTGGTCACGAGCTGAGGGCGCGACCTTGGCGGGAAGCAAGCTATACCGGCCCGCGGCCTACTGGCGGACGGCGACCTTAGACTGTGAGTGCTGAGGACGGCTGGTGACACGCACGAGACCTATGGAAGAAGGGGTCCGATGAGCCGAGGCGAGCGACCTCTGAGTGAAGTCCGGTTGATGACCGTGTACGAGGTGGCGGCCCTCATGAGGGTGTCAAGGATGACGGTCAACTGTCTCGTGCACTCCGGCCAGTTGCCCGCAGCCCGCATA
>JBJMIW010000288.1:0-39201 GCA_045806665.1 Actinoallomurus sp.
AAACAATATCAAAACAACAACCTATAACGATCAGATCAACAGGCCGGAGTTCGCGCAGATCCACCCGTTCGCGCCGCTGGAGCAGGCCGGGGGCTACCTCCGGCTGATCGGGGAGTTGGAGGCGTGGCTCGCCGAGATCACCGGGTACGCCAAGGTGTCGGTGCAGCCGAACGCCGGATCGCAGGGCGAGCTGGCCGGCCTCCTCGCCGTGCACGGCTACCACGCCGCGCGCGGTGAGGGCCACCGGAACGTCTGCCTCATCCCGTCCTCCGCGCACGGCACCAACGCCGCCAGCGCGGTGATGGCGGGGATGCGCGTGGTCGTCGTGAAGAGCACCGACCACGGGGACATCGACCTCGACGACCTGCACACCAAGATCGACAAGCATCGCGACCAGCTCGCCGCGATCATGGTGACATACCCCTCGACGCACGGGATCTACGAGGAGACGATCACCGAGGTCTGCAAGAGCGTCCACGACGCCGGCGGCCAGGTGTACGTCGACGGGGCCAACCTCAACGCCCTGGTCGGCCTGGCCCGGCTCGGGGAGTTCGGCGCGGACGTCTCACACCTCAACCTGCACAAGACCTTCTGCATCCCGCACGGCGGCGGTGGTCCCGGCGTCGGCCCGGTGGGAGTGCGCGAGCACCTGGTGCCGTTCCTGCCGAACCATCCGCTCCGGCCCGAGGCCGGTCCGGAGACGGGCAGCGGCCCGATCTCCGCGGCGCCCTGGGGGTCGGCGGGCATCCTGCCGATCTCGTGGACCTACATCGCGATGATGGGCGCCGGTGGGCTGCGCGCGGCGACGGAGACGGCGGTGCTGGCCGCCAACTACGTCGCGAAGCGGCTCTCGGAGCACTACCCGGTGCTCTACACGGGCCGGGGCGGTCTGGTCGCACACGAGTGCATCATCGACCTCCGCAAGATCACCAAGGACACGAAGATCACGGCGGAGGACGTCGCCAAGCGGCTCGTCGACTACGGCCTGCACGCGCCGACCCTCGCCTTCCCCGTCGCGGGCACCCTGATGATCGAGCCCACGGAGAGCGAGGACCTGGCCGAGCTCGACCGGTTCTGCGACGCCATGATCCAGATCCGCCGGGAGATCGAGCGGGTGGCGAACGGGGAGTACGACGCGGACGACAACCCGCTGAAGAACGCCCCGCACACCGCCGCGTCGCTCCTCACGGCCGACTGGAAGCACTCCTACAGCCGGGAGGACGCGGCCTACCCGCTGGCGTCCCTGCGGGAGAACAAGTACTGGCCGCCGGTACGCCGCATCGACCAGGCGTACGGCGACCGGAACCTGGTCTGCTCCTGCCCGCCGCCGTCGCGGGGACCGAGCCGCGGAACGTCTTCATCACCGGGACGGAGAGGGGACGGGTGGCGCGGTACGTCAGCCGACCAGCGTCCGGGCCACCGCGGCGTTGACGACGGCGGACAGGTCGCCGGTCTCCGCGTACACCCGGCGTTGCAGCGCGGCGCCGTTGCCCCGCTCCAGCAGCCGCTCGACCAGCCCGGTGGCCACCGCGAGGTCGCCCGCGTCGGCCAGCGCCGGCGCGACGTGCTCCAGCAGCGCGCGTACGACCACCTCGGCCGGGGCCGGGCGTTCCGTCACCGGATGGATCAGCTCGCCGGCGAGCCCGGACCGGCTCGCCCGCCACGACGCGAGGCGCAGCAGTTCCGTCCGGACGGGGACCAGCGGCTCTCCCGACCGCCACTCCCGCGCCGCCGTCTCCACCAGTCCCCGTACGAGCGCGGCCAGCAGCACGGCGTCGTCCGCCAGCAGGCAGACGTCGGAGACGCGCACCTCCACGGTCGGGTAGCGGCGGGACAGCCGGGCGTCGAAGTAGATCATCCCCTCGTCCAGCAGCGCCCCGGACTCCACCATGGACCGTACGATGTCGTGGTAGAGCTTCGGCGTGCCGAACACCTCGGTCGGTCCGGCCGACGGCCAGCGCCCCCACACCTGGTACCGGTAGCTGTCGTATCCGCTGTCACGCTCCTGCCAGAATGGGGAGTTCCCCGTCATGGCGAGCAGGGGTGCCAACCACGGGCGGACGCGGTCCAGCACCGCCACGGCCTCGTCCTCCGACTCGATGCTCACGTGGACGTGGCAGC
This sequence comes from Actinoallomurus sp., assembly GCA_045806665.1. Classification (GTDB taxonomy): domain Bacteria; phylum Actinomycetota; class Actinomycetes; order Streptosporangiales; family Streptosporangiaceae; genus Actinoallomurus. The sequence continues at coordinate 2,122 of JBJMIW010000288.1, forward strand.
CGCAGGTCAGCTGTTCCTGCGCGGTCAGGGCGTACTCCTCGGCCATGCGCAGGTACCGCTCGTCCGGAGTGGTGGACGGGGTCACGGCCCGCGGCGAGGTCGCCAGCGCGGCGACCTCCGAGCCGGCGCGCCGGGCGGCCTTCGCGGCGGCGTCGCGACGGGCCCGCAGCCGGCCGGACAACTCGTCGAGCGCCCGGCAGGGGGCCGTGCCCGTCTCGACCTGCTGCCGCTGCAGCTCGCGCTCTGGGGCGTCGTCGCCCGCGCCGTGCGTCACGGACTCGGCGAGCGCGACCGGGATACCGCTGCTCGGCGCGACCAGCAGCAGCTCCTCCTCGACTCCGAAGCTTCGCAACCACGACCTCCTCGGTGATCAGGGAACCGTTCTCTACCCCGCCATCGGCGGCGGAACCGGAACCCGGCCGGTCCTCACGTCCGATCGGCCTTCGCCGAGCGATGACTTTTTGTCGTCCCGCTGGTCTACCGTGAGGGACCTGCGCACCCGCAGGTCAGGGGATCAGCTGTCCGCGGCGACCGCGCCGGATCAGGCGCGGAGAGGAGTGAGCATGAGCGGGGTACGGGTACTGGTCGGCACGCGCAAGGGCGCGTTCATTCTGACCTCGGACGGTCGCCGGGAGGACTGGGACGTCAGCGGACCCCACTTCGGCGGCTGGGAGATCTACCACGTCGCCGGGTCCCCGGCCGACCCGTCACGGCTGTACGCCTCTCAGTCGACCGGGTGGTTCGGGCAGCTGATCCAGCGGTCCGACGACGGCGGCCGGACGTGGGAGCCGGTCGGCAACCGGTTCGAGTACGACGGCGTCCCCGGGACCCACCAGTGGTACGACGGCACGCCGCACCCGTGGGAGTTCGCCCGCGTCTGGCACCTCGAGCCGTCGCCGACCGATCCGGACACCGTCTACGCCGGCGTCGAGGACGCCGCGCTGTTCCGATCCAAGGACGGCGGCGGGACATGGGAGGAGGTGCGCGGGCTGCGCGAACACGGCTCAGGGCCGTCCTGGCAGCCGGGGGCGGGCGGGATGTGCCTGCACACGATCATCCTCGACCCGTCGGACGCGCGGCGGATGTACATCGCGATCTCGGCCGCGGGCGCGTTCCGCACCGACGACGGGGGCGACACCTGGCGGCCGATCAACCGCGGCCTGAAGACCGACGGCATCCCGGACCCCAACGCCGAGGTCGGCCACTGCGTGCACCGCCTGGCGATGCACCCCGCGCGGCCGGAGACGTTGTACATGCAGAAGCACTGGGACGTCATGCGGACCGACGACGCCGGTGAGTCGTGGCGCGAGGTCAGCGGTGACCTGCCGTCGGACTTCGGCTTCCCGATCGCGGTACACGCCCACGAGCCGGACACCGTCTACGTCGTCCCGATCAAGAGCGACTCCGAGCACTACCCGCCGGAGGGGCGGCTGCGGGTCTACCGCAGCCGTACCGGGGGCAACGACTGGGAGCCGCTGACGAAGGGGCTCCCGCAGAGCCACTGCTACGTCAACGTGCTCCGCGACGCGATGGCCGTCGACGCGCTCGACTCGTGCGGCGTCTACTTCGGGACGACCGGTGGGCAGGTGTACGTCTCGGCGGACGCGGGCGACAGTTGGACGCCCATCGTCCGGGACCTCCCGGCGGTCCTGTCCGTCGAAGTCCAGACGCTGCGATGATCCGCATCGTCCTACCGGCACACCTGAAGGTGCTCGCGAAGGTCCACGGCGAGGTAGAGGTCGAGGTGGCCGGGCCGGTGACACCGGGCTCCGTCCTGGACGCGCTGGAGGCCCGCTATCCGGTGCTGCGCGGCACCATCCGCGACCACGGTACGCACCTGCGCCGGGCGTTCGTCCGCTACTACGCGTGCGAACAGGACCTCTCCCAAGACCCGCCGGACACGCCGCTGCCCGAGCCCGTCGTGGCGGGCGCCGAGCCGTTCATGATCGTCGGCGCCATGGCGGGCGGCTGACCGCGCCGGGCTCGGACCGGGGGTCCGGTGCGGGTGAGCGCCCTCCGCGGGGCGAAGGGCGCTCACCGGTGGCGGCATGAGGCGGATCAGGCACCATCGAGGACGAGCAGCGTCGACTCGGCCGACTCGTCGACCAGGGCGACGCGGACCTCCTCGGGATGAAAGGCGATCCAGCGGCGTCCTCTCCGGCACCGGATTCACGAGTCGCATGGCGAGTGGGCGATACATGTCCTTGCCGGCGGTCGGCGCAGCGGTCTCCCGGTAGCGCGGTGGCGGTGACCGGTGCGCAGTGGTAGATGTCCTGGCCGACGTCTCATTTAGGCAGGGAGCGAGCGGATGACGACAGCGGTGCAGCGGACCTCGAGCGGCCAGGCGATCGGCGAGGTGGACTCGATGTTCCGCGCGCTCGTGGAGGACGGCGCCGTGCCGGGCCTCGCGTACGGGGTCGTGGACCGCACGGGGCTGGTCCACGCGGCCGGCCATGGCGTCGCGCACCTCGACGGTGCCCGTCCGGACGCGGCGATGGCCTTTCGCATCGCGTCGATGACCAAGAGCTTCACCGCCGCCTCGCTGATGGTCCTGGCCGATCAGGGGGCGGTGCACCTGGCGGATCTGGTCGGCCGGTACGTTCCTGAATTCGCCGCCGTACGACTGCCGACGACCGACTCGCCGCAGGTCACCGTGGGCATGCTGCTGTCCATGTCGGGTGGTCTGCCCACCGATGACCCGTGGGCCGATCGCCAGGAGTCGATGAGCCGGGAGGCCTTCGCGCGCCTGCTCACCGACGGCGTCCGTTTCGTCAGCGTGCCGGGCACCGGCTATGAGTACTCCAACCTGGGATATGCCGTCCTCGGCCGCGTGATCGAGGCCGCCTCCGGAACGCCGTACCACGAGTTCGTGGACCGGAACCTGATCCGCCCGCTCGGAATGACGGCGACCGGGTTCGACAGGTCGGTCGCGGCGGCCGGCGGCGTCGCGACGGGTCATGTCCGGCTCGACGGACGCTGGCAGACGATGCCGTTCTCCGATCCCGGGGTGTTCTCCGCCATGGGCGGACTGTTCAGCACGGTCGAGGACCTCGCCCGGTGGGTGTGCTGGCTCGCCGACGCGTTCCCGCCCCGCGACGGGGCGGACCCCGGGCCGCTTCGCCGGGCGCCGCGCCGCGCGATGCAGCAGGTCAACCGGGTCGTTCCGCCGCCCCGCCCCGCGGCGGACACGAGCGACGGTGCGCATCCCGTCACCGTCGGATACGGCCATGGCCTGATGATCCAGCAGGACCCGGTGTGGGGAACGGTCGCCGCGCACAGCGGCGGATACCCGGGCTTCGGATCGCATATGCGCTGGCATCCCGACACGGGCCTGGGCGTCATCGTGCTGACCAACGCCAGGTACGCCACCGGTCGGGTGCAGGCGACGGCCGCCCTCGGCGTCCTCCTGGCGGACCTCGCCGACCAGCCGGGCCCCGAGGCCCTGTGGCCCGAGACGGTTCAGGCGCGGAACGCCGTCGAGCGGCTCCTGCGCGGCTGGGACTCCACCCTCGCCGACGCCTGGTTCGCCGACAACGTCGACCTGGACCTGGACCTGGCGCACCGCCGGGCCGAGATCGAGGGCCTGATCGGCGAGATGGGGCACCTGCTCGATCCGGGCTCTCCGGAGGAGCTGATCCGCTCGGACTCGCCGGCCCACGTCGTGTGGGCGGTACGCGGCGCACGCGGTGCTCTGCGGTGCGAGATCCGGCTGACGCCGCAGGATCCGCCGAAGATCCAGACGCTGGACGTGACGCGCGACGGCTGACGCCGGCCGGAACGCTCGGTCAACGACCGCTCCGAGAGGCCCTTTGGGGTGATTCGTCCCCGTCTGCGCTGGACGATCACCGAGTATCGGTTCGCCTGTGGCTGATCGGCCTCCCAGTTGTCCGACATCGGCGGCTGGGAGGGGACGGGGCGGCCCCGGCCCGGTTAGGCTCGTCCCACACGGCTGCGCCTACCCCCAAGGGCACGGAGATGAGTGCGAGCGACGAGGCATCACCACGGACCCCGGCCGACGGGTCGTCGTGCGGTCGGAGGGAGCGATGAGTACGACTCCCGACGAGGCGACGGCCGACCCGTCGACCTTCCTCGAAGAGGCCCGTAACCACGCCGAGAGCGGTGAGCTCGACCGAGCCGCGGAGCTCTTCCGCAGGGTGCTGGAGACCGGTGACACGGCCGAGCGGGCCCAGGCGGCCCTGGGCCTGGCCGTGGTGCTCGAGGGGCTCGACGATCACGAGGGCGCCCGGGAGGCCGATCGGCTTGCGATCGCGACCGAGGACCCGGAGTACGGCGCGCGCGCCGCGTACCATCTGGCGCTGTCCTGGGAGCGGGCCGGCGAGCGCGACGAGGCGCGTGACGCCTGGCGCACCGTGGTCGACTTCGGCAACCGCGCCTACCTGCCGCCCGCCTACCTCGCGCTCGCCCAGATCGCGGACGACGAGGGCGACGCCCGCCAGGCGTGCGACTGGTGGGAGCGGGCCATCGCCACCGGCGACCAGGCGTACGCCCCGGTGGCCGCGCATGACCTCGCGCTGCGCCTGATGGACTGGGGCGAGCCCGCGCGCGCCGAGCGGGTCCTCGCCGGCGCGCTGGACCTCGTCGACCGTGGCCGCGACCCGCAGGCGCACGCCCGGCTCGCGGTCAGCCTGGGCATCGCCCACCTGGAGCAGGCGATCACGGCCTTCGGCAGCGTGACGCCGGGGGAGGACGCCGACCCGGACGTCGTCCCCCTCGCCATCGAACTGCTCGCCCGGACCCTGCCGCTCCGAGGGCGGGACGAGGCCGCGCAGGAGATCTGGCGGCGCGGCCTGGACGACCCGGCACTCGGCGAGCACGTACGGGCCCGCCTGCGGCGTACGTTCGCCGCCGACGGGGAGGACGTCTGGTGGGAGGGCGAGGTGGAGGCCGCCGTGCGCGCCAACTCGCTGCCCTCGCTCACCGGCGAGGTGTTCGGGGCGCTGGACCACATCTACGCGGTCATCGCCACCCGGTACGCCAAGGGCCCGGACGGCGTGTCCGCCGAGGCCTACGACGTGCTCGGGGAGGCCGTCCGCGTCCCGCTGGACTATCCGTGGGGGCGCGCGCTGCAGGAGAGCTTCGCCGAGCGCCTCCGGCAGGCCATGGGCTCGGACGTCCCCGTACTGCCCCCAGGCTGGCCCGACACGGACTGATCAGAAGGTCACGCGACGCCGCCCGATGACCGGCATGGGGAATGCGCAGGCGTCCTCATGCCGCCGTGCGGGTTTCACGGGGGATCGAGAGCGGCCGCGGACGGACGGCGCCGCCGACGCCCCGCCTGGGTGCCGGAAGGTCAGATCGCGATGTCGCGCTGGGCGATGACCCTGGTGATGCGGACGCGGACGAGGCACTCGCCCGGCGCGGCGTTGCGGGCGCCGTACTCCTCCGCGCGGTCGGCGCCCATGTAGCGGCCGCCGAGCGCGGTCGCCCACCGGCGCAGGTCGTCGAGGTCGTCCGACAGCGACGCCTCGCCCCATACCGTGACGAACGAGTACGGCGGGATCTCGTCGTCCATGCAGATCGAGATGCGCGGGTCGCGGCGGAGCGCCTTGCCCTTGACCCCTGACGCGGCCGTCGTGAACACCAGGTCCTCCCCGTCGAGGAGGAACCAGATCGGTGTGACGTGCGGTGTGCCGTCGGCCTCGACGACGCCCGCCTTGCCGGTACGCGTGCCGGTCAGCAGGAACTCGCGCCACTCTTCTTCGGTCATGGTCTCGGCCATGCTCCGATTCTCGCCCAGCGGCCGCGCTGTGGGGTCAGGACACGGCGGTGCCGATCAGGTGGCCGACGAGGAAGGTCACCCCGGCGGCGAGACCGCCGACGATGACCTGGCGGAGGCCGGAGCGTACGGCCGGCCGTCCGTTCATGACGCCGATGCCCGCCCCAACGACGAACAGCGCGAGCACCGCCAGCCCGATTGCGGTCAGCAGCGCGGCGGCGCCGCCCGTGATCAGGTAGGGCAGGACCACGACGAACGCGCCGAGCGCGAAGGCCAGCAGGCTGGAGCCTGCCGCACTCCACGGCGAGCCCAGCTCGTCCGGGTCCAGGCCGAGCTCCTCGCGCGCGAGCGTGTCGAGCGCCACCTTCTTGTCGCTCATGATCCGGTCGGCGAGGTGCTCGGCGTCGGCGCGGTCCAGGCCCTTGGCGCGGTAGAGCAGCACCAGCTCGGCGTGCTCCTCCTCCGGGGTCTCCTCCAGTTCCTGTGCTTCGAGCGCGAGCTCGCGCTCGAACATCTCCCGCTGGCTGGACATCGAGACGTACTCCCCGGCCGCCATTGAGAACGACCCGGCCAGCAGCCCGGCGATCCCCGCCAGCAGGATCGCGGTCCGTGACGAGCCGGATCCGGCGAACCCCATGACCAGGGCGGTGTTCGACACCAGGCCGTCGCTCACCCCGAACACCCCGGCGCGCAGCGCACCGGAGCGGTCCGTACGGTGCCAGCCCTCCCGGCGCGAGATCTGCACGCGCGGATCGGGCTTGCCGCCGTCGAGGAGCTTGGCGAGTGTGCGGGCGTGGCCGCGCTCGTCGTCGGCCATCCCCGGCGCGGCGTCGGGGTCGCGGTCGTAGACCCCCGCGTCCGAGCGCTCGGCGCGCTCGATCATCGGCAGGACCGCACGAGGGGACAGCCGCCGTGCCGCCGTCGCGAGCAGTCGCGTGCGAATGCTGGGCGGCCCGGGCGGGGGCACCTCGGCCCCGGCGGCGTGGAGCTTCCCCTCCCAGTGCGCCGCGTGCCTGAGCTCGACGCCGGCCAGCTCCTCCAGGATCTCGCGCCGTTCGCCGTCCTCGGCGACCGCGAGGCTGGAGTAGAGGGCCGCGGCGTCTCGCTCACTGGCCAGGAGTTCTCGCCAGCGCTTGATGTTCTGCCGATCGGCGGCCTTCCCCATGGGGCTCCTCAAGGTGGTGTTTCCATCCGCAATGGACAACTCGCCAAGGCCGAAAAGTCATCCCCATGCCTCCGCGTCACAACCGCGCCTGGCCGGTGACGGCGCCGGATCGGCCGCGGAGTACGGTTTCGGCATGGAGATCGCGACCCCGCAGGGGCCGGCCGAGGTCACCTTGGACGCGCCGGCGGATCCGGCGTTCCTCCTGGTCATGACGCATGGGTCGAACGGCGGAGTCGACGCCCCCGACCTGCTGGCCGTCCGCGAGGAGGCGCTTCGGCTCGGCGGGGCCGTGGCGCGCGTGCTGCAGCCGTTCCGCCGCGCCGGGCGGCGCGCCCCCGGTTCGGCTGCGCGGCAGGACGAGGCGTGGCTGACGGTGATCGCCGCGCTCCGGGAGACGTTCCGCGACGTGCCGCTCATTCAGTGCGGGCGGAGCAACGGCGCGCGTGTCGCGTGCCGCACGGCGCTCAAGGCCGGGGCGCGCGGAGTGATCGCGCTGGCGTTTCCGCTGCACCCGCCCGGAAGACCCGAACGTTCCCGCGCGGACGAGCTGAGATCGGCGGGCGTGGAGATCGTGGTCGTCAACGGCGACCGTGATCCGTTCGGTGTCCCGGATCCCGCGGACGCGACCTTCGTCCAGGTCCTGCCGGGGGAACGGCACGATCTGGCGAAGAGGCCCGCCGCGGTGGGGGCGGTGGTGGGGGAGTGGCTGCGCCGGTGGAGCACCGGGCCGCGCTGAGTCCCCCGAGTTCTATGGTCTTACGCACTGGTCCCCGAAGAGAACGCGTCACGCCGCCGTGTGCGCCGGAAGGTCGGTCGGGCGGTGTGGTGCGATGATCGCCCCGTCGGGAAGCAGTTCGCCGGTGTCCTCGAACAGCACGACCCCGTTGCAGAGCAGACTCCATCCCTGCTCGGGGTGGCAGGTGATGGTGCGAGCGGCCTCACGGTCTGGTGCGGTCGCCGAGGGGCATGGCGGCTCGTGCGGGCACATCTGCGTGCCTCCGGTCTCGACTACTCGTAGGTGCGGTTGCCTCATGTCACTAAGACGTCTTCGAGTGTGCTGCGGTTCGCCCGCGCGCCGACATAGCCCAGCCGGGCGGTTTTTCCGATGGCCCAGTGACTCCTCGTGACAGAGATCACTTTACGGCTTATCGGTCCGTACCCGCATCCAAATCGGCCAAAGAACAACTCTCGGTACAGACAACGATCTGTCGGCGAGACCTCCCCAGGTCGTGGCCCGGCAGCGGTCGCCGGGTTCGCCCCAGGCCGCTGCGACACGCCTCCCCCCGGCCGTCCGGACGATCCTCAGGACGCCCGAACGAGTCGGTCACTTGGGCGTGTGTGACAGATCCGCCGCCCGGCTGGGCGCGGCTTCGCAACGAACGGGATCTGTCAGGACACGCCTCAGGCCGTCCGCCGGCCGAGACCGTTGACCCAGGCGGGGCCGATGTCCTGCAGGGTGTAGCCGTCGGGGTACGAACGGGTGTACGGCTTCTTCGGCCGGTACGACGGACGCGGCGGCATGAGCCGCACGGCGAGCGCCCGCGCCTTGAGCGCCCGGCGGGCGCCGATCTCCAGGATTCGGGGTGCGCGGGGCAGACCGAGTGCCTGACGCAGCGGCGCGTCGGTCAGCGCGAACACACCCTGCCGGGCGAGCGGTCGCAGGGACCGCGGGAACCATCCCTCGAAGATCGCGATCGTCGCCTCCGCCACGCGATGGTTCGCCTCGGAGTAGGCGTAGTGCTTGCGCTCGTACCGATCGAGGAAGTCCGCGAACTCCTCGTAGGTCGCCGGGATCTCCTTCAGCCCCATGAGCCGGCCCATGTGGCGGAAGGTGTTCACCGTGGCCCGCACCTCGTGCCTGCTGTACGGCCGCCAGGCGTACTCGCCGATCCAGCGGACGGGGATGACGACGAACGTCGACAGGACGTACAGAAAGTCGTCATTGGAGATGACATAGCGCCCGTGGATGCGGTTCATGCGGCGCAGGGCGGCCCGTCCCTGCTCGGAGTCCATCCCGCCCTCCTGCGTCATCTCGTACAGCAGGGCGACGGTGTCGTCGTACCGTTTCTGGCCGCGCCGGACGAACTCCCCGGTCCGGTCGAGCAGCCCGCCGATCGACGGCACCGCGTACGTACGGAACAGCGCCAGTTCCAGGGACCGCTGAAGGTCCCAGGGGAACTCGTACTCGGCGCTGATCCGATAGATGTCCTGGTAATCACGCTCGGGGTCGAGGGCCTGGATCTGGCGCAGGCGGGTGTAGCGGGCCATCCAGAATCTCCGCGTAAGGGGGTCATTACCGGATTTGACGCCATGATCCTACGGGAGACGGCCGCCGGGCGCAGTAGCCGCTTCAGACCACGCCGGCCAGGACGCGGTCGAGGCCCGCGAGGAACCGTCCGTCCCAGTCCACGTCCTCGGGCGTCGTCCCGGCGGCGCGCTCCCGGGCCTCCAGGGCCACGGTGCCCAGCAGGTAGCCGAGCAGGACGTGCGCGCCGACGGCCGCCTCGGCCTCCGGCAGGCCGGCCTCGCGCAGCAGCTCCCGCACGGAGACGGTGGTCGCCACGAGCGCCCCCGGGTTCCGGCGGGTGACGATGAGGGGCATCACGCCGACGTGCTCCAGCAGCCGGTCGCGGTACGCCCGCGCCCATGAGCGCAGCCGCTCGCGCGGGTCGCCGTCGCCCGGCGGGACCGGCAGCGCGGCGACGTGGGCGATGAGCTGCTCGAGGAGCTGCTCCTTGCCGTGCGGCAGGTGATGGTAGATCGCCATCGCCTCGACCTCGAGCGAGTCGCCGAGGCGGCGCATGGTCAACCGGCCCAGGCCCTGGCCGTCGATGAGGTGGAGCGCGGTCTCGATGATGCGCTCACGTGTGAGCGGTTCCCGCTGCGACATGATCATACCTTACTACGTAAAGGCGGTCGCATGGAAGCATCCCGGCGGCATGTCACGCTGTCATACCCTCTACCCTTGGCTCGAAGAGCATCGATGAGAAGGGGAGCCGACATGGTCCTGGGTCGCAAGGTGAGCCCGGAGGTCGCTGAGCGTCACGCCGCGGACAAGGAGCTCGCCGGCGAGCTGCGCGACCGGCTCGCCGCCGCGCAGGACGCCGAGCGGGAGTTCCACGCCGCTCAGACCGAGGGCCGTCCCCTCGACGAGCTGCGCCCGCTCGCGGTCGCCTACGACCGCGCGCTGTACGCCGCCCTGCTCGCCGCGGAGGCGGGCCAGCGGGCGGCGATGGGCCCGAAGACGTACGAGCACGGCGACGCCAAGCAGCGCCGCGCCGCGCAGATCGCGGCGCGCAAGGCCGTGGCCAAGCCGAGCGTCCGCCCGTACGTCGACGAGGTCGACCGGCTGCGCACGCTGCGCGAGGCCCACAAGCTGGCCGTGCGCACCACCCCGCCCGCCCACGTCTGAGGCGGTCGCCCCGACGCGTGACCGGCCGCGCGGCGTGTCCGCTCGGCCGGGCCGTCGGGCATCCTCATGTAACGCAGGGCCTGCGCGCTCGGCCCGTGCGGCGTCCGGTCCGGGGGCGGACCGCCCCACTGCGAGAACGGCCGGGTGACCTGGCCGATGGGGGACCTTGACCCTCGGCGCGATTCGCTCGCGCCGTCGCCACTTGTCCATGAAATCGCCGCTGCATTTCGGCCAACGTGTACAAGACAGTGCCCCACCAGCGTGAACACGGCCAGGTCTGAGTGGCACGGGTCGGTGAACTTTGAGACTCTACCGACTCAGGTGTCGTCGTGGGCAGCAGCGGCCGTCCCGGCCACGGCGACGCGGGGCAGCAGGAAGTGCTCGGTCCGGGGGGATCACTTGGAGCGCACGCCGCCGGATCGGCGAGACCTTCTCGGCGCCTGCCGAGAAGGCGTCATCGCCATCTGCGAGCTGGCCGCGCACTTCTCCGACTGGTCCGTGCCGACGCCGTGCAAGGAGTGGGAGGCCATCGACCTGGCCGGTCACCTGCGCTGCGTCGCGGAGAACTTCCACGAGTACCTCAACGACGCTCCCAACAGCCGGCTGTCCCGGCTGTTCGCCCAGGACGCGCCGGCCGCCCTCCTGGTCCGCCAGATGTCCCGGCAGAACGCCGCCGAGCTGGCCGTGCTGCCGCCCGCCACGGGGCGGGAGCACATCGTGGCGTTCGCCGTCTCGGCCGAGGCGTACTCCGACCGGCTGCTCGACGTGTGGGACGAGCCGTACCTCTCCTACCGGGGCACCAAGCTGACCGCGGGCGACTACGCGGGGGCGGTGTGCGTCGAGTGGCACCTGCACGCCTGGGACCTGGCCCGCGCCCTCGACAAGGACCACCGGCCCAGCCGGCCCGACGTCATCGCGGCGGCCTGGCGCACCGGGGTGCCGCACCTGCCGGTGCCGGGCCGGGGCGACGAGTGGGAGGCCGTGCTGCGCGCGTCCGGGCGGTCACCGGACTGGCATCCCGAGTGACGGCCGCCCGCCGTGGCTTACTCGGTGAGCAGCGGCTCCAGCTGTTCCGCCGGGCGGACTTCGTGGTGGCCACCGGCGGCGCCTTCTTCACCGGCGTCGCCGTCATCGGGCTGATGAGCTACCTGCCCACTGTGGTGGGACGCGTCCTCGGGGCGCCCCCGCTCCTCGCGGGCGCCGTGCTCACCTTGTGGTCGGGCGTCGCGTTCGCCGTCTCGCTTCAGGTCCGCCGCCTCGCCGCCACGGGCCGTCACCTCATCGCCGCCGGCCTGGTGCTGTGCGCCCTGGGGGACGTCGCCCTGTTCGGCCTGTCGGCCGGCTGGGCATGGTGGCACGATGTGGGCGTCAAGTGAGGGAGCGGTACAAGAATCGTGGCGTTTTTCTTGTGATCCGTACGCACCGACGTTCCGAGCGGGAGACGCCAAACTGTCGGGCACTCGTCCGTGGAAGGGTGGCCCTGTTGTTCTCGCTTCTCAAGCACGTGTTGCTGGGACCGCTCCTGAGGATCCTGTTCCGGCCGAAGGTGACCGGCACGGTCCCCGACGGCGCGGCGATACTGGCCTCCAACCACCTGTCGTTCTGCGACTCGCTGTTCCTGCCGTTGATGGCGCCGCGCAAGGTGGTCTTCGTCGGCAAGGAGGAGTACTTCGTCGGCAGGGGGATCAAGGGGTGGCTGGTGGCGACCTTCTTCCGGGTTGTCGGCACGATCCCGGTCGACCGCAGGGGCGGGTCCGAGGCGGCCGACGCCCTGGAGACGGCGCTGGGCGTGCTGGAGCAGGGGAAGCTGTTCGGCATCTACCCGGAGGGCACCCGCTCTCCGGACGGCCGGCTCTACCGGGGCAAGACCGGCGTGGCCCGGCTGGCCCTCGCGTCCGGCGCGCCGGTCGTGCCGTGCGCGCTCATCGGCACCGACAAGGTCCAGCCCAGGGGGCGCCGGCTGCCGAAGAAGATCATGCGCGTCGAGGTGCGCTTCGGCGAGCCCCTGCGGTTCGCGGAGGACGCCGACCCGCGCGCCGTCACGGACGAGGTGATCGCGGCGATCCAGAAGCTCTCCGGCCAGGAGTACGTCGACGTCTACGCCGCGTCCGTCAAGAACGGCTGACACCGGTGGCCGGTCGCCGGAACAGATCCGTGCCCTCGGAGGTTGAAGGAGGCGACGGGCTCACACGGGCCGGACGAACCCGGACTCGTACGCCCCGATGACCGCCTGGGTGCGGTCCCGCGCCCGCAGCCTCGCCGGCAGGTTGCCGACGTGGGTCTTCACGGTCTTCACGCTCACGACGAGGTCGGCGGCGATCTCCGCGTTCGACAGGCCCCGGGCCATCAGGGTGAGGACCTGCTCCTCGCGCTCGGTGAGCCGCGCCCGCCGTATCCGGTCGGTCTTGCGACCCGCCGAGTGCCGGGCCGCCGGCCCGCGCGTCCAGCGGCGGTACGTCGTCACGCTGACGAGGGGGCGGACCAGCGACTTCACGCTGCGCTCTTGGCAGAGCGGCCGGGCGACGTGCCTCCCCCGAGCGAGCGAGGTTCCGCGAGCCGGGATTTCGCGGCTGGTGCCACGGGTATCCTGTGCTATACCTTGAGTGCAGCGCCGGGGTTTCCGCTCGATCGGACAAGGCGTTTTCACGCAGGATCGCTGCTCCATTCGCCGCCATTGATTTCTCCGGCAGGCGACGATTCAGCCCTCCAGAGCACCGCTCTCAATTGCGGACCGCTAGCGCCTATGCTTTTCTCACCGGCGGCCTGACGCGCCGCCCCGTTTCTCGCGCGCCGTCATCGCGACGGCGCCGCATACCCGAAGGGATCTTCATGACCATCACTCTCGAATCCACCGCCGCTCCGCCGCGTCGCCCGCGCGAGCAGGAGGATCCGGCGACCCCCGTCGCGGGCGTCCTCGAGGTCGGCGACAAGCAGGCGTTCGTCCGGGCCTCCGGCTATCTCGCCGGCCCCGCCGACGCGTACGTGTCCCCGGTCCAGGTCCGGAAATACGGACTGCGCACCGGCGACCTCATCGAAGGCGCGGCCCGCCGCCCCCGGCCGGACAACAGGCGCGAGAAATTCACCGCGCTGGTTCGCGTCGACAGCGTCAACGGGCTGGCGCCGGAGCACACCGCCGCGCGGCCGAAATTCGCGGAGCTCACCCCGCTCTATCCTCGGGAACGGCTCCACCTGGAGACCGGCCGAAACGACCTCGCGGGGCGCATCGTCGACCTGATCGCGCCGATTGGAAAAGGTCAGCGCGGGCTCATCGTCGCGCCGCCGAAGGCCGGCAAGACGATGATGCTGAAAGCACTCGCGACGGCCGTCCGCGCGAACCATCCCGAATGCCATTTGATGGTCGTGCTGGTCGACGAACGGCCGGAAGAGGTCACCGACATGCGGCGATCGGTCGACGCCGAGGTCGTCCACTCGACGTTCGACCGGCCCGCCGCCGAGCACATCGCCGTGGCCGAACTCGCGATCGAGCGTGCCAAGCGGCTCGTCGAGCTCGGCCGGGACGTCGTCGTCATCCTCGACTCCATCACCCGGCTCGGACGGGCGTACAACCTCGCCGCGTCCGCCGGGAGCCGCATCCTCGCCGGAGGGGTGGCCGCCACGGCGATCCACCCGCCGCGCCGGTTCCTCGGCGCCGCCCGCAACATCGAGGAGGGCGGCTCGCTGACCATCCTCGCGTCCGTGCTCGTCGAGACCGGCTCGCGCATGGACGACGTCTTCTTCGAGGAGTTCAAGGGCACCGGCAACATGGAGCTGCGGCTCAGCCGCGAGCTCTCCGACAAGCGTGTCTTCCCCGCCGTCGAGGTCACCGGGTCGAGTACCCGCCGCGACGACCTGCTGATGTCGCCCGCCGAGCTGCAGGTCGTGAGCCGGCTGCGCCGCGTGCTGCACGCGCTCGGCCCGCAGGAGGCCGCCGAGCTCCTCATCGGCAAGCTGCGCGACACACCCTCCAACGCCGAATTCCTGCTCCAGGTCCTGCGCGACACCGCAGGCTGACCGGTCACGGGCGCAGGGCCAGGCGGAGCGCGAACCCCACGAAGGCCGTCCCCGCGACCCGGTCGAGCGCGCGCCCGACGGCGGGCCTGCGCAGCAGCCTCCCGAAACGGTCGGCCAGGAGGGCCAGCAGCCCGCACCAGGCGACTCCTTCGACGACGTGCACGCCCGCCAGCAGAAGGCTCCATGGCAACACCGGTGCGCCCGCCGGCACGAACTGCGGCAACAGCGAAAGGTAGAACACCCCCACCTTCGGATTCAGCGCGTTGGTGAGCAGCCCGGTGACGAACGGATTCCGTTCCGGCGAGGCGGTCGCCGTCCCCGCTTCCGTCCGGCGCACCAGGAGCCGTACGCCCAGGTAGAGCAGGTAGACCGCCCCCGCCCAGCGCAGCACCGCGTAGGGCGTGTGCGATGCCGCCAGCACGGCGGTCAGGCCGAGCCCGGCGGCGGCACCTCACCACAGGCAGCCCACCTGGATGCCGAGAACCACGATCAGCGCGGCACGGCGCTCGTGCGTGATCGCGGTCCGCAGCACGAGGAGGGAGTCGGGACCGGGCATGGGGGTGAGCAGCGCCGCGACCCCGGCGAACGTCAGCAGCGCCATCACTCGACCGTCACGCTCTTGGCGAGGTTGCGGGGCTTGTCGACGTCGTGGCCCAGCGCCACGGCCGCGTGGTAGGCCAGCAGCTGCAGCGGGATCGGCAGCAGGATCGGGTCCAGCTCGGGCTCGTTCTTCGGGACGACGATCGCGTCGCCGCCGAGCTCACGGTGTCCGACCGTCAGGATTCGCCCGCGCCGGGCGCGGATCTCGCCCAGCGTCGACAGGTTCTTCTCCAGCAGCTCGTCGTCCGGCACCACGGCGACGGCCGGCAGGTCCGGGCTGACCAGGGCGAGGGGACCGTGCTTCAGCTCGCTCGCCGGGTACGCCTCCGCGTGGACATAGGACACCTCCTTGAGCTTCTGCGCGCCCTCCCGGGCGACCGGCCAGCCGCGCACCCGCCCGACGAACAGCATGCTCCGGTACGGGGCGAACTCCCGCGCGAGCTCGGCGATCCGGTCCTCCTGCTTGAGGATCTCCTCGATCTGCGCGGGCAGCGCGCGCAGGCCCTCGGCGATCCGGCGCCCGTCGGCGGGGGACAGGTCGTGGATGCGCCCGAGATGCAGCGCGAGGAGCGCGAAGACCACGGCCGTCGAGGTGTACGCCTTGGTCGACGCCACGGCGATCTCCGGGCCGGCGTGCAGGTACACCCCGCCGTCGCACTCGCGGGCGATCGCGCTGCCGACGGCGTTCACCACGCCGAGGACCCGCCCGCCCTTGCGCTTCAGCTCCTGCACGGCGGCGAGCGTGTCGTACGTCTCGCCGGACTGGCTCACCGCGACGTACAGCGTGTCCGCCTCCACCACCGGGTTGCGGTAGCGGAACTCCGAGGCGGGCTCGGCGTCGGCCGGGATGCGGGCGAGCTCCTCGATGAGCTGCGCCCCGACCTGCCCGGCGTAGTACGCCGAGCCGCAGCCGAGGATCTTGACGCGGCGGATCTCCCGCGCCTCGCGGGGGTCGAGGTTCAGGCCGCCCAGGTGCGCTGTGTGGAAACGCAGGTCCAACCGGCCGCGCAGCGCACGCTCGACGGCGGCGGGCTGCTCGTGGATCTCCTTGCGCATGAAGTGCGCGTAGCCCTCCGCGTCGTACACGGCCTCCTCGGCCTCGATGACGGACGGCTCCTTGCGGGTGGCCCGCCGGTCCAGCGTCGAGGTACGGAACCCGTCGGCCCGTACGGTCGCCAGCTCTCCGTCGTCCAGGTGCACGACCTGCCGGGTGTAGCGCACCAGCGCGGCGACGTCGGAGGCGGCGAACATCTCCTTCTCGCCGATGCCGAGGACGACCGGACTGCCGTTGCGTGCGACGACCAGCACGTCGGGGTGACGGGCGTCCACGACCGCGATGCCGTACGTTCCGACGACCCGGGACAGCGCCTCCCGTACGGCGTCCTCCAGCTCCGCCTCCCCGGACCGGGCGATCAGGTGGGGGAGGACCTCGCTGTCGGTGTCGGAGACGAGGACGACCCCGTCGGCGGCCAGCTCGGCGCGCAGTTCGTCGGCGTTCTCGATGATGCCGTTGTGGACGACGGCGATGGTCCCGGCGACGTGCGGGTGGGCGTTCAGGTCGCTCGGCTCGCCGTGCGTCGCCCACCGCGTGTGCCCGATGCCCGGCGCGCCCTTGAACCGGGCGGGCAGCTCGGCCGCCAGCTCGCCGACGCGTACCTTCGCCTTGCGGACCCGCAGGTCACCCGAGCGGCCGAGGACCGCCAGGCCCGCCGAGTCGTACCCCCGATACTCCAGGCGGGCCAGTCCCTCGGTGAGGATCGGTACAGCGTCCCTCGGGCCGACATAGGCCACGATTCCGCACATCAGGTCTCCTTCATCCGTAGACGACGCGGCGGAGCTGGCGCAGCGAGAGCTCGGGGGGAGCGACCCGCCGCGACGGCAGCTCGGCGGCGATGCGTTCGAAGATCCGGTCGTTGGTCAGCCCACGCGCCTTCAGCTCGGCGTGCCGCCGGCGGACGAAGTCCTCGGCGGGCTCGGCGAAGTAGGCGAGCACGTCGGCGACGACGCGCGCCGCCTCACCGGGGCTCAGCGGCGACGTGCGGCTGAGGTGGGCGACGAGCTCGTCATGGGGGTGTCCGGACACGAGCGCCTATGTTGCCGGTCCTGGGAGTGCAAAAGCAAGAATCCTGCCCGTAATCGGGCAGGATCCGCGCCATCGCCTTCTGTAGCACGGTGTCCGGCGGGACTTCCCGATTCTCTTGACGGGAAATGTCCTCGCTGGGTTATATTCGGGTCGAATAGACAGGAAACCTTCCTTCTCATTGCGGGGCCGTCGTCGCGGACCATCGGCGTAGGGAGGTCGTATGGGTCCCTAATACGAGCCTTAGTCGAAGCCCTGACCCTACGTAGTGAGGAACCCCCGCCATGACTCACGAACGTTCCGCCCGTTTCCGCCCGCTCTTGGGCGCCGTCGCACTGGCCGTGCCCCTCGTCGTCGCCGGCTCCTCCGCTGCCTCGGCCGGCACCGGACAGATCACCGGATACGGCGGCAAGTGCGTCGACGTCGCCGCCGCGAACAGCGCCAACGGCACGCAGGTCCAGCTCTACAGCTGTAACGGCACCTCCGCCCAGCAGTGGACCGTCGGGACCGACGGCACGATCCGTGCCCTCGGCAAGTGTCTCGACGTCGCCGCCGCCAACAGCGCCAACGGCACCAAGGTGCAGATCTACGACTGCAACGGCACAGCGGCCCAGTCGTGGACCGCGGCCGCCGACGGCAGCCTGCGCGCGCTCGGCAAGTGCCTTGACGCCACCGGCCCCAGCTCGGCCGACGGTACCCCCCTGCAGATCTGGGACTGCGCGGGTAGCGCGAACCAGAAGTGGACGCTGCCCGGAGGAGGCGGCACGCCGCCGCCCGCGTCCGGGCGGATGCCGGGTGCGCCCTACCTGTACATGGGCTGGGGCAACCCGCCCAGCCCCAGCGCGGTGATGAGCGCCACGGGGATCAAGTCCTTCACCATGGCGTTCATCAACTCCAGCGGCGGATGCACCCCGGCATGGGACGGCTCCAGGCCGCTCACCGGCGGCGTCGACGCCCAGGCGATCTCGGCCATCAAGAACGCGGGCGGCAGCGTCGAGGTCTCCTTCGGCGGCTGGTCGGGCAACAAACTCGGCCCCAACTGCTCGTCGTCGTCCGCGTACGCGGGGGCGGTCCAGCAGGTCATCAACGCGGTCGGCCCGGCCGTCGTCGACTTCGACATCGAGAACACCGATGAGTTCCAGAACTACACGGTGCAGGACCGGATCCTCGGCGGCCTGAAGATCGTCAAGCAGAACAACCCGAACGTCAAGGTCGCCGTCACGTTCGGCACCGGCACCACGGGCCCCGGCGGTGACGGCGTCCGGCTGATCAACCAGTCGCAGGCGCTGAACGTGCCGATCGACAGCTACACGATCATGCCGTTCGACTTCGGCGGCGGCTCGAACATGTACCAGAGCACCGTCAACGCGGCCGAAGGCCTGAAGACCGCCCTGAAGAACGCGTGGGGCTGGAGCGACGCCCAGGCCTACGCGCACATGGGGATCTCCGGTATGAACGGCCTGTCCGACCAGCAGGAGCTCACCTCTACGGCGACCTGGACGCAGATTCGCGACTGGGCCGTCTCCAAGGGCCTCAACCGCCTGGCCTTCTGGGCGGTCAACCGTGACCACGGCTGCGCCGGCGGCGGAGTCCAGTCGACCTGCAGCGGCATCTCCCAGAACGACTGGGACTTCACCCGCATCACGGCCGGCTTCTAGTCGGCCACCGAGCGCCGGTCCCTGCCGCCGTCTCCCCGGTGGCAGGGACCGCGAGTCGACCCCGCTTTGCGGCTTTCTGTGCTTGATACCTCGTTCGGCGACTCACTCAATCATCATCTGCAGGCATGGCTTGTCATCACGCCGAACGGCCTCGGCGTCTGATATCCCTTTCTCCAAGACACGCACTGTCGCCGAGCTGGGCGAACGCGGACATTGAGCGGGTGGAGATGACGAGGCCGGAAGGTAGCACTAAAACCGATATAGCCGACGTCCGACAGTATGTGACGAAAAAGTTGCCCGAGGTCACGCTGGCCTTCTGGGTAATGAAGATCGCGGCGACGACGCTCGGCGAGACGGCGGGCGACCTCTTCGCCCAGACCCTCAAGCTCGGCTATTTCCTCACGACGATCACGCTATTCCTGATCTTTCTCGTCACGCTGGTGATTCAGCTCGCTTCACAGCGGTACAACCCGTTCTTCTACTGGACGGTCATCCTGTCCACGAGCATGGCCGGCACCACGATGTCGGACTTCATGAACCGCGAAGCAAGCGTCAAGTACCTCCCCGAAGGGAAGAATTCACTCGGGTGGGGGCCGCAGGGCCTTGGCTTGGGTTACCCGGCCGGTGCCGCAATTCTGATCTCGCTCCTGATCGCCATCTTCGTGATCTGGAAATTAACCGGGCTCACCTTCAAGATCCGTGACATCGACACCCTCCGCGCGGAGGGCCTTTTCTGGTCGGCGATCCTCGTATCGAACACGCTCGGCACATCGATGGGTGATTTCCTGTCCGACAGCTCAGGTCTCGGCTACAGCGGGGGCGCCCTGCTCATCACCGGCCTGCTCGCTGCGCTTCTCGCACTGAAGTACGTGCCCGCCGTACCGAACGTGCTGCTGTTCTGGCTCGCCTTCGTCCTCACCCGCCCGTTCGGCGCCACAGCCGGTGACCTCCTTACCAAGCCGGTCGACAAGGGCGGCCTCGCCCTGGGCACCCCCGGCTCGTCCGCCGTTCTCCTCGCCGTTCTCTTGGGCCTCATGGGTTGGGCCCACATCCGCGAATGCCGCAGTAACCTTCAGTCGGCGACGGCGATCGGACGCGTCTCCTAGCCCGCACGACCCTGCGGTCGAAGGCAGGAAATGGCGTGCGTGCCACGGAGCGCACCTCTATGGTTCCGATCGTGGGCCTCCGCATCGAGCAGTCAGGCGACCAAGAGGCCGTACGGGCCCTGCATCGGCGTGCGTTCGGCGGTCACGGCAAGGTGGCCGAACTCGTCGACGCGCTGCGGGCGGCCGTTGGACCGCACGACGGGCTCTCGCTCGTCGCCGAGCAAGCAGGCCACGTCGTGGGGCACGTGATGTTCACCCGCGGCCTGCTCGACGCACTGCGGCGGCTGGTCGATGTTCAGGTGCTCAGCCCCCTGGCCGTGCGGCCCGACCACCAGGGACGGGGCATCGGCTCCGCGCTGGTCCGGCACGGCCTGGCGATCATGGCCGAGCGGTCGGTCCCGGTCGTGTTCCTGGAGGGCTCGCCCGGCTACTACGCCCGCTTCGGGTTCGCCGCCGGCGGCGAGCAGGGTTTCCGCAAGCCGTCCCTGCGCATTCCCGACGCGGCCTTCCAGGCGATCCGGCTTCCGGCCTACGAGCCCTGGATGACGGGGACGCTGGTCTACTCGGAAATGTTCTGGCGGCACGACGCCGTCGGCCTGCGGGGAGCCTGACGCGAATCGCCCGATCCTCCAGGGGCCGCACGCGCTCCGGCCACGGGCGGATTTTTCATCGCAGCAACGATGAGTTCTCGCCGGGGTCGTCGTTAGAGGATCGAGAACGTCGGTGATCGGCCGACCGGACCCGAGGAGACAGCACCATGGACATGAAGCTCGAACTCATCGTCGTTCCCGTCTCGGACGTCGACCGCGCCAAGGCCTTCTACGCGGAGAAGGCGGGTTTCACGGTGGACGTCGACTTCAGCGCCGGGGAGGACTTCCGCGTGGTGCAGCTGACGCCGCCCGGGTCGTCCTGCTCGATCGCGCTGACGAAGAACAAGGAGGCGGCGGGTTCGCTGCAGGGCCTGCACCTGGTGGTCGCGGACATCGACGCCGTACGGGCCGAGCTGACCGGGCGCGGCCTGGAGGTCGGCGAGGTGTTCCACCACGACGCCGGCGGCCAGGTGCCGGGTCGCGACCCGGAGGACCGGGACTACGGCAACTTCGCCTCCTTCAGCGACCCGGACGGCAACGGCTGGCTGCTCCAGCAGGTCCGGCGCGGCGGAGGCGAGGGATGACCGGCGCCACCAGGCACCCCACGGATGAGATGGCCCCGTGAGATCCTCGCGGATCCGGTCGACGACGTGATCGTCACGACCGGAATCGGCTTGCGGGCGTGGCTCGAGACGGCCGACGGCTGGGGGCTGCGGGACGACCTGATCAAGCATCTGGGCGACGTGCGCATCCTCGCGCGGGGGCCGAAGGCCCGCGGGGCCGTGCGCGCCGCCGGGATGGCCGAGGCCTGGTCGCCGGAGTCGGAGAACTGCGATGAGGTCCTGCGTCACCTTCTGGAGGAGGATCTGCAGGGCCGGCGGATCGCCGTTCAGCTGTACGGCGAGCCGGCGCCCCACCTGACCGGCGCGCTGCGGCGCGCGGGCGCCGAGGTCGTGGAGATCCCCGTGTACCGCTGGGCCCGTACGGACGACCCGACGCCGCTGCGCCGGCTCGTCGGGCAGGCGGTGGCCGGAACCGTCGACGCGGTCACCTTCACCAGCGCGCCGGCGGTGTCCGCGACCCTGGCCGTCGCGGCCGAGGACGACCTCGAGGATCCGCTCCTGGAGGCGCTGCGCACCCACGTCGTCGCCGCGTGCGTCGGCCTGGTGACCGCCGGACCGTTGGAAGAGCGGGGCGTGGTGACGGTTCGTCCCGAGCGCGCCCGCCTCGGCGCGCTGGTCCGGGCGCTCGCCGCCGAGCTGCCCGTCCGGCGATCGAGCCGGGTCGCGGTGGGCGGTCATGCCCTGGAGCTGCGCGGCCACGCCGTGGTGATCGACGGGCAGCTGAGGCCGATCGCGCCGGCGCCGATGGCGATGCTCCGGGCCCTCGCCCGCCGCCCCGGCCACGTGGTGTCGCGCGCCGAGCTGTGCACCGTGCTGCCCAGCCGGCCCCTGCCCGGCGGAGCGGGCCAGGGCCGCCCGCACCCGGACGAGCACGCCGTGGAGATGGCGGTCGCGCGGCTGCGCCGGGGACTGGGGCGCGGTGGCCTGGTGGAGACGGTGGTGAAGCGCGGCTACCGGCTGGCCTGTGATCCGGTCCGTACCGAGCCGTCCGCGCCGCCGACCCCGTTCGCCGGCGCCCCGGAGCCGGTATGACGCTCCTCGCGGTCGGGCACGGCACCCGTGATCCGGCCGGCGTGGCGGTCATTCGCCGCCGGATCGCCGTCGCGTCCTACCTCCTGGCGCCCGGCCACTTCCACGACCGCCTGCTCGCGGCCGGCGCCGACCTGGTCGCCCCGCCGCCGGGCGTGCAGGACGCGCCGGCGCGGTTCATCCGCCACCGGGGGGCCCCGGGCGCCGCCGCGGCGACGAGCCGGGACCGTCGGGTGGCGAGCCGCGCAGGATGACGTTCGCCGGCCGCCCCAGGTCGAGGAACATCTTCACGTCGTCGTAGCGTTCGTCGCCGACCTCGATCGAATTGGGCAGGCGGCCCCACTCGCGGAAGCCGAGCCGCTCGTAGAGCTCGATGGCGCCGTGGTTGTTGCCCCGCACCCCGAGCGTCAGCGTCTCGATGCCATTCCCGCGGGCGTGGTCGATGAGCGCCTCCAGGAGGCGTCGGCCCAGTCTGAGACCGCGCGCCTGGGGGTGCGCCATGACCTTCTGCAGCTCGGCCCGGTGGCGGAAGACGTCGGTCGCGTCGCGACGCCACAGGCCGCCGGCGGCCACCTCGCCGTTGAGGAGGGCGAGCGCCAGGGCGGCGTCGCCCGCCCGGGTCCGGTCGAGGACCTCGTGCAGCCACCGATCGGTCTCCGCCCGGTCGGGCGGGCTCAGCCAGCCGATGGCTCCGTCGAGTCCGACGACGGAGTAGATCATCCGGTGCACGCCGGCGCGCAGGCGCTCGTCGGCCGCGGTCGGCCAGTGGATCTCGATGTGGGGGCTCACGGTCGGCCATTCTCCCTGGTGGCGTCGTAGGCCGCGCGGGCGGTGTGGACCTCCCCACTCCTTCACCGCCTGGACGAGCGGCAGCAGGCTCAGCGGGTAGGTGACCGGCCGGGAGAAGGTCGAAGGCCCGCCGGGAGCGGGTGCTCCCGGCGGGCCTTCATACCGTCGTTGCGGTCGCCTCAGCTGGCGAAGTCGAGCAGCGGCCGGGCGTTGCTCGGGTGGCGCAGCTTGGACAGCGACTCCTTCTCGAGCTGGCGGATCCGCTCACGGGTCAGCCCGAGGTGCTTGCCGATCTCGTCGAGCGTGCGGGGCGTGCCGTCGTACAGCCCGAACCGCATCGCCATGATCTTCTCCTCGCGCGGCGAGAGGACGGACAGCGCGCGGCGCAGCTGGTCGGCCATGAGCTGGCGGTCGACCAGCTCGGACGCCTCCGGGCTGTCGGTGTCCTCGATGAGGTCGCCGATGCGCGTCTCACCGTCCTCACCGATCGTCGAATCGAGGCTGATCGGCTGGCGGCTGGTGCGCAGCAGCTCCTGGACCTGGGCGGGGCTCTTGTCGAGCTCCTCGGCCAGCTCCTCCGCAGTGGGCTCGCGGCCCAGACGCTGGTGCATGTCCCGCTCGACCCGGCTGAGCTTGCTCAGCATCTCCAGGACGTGGACAGGCAGCCGGATCGTGCGGGCGGAGTCGGCGAAACCACGCTGTATGGCCTGCCGGATCCACCACATCGCGTACGTGGAGAACTTGTAACCCTTGGTGTAGTCGAACTTCTCGACCGCGCGGATCAGGCCGAGGTTGCCCTCCTGCACCACGTCGAGCAGCGACAGGCCGCGGTCGGCGTACTTCTTGGCCACCGACACGACGAGCCGCAGGTTCGCCTCCAGCATGTGGGCCTTGGCCCGGCGACCGTCCTCGGCGACCAGCTCGAGATCCTCACGGTCCCTCGCGGATAGGTCGGTCTCGGTCTCCAGCTTGTGCTGGGCGTAGAGCCCCGCCTCGATGCGCTTGGCGAGCTCGACCTCCTGCGCCGCGGTGAGCAGCTGCCGGCGGCCGATCGCCTTGAGGTAGGTGTGCACCGAGTCGCCCATGACCGAGGACTGGTCGTCCAGGTCGGTCGGGGCGTCCATCTCGAAGTCATCGGACTCGAGCTCGCTGACGGGGACGTCCACCGTGTCGGGCTCGGCCGCTTCCACCTCGTGCTCGGCCTGAGTCGCGTCGGCCTTGGCGGCCTTCTTCTCCGTGCTCTTGGCGCGGGCGGGCTTGGCCTTCTTGACAGTGGCCGTACCCTTCTTGGTGGACGTGGCCTTGGTCTTGTCCTCACTGGCCAGCCGGACTCCGGCATCGGTCAGCTCGCGAATGATGGAGCGGCCCTGCGTGGGGGTGATACCGGCTTCCTGGAAGGCCTTCCGCACCTCGTCGAGCGAGAGGTGCCCCTGAGAACGGCCACGGTCGAGAAGCTCCTCGAAAGGCGTTGGCCCTGCGGGTATGGTCGCAGCAGCGGTTCGCGGCATGAGGACACCTCCCTCCCTTCCTGTCCTAGCGGTACGGCATGTATGTCTGCTTGCGCGCGCACTATCGGAAACGCGCGGTTGTGTCCGGGTTGTTCCCGCAGAGCGAAAACTTTCACGCGTGCACGGGCACGGGTACGGCAAAGTCCCGCTTCGCTCGCCAACCGCACAGGCTATCAGCCTGCCGTCCGACCTGGGCGGAGGCCCTTCCGCGGGTCGTCACCGGGTGTGACGGACACCACTCATGGGCGGGTCCGGATCGTCGCGACCCTCGATGTGCAGGTGGTGACCGTTCGCTGCGTGCCGCAGGTCCAGTGGCCGATCACCACCAGGCCCGCCGTGCCCTCCGCGGGCGTGTCGGGGTCGTTGTACTTCTGGAAGACCTGCATCGCCTCGACGCAGGTCGTCCGCCCCCGCACCACCTGAACCCTCGCGTGCCCGCCGGTCACCGTGGTGACCTGCCCGCACTCCTCGCCGGGCCGCGCGAGCCGCGGCCTGCCGGTGGGGGAGGGCGTCGGGGTCGGGATCACCAGGGACAGGCTCGGCCGCGCCTGCGGATGGTGCTCGCTGGAGCAACCGGCGACGGCGATCAACGTCAACAGGGCGAATGCAGCGCGTACCACCACGACGACGGATTCTCGCAGAGCCGTGGACCGGTGGTGCCGTCGGACCCGATCCCGCCCTACGGCCACGAGGGGCAGCGCCGGACGAGACTTCACCATCTTTTGGGTGTCGGGGCCTTTATCGCCGCCGAGCGAGCCGTGATCATGACGGGTGTCAGCATCCTCGCAAGGAGGCCCCGTGCACACCCGCCAACGCCCTCGCTCCTCCTGGCCGGCCCGGCTCGCCGTCACCCTAACGGCGACCGCGTCGCTGGCCGGCGTCGCCTGCACCGTCTCCGCCCACGCGTCGGTCTACGGCTCCTGCACGATCTCGCGCTGCGCCGACGCGCGCTCGGCCGGCTCGATCTGGGCCTCCAAGGGCTACCCCACGTCCAGTGGGTGGTACCCCTGGCCGAACGGCAAGGACAACTACACCGGCGGGCAGTTCTTCAACCGGGAGGGCCGGCTGCCCAGCGGCGCGACCTACTCCGAGTACGACGTGTACTCCCGCGCCAAGGGTGCCTCACGTGACGCTTACCGCATCGTCCTCAACCGCAGCACCGGCGTGACCTGGTTCTCACCGAACCACTACACCGACTTCTACCAGCTATAGCCGTCGCGACCACCGCGGCTCACGCCCGGCGCAGGCGTTCCAGGTCCGGCTTGCCGGACGGGAGCAGAGGCAGCTCCCTCACGAGTTCCAGCTGACGCGGTGCGGCGTACGCGGGGAGCTCCGCGCGCACCCAGGCGCGGACTTCCTCCAGGTCGGGCGGATCGTCGCCGGGCACCACCACGGCCGTGACCCGCTCGCCCCACTCGGGGTCGCCGCGCCCTACCACGGCGACGTCCCGGACGCCGCGATGGCGGGCCAGCACCGCGGCCACCTCGCCCGCCACGACCTTCTCCCCGCCGGTGACGATGACGTCGTCGGCCCGGCCCCGCACCCGCAGCCGCCCGTCCTCGATGACGCCCAGGTCCTGGGTGACGAACCACGCGCCGTCCCGTACGGCGGCGGTCAGCTCGGGTCGCAGCCGGTAGCCGCCGAACAGCACCGGGCCGGCCAGCCGGATGCGCCCGTCGGCGCCGATGTCGACGGACACGCCGTCGAGGGGCTCGCCGTCGTACACGCAACCGCCGCACGTCTCGCTCATCCCGTACGTCGTGAAGATCCGGCCGCCGCGCGCGCGGGCCGTCTCGACCAGGTCGGGTGGCGGGGCCGCCCCGCCGAGCA
Organism: Actinoallomurus sp.; assembly: GCA_045806665.1. Classification (GTDB taxonomy): domain Bacteria; phylum Actinomycetota; class Actinomycetes; order Streptosporangiales; family Streptosporangiaceae; genus Actinoallomurus. The sequence continues at coordinate 28,260 of JBJMIW010000288.1, forward strand.
GGATCGACCGGAAACCCCGCAGGTCGACGTCGGCGTCGATCAGGCGGCGGAGCTGGGTCGGCACGACCGAGATGTGGGCCGCGCCGGATCCGGCGACCCGCGTGACGTCGAAGCGCGGGTGGATCACCGGGTCGGTGCCGGCGACCAGTGATCGTACGAGGACCTGGATGCCGGCGATGTGACTGGTCGGGAGGCAGCACAGCCAGCGGTCACCCGGGCGGGCGGCCACCCGCGCCAGCGTCGCCGAGGAGGAGTGCCGCAGCGCGGTCGCCGACAGCTCTACGACCTTCGGGGTGCCGGTCGACCCGGATGTGGCGATCAGCACCGCCGTGTCGTCCGCCACCTCGGGACCCGGGGCGCAGTCGTACCGCTGTCTTCCATCGGGGGTCTCCACCCAGGAGGGGCGCAGGACGTCGAGCAGCCCGCTCAGGGCGGGGGCGGGCAGCTCGGGGGAGAGGGGGCAGATCGCCGGGCCGCTGCCGTCGAGCGCCGCCTCGAGGCGACGGAACAGCAGAGGGCCGGGCGGAAGGACGACGGCGTGCAGGCTTCGACTCATGACGTCGATCAGCCTAGTCCGAGTGTTGGTTGATCCTTAAATTACTATGTAAAGGCGGCTGCCGTGTCGCTACACAACCTCGCCTGCGCGACCAGGGAACCGACGCGCTTGAATAGAGCGGGCGCCGACAGGCAGCGGGCCGCCGGCGGGCTGGAAAGGAACACCGCATGGTCTCCGAGCTGTTCGACCCGGACGCGTGGAAGGTGGTCGAGGGGTTCGACTTCACCGACATCACGTACCACCGGGCGGTCGACCAGGGCACGGTGCGCATCGCCTTCAATCGGCCGGAGGTCCGCAACGCGTTCCGGCCGAGGACCGTGGACGAGCTGTACCGCGCGCTGGACCACGCCCGCATGTCGAGCGACGTCGGATGCGTGCTGCTGACCGGCAACGGCCCGTCCCCGAAGGACGGCGGGTGGGCGTTCTGCTCGGGCGGTGACCAGCGGATCCGCGGGCGGGACGGCTACAAGTACGCCGAGGGCGAGACGGCCGACACGATAGACCCCGCGCGTGCGGGCCGGCTGCACATCCTGGAGGTGCAGCGGCTGATCCGGTTCATGCCGAAGGTCGTCATCTGCGTCGTCCCCGGCTGGGCGGCCGGCGGCGGGCACAGCCTCCACGTCGTCGCGGACCTGACTCTCGCCAGCCGCGAGCACGCGCGGTTCAAGCAGACCGACGCGGACGTCGCCAGCTTCGACGGCGGCTTCGGCTCGGCGTACCTCGCCCGGCAGGTGGGGCAGAAGTTCGCCCGGGAGATCTTCTTCCTGGGAGACACCTACGACGCCGAGGCGGCGCACCGCATGGGCATGGTGAACGCCGTCGTGCCGCACGCCGAGCTCGAGCGGACCGCTCTGGAGTGGGCGCGGAAGATCAATGGCAAGAGCCCGACCGCGCAGCGGATGTTGAAGTACTCCTTCAACCTCATCGACGACGGCCTGGTCGGCCAGCAGGTCTTCGCCGGTGAGGCGACCCGCCTGGCGTACATGACGGACGAGGCCGCCGAGGGCCGCGACTCCTTCCTGGAGAAGCGCGCACCGGACTGGTCCCGTTTCCCCTGGTACTACTGACCATCCCGTGTACGAGCGGGCGACACGCGGCCCTAAGGTAAGGCGGGAAGCAGCGTCTCCGGACAGGGGGTCAGGGCATTGCGCGTGTTCGCCATCCCGATGCGCACGCGGTTTCGCGGGGTGACACGGCGAGACGGGATGCTGGTGCGGGGCCCGGCCGGATGGGGGGAGTTCTCCCCTTTTCCGGAGTACGGTCCGAAGGAGTGCGCCCGCTGGCTCGCCGCGGCCCGGGAGGCGGCGCATGACGGATGGCCGGCGCCGCTGCGGTCCCGGATCCCGGTCAACGTCACCGTGCCGGCGGTCGACGCCGAGACGGCCCACCGGATCGCCCGCGCGTCCGGCTGCCGTACGGCCAAGGTGAAGGTCGCCGAGCCCGGGCAGACGGAGGCGGACGACCTGGCGCGGGTCGAGGCGGTCCGCGACGCGCTAGGCCTCGGCGGCAAGGTCCGGGTGGACGCGAACGGCGCCTGGGACCCCGACACCGCCGTCCGCATGCTGAGCCTCCTGGGCGAGCTGGAGTACGCCGAGCAGCCCTGCGCGACGCTGGACGAGCTGGCCCTCGTGCGCCGGCGCGTCGACACCCCGATCGCCGCGGACGAGTCGATCCGCCGCGCCGAGGACCCGCTGCGGGTCCGCGCGGCCGAGGCCGCCGACATCGTCGTGCTCAAGGTGCAGCCCCTGGGCGGAGTGCGCGCCGCGCTGCGCGTCGCCGAGGCCTGTGGCCTGCCCGTGGTCGTCTCCAGCGCGGTCGAGACGTCGGTCGGGCTCGCCGCGGGGGCGGCGCTGGCCGCCGCGCTGCCCGAACTGCCGTTCGCGTGCGGGCTCGGCACCCTGTCGCTCCTGGCGGGCGACGTCGTCTCCGACCCGCTGACGGTGACCGACGGCGCGATCGACGTACGCCGCCCCGAGGTGGACGAGGACGCGTTGCGCCGGTACGAGGGCGACGGGGCGGCCTGGGGGCGCCGGGCGGTCGAGGCGCAGCGGGAGCTGGGCGGGACGCCGCTGGTGACGGACGCGGAGGCGGCGCGATGAACCCGGCGACCGCGCTGGCGACCGTACTGGTCGACGAGCTGATGCGCTCCGGCATGACCGATGCCGTGCTGGCCCCTGGATCGCGGTCCGCGCCGCTGGCCCTGGCCCTGTACCAGCAGTCGAAGATCCGGCTGCACGTGCGGGTCGACGAGCGGTCGGCGTCGTTCCTGGCGCTCGGCCTCGCCAAGCGCAGCGGCCGCCCGGTGGCGGTGGTGTGCACGTCGGGGACGGCCGCCGCCAACTTCCACCCGGCCGTCGTGGAGGCGCACGAGGCCGGAGTGCCGCTGCTGATCCTGACCGCCGACCGGCCGCCGGAGCTGCGCTACACCGGCGCGAACCAGACCGTCGACCAGGTCAAGCTGTACGGCACGGCGGTGCGCTGGAGCTGCGAGGTCGGCACGCCGGAGGAGCGGCCGGGGATGGTCGCGTACTGGCGGTCGCTGGCCAGCCGCGCCTGGCACGTCGCCCTGGAACCGGACCCGGGACCGGTCCACCTGAACCTCGCGTTCCGCGAGCCGCTCATCCCCGACGGGGACGAGGACTGGTGCGAGCCGCTGGAAGGCGACGTGACCGGCGCCTGGACCAAGGTACGGGCGGCGACGCCGGGCTCGGTGCTGCACGTTCCCCCGACCCGCCGCGGCGTCCTCGTGGTCGGCGACGGCGCCGTCAACGTCAAGCGGTACGTCGCGGCGGCGTCGATGGCGGGCTGGCCGGTGCTCGCCGAGCCGAACGGCAACGCCCGCTACGGCGACCACGCCCTGTCGGCGCACCACTTCCTCTTGGGCGTGCCCGAGTTCGTCGACCGGCACCACCCGGACGTCGTCGTGACGCTCGGCAAGCCGGGGCTGTCGCGCCCGCTGCTGTCCTTCCTGCGCCGCGCCGAGCAGCACGTCGTCGTCTCCCCGTCGCTGGCGCGCTGGCCGGACCCGGTCCGGTCGGCCACGCAGGTGGCGCAGGAGGCCGAGATCCCGGTCGTGTCCGGCGACGACTCGTGGCTGAAGTCCTGGCGGACCGCCGACCTGATCGCACGCAACGCCGTCGACTCGGTCCTGGAGTCCACGGATGAGCTGACCGAGCCGAGGCTCGCGCGGGACCTGGTCGCCACCATCCCCGGCGGTTCGCTGCTGCTGGCCGCGGCGAGCATGCCGATCCGCGACCTCGACCAGACGATGCATCCGCGCCGGGGGATCCGCATCATCGCCAACCGGGGGGCGAGCGGCATCGACGGCCTGGTGTCGACGGCGATGGGAGCGGCGATGGCGCACGGCAACCGCGCCTACGCCCTGCTGGGCGACCTGGCCTTCCTCCACGACCAGAACGGCCTGATCATCGGCCCGGAGGACCAGCGGCCCGATCTGGCCATCATCGTCATCAACAACGTCGGGGGCGGGATCTTCTCGCTGCTGCCGCAGGCGTCGTTCCCCGAGCCGTTCGAGCGGGTGTTCGGCACGCCCCACCAGGTCGACATCGCCTCGATCGCAGCGGCGCACGGCATCCCCTACGCCCGGCTGGAGTCGCTCAGCGACCTGTCGAAGGTCGTGGCCAAGGAGGGCCTGCGGATTGTGGAGGCGCGGACCGACCGTGTGGCCAACGCCGAATTCCACGCCCGGATGCGCGACGCGGCGCAGGACGCGGTCCGGGCGCTCCTGGGCGTCTGAAAGCCCGCGCGGAATGGACTGATGCGACGCCCATTCCGTGCGAGCTCTGGGCCCGGTCAGCCCTCGGCGATCCGGATCTCATGGTCGGCGCCGTCGGCGGCGAAGGCCAGGAGCCGGGCGCCTTCCTCGGTCAGCGCCGTACGGTCTGGGGCGCACAGCGGCGCGTACGGTTCGATGGTGAGGACGATGCGGTCGCGCTCGCGGGAGATCCGCCAGGTGCCGTGGACGAAGCCGTCGATGAGGAATGTCGGCCGTGGGGAGTCGTTCGGGGTCGCCAGCCGGCCGCGGTGGTGGTCGGAGAGGACACGCGTACGGTCGGCGTGCGACCGCAGCAGGTTGTCGTACTCGGGAAGGAATCGGGGCGGAGCCGGAGTCTCGGGATCGGGCCGTGGCGCGTCGGGCAGGTCGAGCAGTTCGGTGCCCTTCTCGTCGCGGAAGGACAGCAGGCGGGGACGGAGCCGATCGATCACCTGGCGCTGCCGGGTCAGGCCGGACCAGGTCTGCAGGTCCTTGACGGAAGCCGGACCATACGCCGCGAGATAGCGGAGCACCATGCCCTCCGGCGAGGGCTCGTGCGACAGGGACCGGCCCAGCCACGCCTCGGCCGACGTGTGCACCGCCTGCCCGCCCTTGCCCCAGATTCCGCGGGGCGGCAGCTGCACGAGCGGTACCTGGGTGCGTACGACCGCGGTGAGCGCATCGCGGTCGCGGTCCGGTCGGCGCGCGCCGAGCGACGCGCCCAAGTCGGCGAACGTACGGGGCCGCTCCTCGACCAGCGCCCGGCCCTCGGCCGCGAGTTCCTCCAGGTCCAGTCCTGCCAGGCGCCGGCCGAACCCGGTGAGGAAGCGATCGAGCACGGGCTGGACGAGCGGGCGCAACTCCCGACAGTCCGCCGCGCTGACCAGATGGATGGTCCCGCGGATCAGCGTGATCCGAACGAGGTCGCGGCCGTTGATGCGGTCGGCGAGGTCGTCGGTCCGAAACCCCGCCACCCGGGTCCACAGCCCGACGTACGGCGCGAGCGGCGCCTGGGCCTGCATCGCGACCAGGCGCTCCACCGCCGTGACCGCCGAGAGCGTCTCGCGGGCGAGCAGCATCTGGCGGACGAGCAGCGCCCGGTTCAGGGCCTGGCGGCTGAGGACGCCGCTCGTCCCCGCGGTGGGGTACGGCGCCGGTTCGGGGGAGCGAAGCATCTCCATGGCCGACACCGTACGGCGCGAAGCGGTCAGTTCCCGTCCGCTTTGATCACCCGGTCATGCCTGGCGGAACGTGCCCAGGTCGAGAACGCCTCCGCGACGGGACCTATGGCACCTGTGAACCGTGCGGCGGCCCGATCGCCCCTGAGCGCCTGGCCGCGCGTCCCGCCGCGCGCACCCGCATCGCCTGCGCCGCCCGCCGCCCGCCGCCCGTCGGCCGCGGACGGCCGCGACCGGCGGGAGGACACCGGCCGCGGCGTCCGAACGGCGCGAGTCAAGACACCGCGACGTGGAGAATCTGGTTGTCGCTGTTGTGCGGAGTGCTGTCATGGTCGCCGCCGTTGGAGGTGGCCAGCCAGATGCCGCCGTCCGGTGCCGGCTCGACGGTGCGCAGCCGGCCGTACGTGCCGGTCAGGTACTGCCTGACGTCGGTCAGGCAGTCGCCGCTGATCCGTTCACGGTAGAGGCGCATGCCGCGCTGGCACGCGACGTACAGGAAGCCGCGGACGACCGTGATGCCACTGCACGAGCCCTCGGCCACGGGGTAGGTCTGCTTGGGTGCGATGAACCCGGATGTGTCGCAGGTGCCCGAGGTGCCCTCGCACGACGGCCAGCCGTAGTTCCCGCCCTTCGTGATCAGGTTCGTCTCGTCCATGACGTTCTCGCCGAACTCCTGCTCCCACAGACGGCCCCACGCGTCGAACGCCAGGCCCTGCACGTTGCGGTGCCCGTAGCTCCACACGGCGTTGTGGAAGGGGTTGTCCGGCGGGATCGAGCCGTCCGGGTAGATCCGCAGCACCTTGCCGTTGAGGCTGCCGGTGTCCTGGGCGCTGGCGCCGTTCTGCGCGTCACCGGTGCCGGCGAACAGGTACCTCCCGCCGGGGCTGAAGCGCAGCCGCCCGCCGTCGTGGAGCCTGTTGCGCGCGATGCCGGTCACAAGGACCTGCTCGGTGCTCGTCCGCAGCGTGTCGGCGGACGGGTCGTACTTGATCCGGACGATCCGGTTGTCCGACGGCGAGGTGTGCATGAGGTACAACCAGTGATCCCAGGCAAAGCTCACCGGGTTGATCTCCAGCCCGGTCAAGCCGCCCTCGCCGTCGGTGCTCTGCACGTTCGGGACCGTGCCGATCGTTTTCTTCGTGCCCGTCTTGGGGTTCAGGTGGACGATGGTGTGCGCGTCGCGCTGGTTGTACAGGATCGTGCCGTCGGGGAGGGTGACCAGGCCCCAGACGACGTCATCGTCGGTGCCGACCCGCATCACCGCGCAGACGCCCTGTGCGGGCCAGCAGCGCGGACTTGCGGACGTCGTGTCGAGGACCGGCGTGCTGCCCGCGCTCTCGTTGACGTCACCGTCGTACGCTGTCGCGGGCCGGTTCAGCGACAGCAGCCGACCGGCGTCGGGCGCGACGCCTACGGCGGCGTTCGCGGTGGCCATCGAGGTCGTGCCCAGCACCGTCGCGATCGCGGCGATGAGCGGTATAAGGCTCCGCCTTCTCATCCAGTCCTCCTATGTTTTGAGTGGTTCTGGCGGGGCGCGGCCGCTTCAGTGAGACGGCAACGCACGTGTCACCAGGGGACTGGAACTGGTCGCCTTTTCATGTCGCCACACGAGCGGGCGACAGGAAGCCTTTGCGGCTTCGCGACTGCGTCATGAGCGAGAGATCGGTTGAGTCAACAAGTACGGGTGCTCGGGCGGCGGTCGGCTGGGCCGTGCCGACCGGCCCCTGCGGTCGCGCGGTGGCGCCCGCCGGAGGATCCCGACACCGCATCGTCGCGAGGTGTCATCACTGCCCGTCTCGGAGGGTGGTGCGGAGGGCGGTGGTGTCCTCGTCGGTCCAGCCGTGGCGTTCGAGCCAGTCGAGCGGGCCGCCGAAGCGCTCGTCGACGACGGCGAGGAACTTCTCCATCGTCTGCGGGTGTGGCATGTGCGTGTCCGCGGGCCGGGAGTCGAGGTCCTGGGCGTAGACGGGGCTGGAGCGCAGGCGGGCGAGGATGGCCTCCAGGCGCTCGCCGGTCGCCGCGTAGTCGGCGACGATCTCTTCGCGCGGTACGCCCGCGACGTGCAGGGCGAAGGAGACGACGACGCCGGTGCGGTCCTTGCCGGCGGCGCAGTGGACGATCGAGGTGCCGCGCGGGATGACGCGCAGGGCGTCCACGACCGAGTCGGGGCGGTCGGCCAGGTAGCCGAGGTAGTGCCCGACGGAGCGGTCGCTCTCGGGGCCGCTCTCCTCGCGGCTCTGCCAGGGCAGGACCTTGTCGGTGTCGACGATGTCGGCCTCGACGTCGGTGAACCGGCCGCCCTCGGTGAACAGGGACAGGTGATGGATCGTGACCCTTGGCTCGCGAGTGAGCGGGCCAGGGCCCAGCAGGTTCACCTCCGCCTCGCTGCGCAGGTCCACGACGTTGCGCAGACCGAGGTCCGTGACCAGGCGGTGGACGTCGGCCGGGGTGAGATCCTGCAGGTTGTCCGAGCGCAGCAGCGTGCCGGGACGGATGACGCCGCCGTCGGCCGTGGGCAGGCCGCCCAGGTCACGGACGTTGACCGCGCCCTCCAGTTCGATCCATGTACTCATGAGGTGGACCTTATCCGCCGCGCATGTCCGCCCCACGACGTGAGGGGGCGTGATGATCGGCGCGGCGACGAAGGGAGTGCCGGCGCGGGAGAACAGCGGGCGCAGCAGCGGTGAATGTCGGTGATCGTGCCGACGGTCGAGCGGGAGTTGCCCGCACGGGCTCAGCCTTCGATGGCGTACTGCATGGCGCGCAGCTTGGTCTGGGTCTCGGCGAGCTCGGCGGCCGGGTCGGACCCCGCGACGATGCCGCCGCCGGCGTACAGCCGGGCGCGCGGCCCCTTGATCTGCGCGCACCGCAGCGCGATGCCCCACTCGCCGTCGCCGCGCGCGTCGATCCAGCCGACCGGCCCGGCGTAGCGGCCGCGGTCCATGGCCTCCAACTCGCGGATCAGGCGGAAGGCGGCGTCGGTGGGGGTACCGCCGACCGCGGGTGTCGGGTGCAGCGCGCCGACGACGTCCAGGACCGAGCGCTCCTCCTGGAGCCGGCCTCGTACGGGTGTGGCGAGGTGGATCAGGTTGGACAGCCGCAGGATCTGCGGCTCGGCGGGCACCGTCAGGTCACGGCAGAGCGGGGCCAGCGCGGCGCGGACCATGTCGGCCGCGTAGGAGTGCTCCTCACGGTCCTTGGCCGAGGCGAACAGGGTGGCGGCGCTGGAGTCGCCGTCCGTACCGCGGGCGATGGTCCCCGCCAGCACCAGTGACTCGACCTGGCCGCCCATACGCCGGACCAGCAGCTCGGGTGTCGCGCCGATCAGTCCGGCGCAGGCGAAGGTGTAGCAGGACGGGAAGCGGTCGGCCAGGCGCCGGAGCAGGATCCGGCTGTCGATCGGCTCGTCGGTCACGGCCAGCAGGTCGCGGGCGAGAACGACCTTGGACAGGTCGCCGGCGCGGATGCGCTCGACGGCGGCGGCGACGGCCCGCATGTGCCGCGGCGCGGTGATGTCTCCGTCGGCCCAGCGGACGCCGGAGGGGGCCGCCGGGGGCCGGAGCAGGGTGAGCGGGTCGGCGTGCTCGCCGATGGTGGTGTACCAGGCGCGGCCGTCACGGCGGCCGAGGACGGTGCGCGGCACGATGAGGACCGACTCGCCGGAGCGCGGATCGAAGGAGAAACTGCCGAAGGCGACCGGCCCGGAGCCCGGCACCTGGAGTGGGTCCTCGACCGTCGCGGCGTCGAAGAGCGCCGCGAGCCACTGCCGGGCCCAGGTGAAGCGGTCCTCACCTGGTGGAACGGCGACGCGAGCGGCCTCGCCCCAGCCGACGAGCCCGTCGCCGTGGCGCACCCAGGCGAGTGCGGCGGAGTGGGGGAGTCGTGCCAGCAGGTCCTCCGGCGCGCGTATGGGAGCGGTGCGTACGGCCAGCCGCTCCGGCACTCCAACGGCGAGGGTCACGAGACCCCACTGTACGGGAAATTTGAACTCGTTCAAACAGGGGGGTCTGTTGCGGTTTGCGAGTTTTATGGGCGACCGTCCCTGCGATCGATGCCCGGACTGGAGGGTAGCCGCCGCATCCGTCCCTAAACACAGCGGCATATCGGTTGTTCGGCGATCGTTCCCGATGTATCAAGACGTATCGAGAAACGCGGCCGAACCCGAATCCGAGCGGGGGCTGCTGGGCCACAGGTCACGCTCGTACGCGTCGAATTCGGTCCCGTGCCGCAGCGTACGGGGGACGGGGTCCAGGCAGGTCCGGAGACCTCCATTCCTTGACAGGAATATAGCTCAACCGTTATGTTCCCTGCATGACCACGACCTTCGACGTACTGGCCGAACCGGCCCGCCGCCGCATCCTGGACCTTCTGCTCGAGCGTCCCCGCCTGGTCGGGGAGCTGACCGAGGCGCTCGGTCTCACCCAGCCCGGCACTTCGAAGCACCTGCGCGTTCTGCGTCAGGCCGGCCTCGTCCGGGCCCGCCCCGAGGCGCAGCGCCGGTGGTACGAGCTGCGTCCGGAGCCGCTGGCGGAGGTCGACGCGTGGCTGGCGCCCTACCGGCGGCTGTGGTCCGACTCGCTCGACGCACTCGAGCGCCACCTCGACACGATGGAGAACGACGAGACATGAACCCCACCCTGGAGACCGCGCACGGCCGCAGCGTGCTGCGATTCGAACGTCGGCTCGCGCATCCGGTGCAGAAGGTCTGGCGCGCCCTGACCGACCCCGCCCACCTCGGTCACTGGTTCCCCTCGAAGGTGGAGGAGATCGACCTTCGCCCCGGCGGGAAGATCCGGTTCCAGCAGGAGCACGAGGCGCTGCCGCTGGGCAGCGGAGAGATCACCGAGCTCGATCCGCCACACGTGCTGGCCTTCACCTGGTATGAAGACCCGCTGCGCTGGGAGCTGCGCCCTGACGGCGACGGGTGCGTCCTCGTCTTCACCCACACCTTCTCTGACCGGCCGATGGCCGGCAGCTTCGCCGCCGGCTGGGAGGCCTGCTTCTCCGCGCTGGACTCGGCCCTGGCCGACACCCCGTCGGGGCTGCAGCCGGTGCCGGATGACTACGCCGGGCGGCACGACGCGTACGCCGAGGCGTTCGGCCTGAACGAAGGCGACCTGAGCGAGGACGCCGACGGCTGGACGATCCGGTTCGAGCGGAACGTCCCGCACCCGATCGAGAAGGTCTGGCCGGCGCTCGTCGGGTCCGGCGCACCCGCCGGCGGCGAGCTCCCGCCACCTGGGACCACCGTCGACCTGGTTGCGCCCGGCGAGGTCACCGAGGTCGCCGCGCCCGAGCGCCTGGAGTACGCCTGGCCGTCCGGCGATGAGCCGCTCGGGCGCGTCCGGTGGGAGCTGAAGGGCGGCCATCCGGCGGGCACGCGGGTCGTGCTGACCCAGACCGGCCCGGCCGAGGAGCGCGGCCGGTGTGCCG
>JBJMIW010000289.1:0-3564 GCA_045806665.1 Actinoallomurus sp.
CGATGAACTGCCGGAAGCAGGCGAGGTTCTCCCGCGTGCGCTCCAGGTAGTGCGGGTCGCCGGTCGCCGAGGCCAGCTCGGCCATCTCCGCCAGGCAGATCAGCCCGTACGCGTGCAGGTGCTGGTTGCTGGGCGAGGCCTGGTCCGCGCCACGGCTGCGGAAGCCGTACGCCCCGAGCAGCGTGTGCTCCTCGAACCGGACGTCGTAGCTGTAGCGGAAGGTCAGCATCCAGTCGGCGGCGCGGCGGGCGAGGTCCAGCCAGCGGTCTTCACCGGTGGCCCGCCACAACGCGACGTACGCCATGACGGCGGCGTAGCCGTCCTCCGACGTCGGCGCCAGGTCGACGTCCTCCGGCGCGCCGTGCAAGAACTCCTCGTGGACGAAGCGGGCGTAGTAGTCACCCCCGCGGCGCGCGGCCTCCAGGTGTCCCGGGTCGAGGTCATGTGCCTCGGCGAGCGCGGCGACCCAGGTCAGCCCGGCGGCGCCGGCCCAGCTGAGCACGCGTCCGTCAGCCGCGTGCAGCAGGCTGCCGAAGTTGCCGTCTGCGCGCTGGTTGCGCACCGCCACCTGCAGGTTGCCGCACACGGCCTTGAGCCACTCGGTGCGCGCGACCCCGGCGGCCTGCTCGGCGCGGACCGCACGGTGCAGGAAGAGCGTGGCCTCCGCGAGAGTACGGGCGTGCAGTCCGCCGGGGACGGGTGTCCAGCTCTTGCCCCAGCCGCGGTCGGCGGTCCACTGGCCCCAGAACGTCCCCGACGGGGCGAGGTTCGCGCAGATGTGGTCGATGACGGCGGCACCCGCCGCCACGTGAGCCGCGTCCGCGCGACGGCGGCCGTGCAGGATCAGCGCGTGCGCGTAGGGGATGCCGCTGACCCAGGCGACGTGCATGGCGCGTCGGTCTCCCCGGCCCCCGGCGTTGTCGTTGAACTCCCGGTCGAACGCCGCCGTCTCCAGGAGCACGGCGGGGTCGGGCCGGTAATGCCAGTGGTAAAGGCCGTACGCGGCCAGGCCCGCCGCCTCGGTCACCTCGACCCAGGGACGCAGCGGTTCCGTGGCCGTCCGGGCGTGCCGCTCGCGCAGTACCGGTGCGTACGCGTGCCGGTCGGCCGGGAGGCGGTAGACGCACGCCTCGACCACGTGCCGCTCGCCCGGCTGCCACACGTGCGTCTCGGCCAGCGGCGACGCGGGTTCGGCGCCGCCGGTATAGCTGACCGGCTGCTCGACGTACGGGAAGTCGGCGTGAACGGACGCCGTCCCGTCCTCATGGTGGGCGAAGCCGATGCCGGTCAGGCCCAGCGGGCTGCGCTCGTCGACGGCCAGCGCCAGTCCGCCGGACGCCCCCCAGACGAAGACGGCGGGGGTGGCGGCCCGGTCGGCGCGGAAGCTCCAGGCGGGTGCGACGAACCGCCGCGGGTCCGGCGGCTCGTCGGCGACACGGGCGAAGCGTGGGTAGAGCCGATCGTTGCCCGCGGGCCGGTTCTCGCCGTAGAACAGGCCAGGGATGAGCCAGTACGGGTCGGCGACGTCGGCGAGGCCGGTCGAGATCCGCAGCCGCGCCTCGATCGGCTCGTGGCTCCGGCAGGTGACGGTGACCATGACTCCCACTCCCCCGGCGGGCGTCTCCCCCTGCGGGTGGGCCACCTCGACGTCGAACAGGTCCGGGTCCAGCCCGCCGACGGTGACCCGCACGTCGTTCACCATGGCCCCCATGCCCCCGTCCATCAGCCGGCCTCGGAGATGGTCCGGGCGGGAACGTTCCAGCCGTCGAGCAGCAGACGGCGACACTCCGGCGCCACACCGTCCCAGTGGCCGTGCACCACGCGTTCCTCCCCGGGAAGCAGGTCGATGGCGTTGTCGTCCCAGCGCACCCAGCCCGACTCGGCGGCCGGCCGGGCGTCCAGTACCCGCAGGAACGGCACGACCGGCCCATCCTCGTGACGCAACCTCAGCGTCCAGGTCGCGCCGCGCACGTCCAGCCGGGTCGTCACGGACGCCTGCGGCAGGGCCGGGATCTCCCGGAAGTCCGCGCCGGCGGTCAGCAGGTACCGGTTGGTCCGCGACCGCGGCCCCATCCGCACCGACAGGTCCAGCAGGAATGGCCGCCCGTCCAGTTCGGCGGCCGAACAGCGGATCTCACCGAGCGGCCGCGGCCGCCGTTCGGCGAGCTCGGCCTCCCAGCGCTCCTGGACCACCACGCGTCCGTCGAGAGCCATGACGCGCGCGGTGACGCTCGCCGGGTCGGCCACGTCATCCGACCAGGCCCAGACCGTCGCGGTGAACTCATCACCGGTCACGCGTTGCGCGGGCAGGGCCGCGCACGCGTGCAGCGGGTGGTAGGCCCGGCGCACGTAGTGGTACGCCGCCTTCGGTTCGCCGAAGTAGTCGACGGCCGCGGTGCACCACCCGTTGGGGAACGACTCGTTCAGCTGCCACGGCAGCACCCCGCAGCTCTCCGGCCGCCGCCGGTTGGCCTCGACCGCATAGCGCAGGCCGTCGGCCTGGAGGAACTGGCTCGCGCGCGACAACGCCGGGATGTCGTCAATGACACCGCCGAAGGCCTGCCGCACCAGCGCTTCGTTGTTCCACCACCGGCCGAGATGGTCCCAGACCGGGTTGCCCGTAGTCGGGAGCCGGCGTTCGGGCGCGGGCACGACCGACTCGATCGCCCGCACGTTGCTCATCCCCTCGACGCCGAACTCGCTGAGCAGCAGGCCACGGCCCTCGTCGTAGAGCCGGTAGTGGTCGGACAGGCCCTGGTGCTCCCAGGGTCCGTGCACGTCATGCTGCTCCGGGCTGGTCCGCACGCTCTCGAGGGTGTTGCCGAACACCGGTCCGGATGGAGAGGTCGGCAGCCAGTGCCGGTCGGGGTCGAGCCGCGTCACCACCTCGTGCAGCGCCGCCAGCACCGGCGAGTCGTCATCGGTCAACGGGACACCGTCGAGGCGCTGCAGCTCGTTTCCACCGCACCAGATGGCCAGGCTCGGGTGATTGCGACGGCCCGGCAGGATCCGTTCGGCCTCAGCGACCATGCGCGCGACGAACGCATCATCGTCGCTGGGCAGGCTGCTCATCCCGGAGCTGGACTGGGCGAACTCCTGCCAGACGAGGATGCCGAACTCATCGCACAGGTCGTAAAAGGCCTCACTCTCGATGAGGCCGCCGCCCCACACCCGCAGCATCGTCACGTCGGCGTCGCGCGCCAGCTCCAGCAGGTGACGCAGCTTCGCCTCGCCCGCCGCCCCGTACAGCGCGTCGACCGGCACCCAGTTCCAGCCCTTGATGGTTCCAGACTCCCCGTCCACGATCAGCCGGTACGGCAGCGATCCTTCCGGGGCACCGTCGTCGCGGCTGAAGCGGATGTCGCGGAAGCCGAGGCGGACATCTCGCTCGTCGCTGACCTGTCCCGCCGGGTCGTGCAGGGTGACGCTCAGCCTGTACAGGTGCGCCTCGCCCCAGCCGTTCGGCCGCCAGTGTCGCGGCGACTCCACCTCCAGGGTCAGCTCGGTGGTCGTTCCGGCGAGTCCGACCGCGGCCGACGCGACGACCGCGCCGTCCGGGTCGCG
>JBJMIW010000290.1:0-6764 GCA_045806665.1 Actinoallomurus sp.
ATGTCCGAAGCGTTCGCGACGAGCACGTCCGAGTCGAGGTACGCGGGGTTGTCGGTCGCCGGAACAGCGATCAGGTGCTGTGCGTAACGGAATCCGGTCCGGGCCTTCTCGACCTCGTCGAGCAGCCGGGCGTCGGCGACGATGGCCGTCGCTTCGGTGTCGTTCTCGCGATACACGAGATCGGCCGCGCGCGAGAGCGTGAAGGTCGGGACCGGCACCGCGCCGATCTTCTGCAGCGCGAGGATCCAGTACACGAGCTCCGGGCCGTCCGGCAGCCGGAGAACAACCCGCTGCCCCGGCCGGATCCCGAGCCGCCGCAGCGCATTGCCCACTCGGTTGACCGCCCGCGACAGCTCGGCGTACGTGATCGTCCCATCGTCGCAGTAGAACACCACCCGGTCGCCGAGAGCGCGGGCCGGCCCGGCGTCGAGCAATTCCGCGACGGCGTTGAGCTGCTGCGGGTAGCCAAGCTCCGGGAGGTTGTACGCCCGCTCGGGTAGGGTTGCCGGGTCTGGCAGGTACTCGGGCGGGATTTCCTGAATTCGCATCCGGTGCACTCCTGGCAAACCTGTCCAATGACTGGTTACGACTCTCCAGGACGGCAGCGGCGCTCGGCTTCGGGAGAATGCCGCACCTTGCGGCACGCCTCACGGCATCCCACGACTCCTGGCCGACCCAGGATGGGGCGAATTACCCAAGGCTTCACCGGAGGGCGCACCTAACGCCATATTGGGGTGCTAGAGCAGGTTGTCCTTCAACAAGCCGTGGCGCATGGCGAACACGGCGGCCTCCGCCCGGCGGTGCACGCCGACCTTCCGGTAGGCCTTCTCCACATGACGGCCGACCGTGCGGGGACTCAGGTGCAGCAGAGCCGCGATCTCCTTGTCGCTGAGGCCGCGGGCGAGGAGCCCGAGTACCTCGGCCTCCCGTTCCGTCAGGCCCGCCGGGTAGGAGATGACGACCGGCTGCTGCGCGGCCAGCACATCCTCGAGCCTCGCCACTCGCTCGAGAGCCGGAGTCGCCTTGAGGGGTTCGCACAGCGCGCGCGTCTCGGCGAGGAAGCCGGGGACCGCAGTCGCCGCACTGCTCGCGAGTCCGTGCTCGGCCCACGACAGCAACGTCAGCGCCCGTTCGTACGGCGCGGCGCACGCCTCGGCCAGCGACAACGCCTCCTCGAAATGCGGCTCGGCCTCCTCATACCGGCCCGCTGCGGTTTTCATCTCGCCAAGGAGCCGATGCGCAGACAGCAACGCGAGCGGCTGCTGAGGCTTGGTCGCGCGCTCCAGCGCTGCCTCTGCGTGCGGCAGGGCCTCCCTCGGGTGCCCGCGCGCCAGTTCGTAGCGCGCCCACAAGCACTGTGCCTCGGCTTCCCCTAGCACGAACCCGGACCAGGCCAACCAGCGATCGTGAGCTTCCAGCCACGCCCGCGCTCCGAGGAGGTCACCGTCGTCGAGGGAGAGTTCGACGGCGAGCCGCTGTAGGGGGAGCGTGTGGTAGCACTCCACATTTCCCGGCTCCGTCGACGGCCCGGCGGGCCAGGTCTCGCGCACGAGCCGCCAAGCAAGATCCACATCCCCCTGTGCCCGCGCGACAGGACCGAGCACACTGCCCACCACATGCCGCAGGATCGGGATTCCGTACTCGCCCATCGCGTCGACCACCTGGTGGACCTCGTCCCAGCGGCCCTCGATCACCATCATCTGCAGGAGCGGGTAGCGGACGTTGTCGATGGCGTCGACAAACGCACGCGCGGCGTTGCCCTGGTCGGCCATCCGCCGCAAGGCCGTCGCCAGCCGCTCGCGCTCGCCGTGATCGTCGGTGTGGTACGGCAGCGTGACGTGCACCAGCTCGTCCCGCAGCGCGATGAACGCCAACCTGTGCTGGCCGAGCTTGCGGTAGGCGGCCGCTGCCGCAGCAGAAGCGAGCCGCGCTTCTTCGACCCGCCCCTGCATCGCATGGACGAATGCCAGACCCCAGTACGCCCCGGCGATGCCGGCGGTCTTCCCTTCATCGGCCACCGATCTGGCGGCCTGACGGAGATGGTCGTCGGCCAGCGACCGGGCCTCGTCCGAGCGGCCGGCCACGGCCAGCCAGTAGACTAGCGCGCCCCAGTTGAGCAGCTTGTCCACGCTCGCTCCACGGACTCGCTGATCGGCCCCGCCAGGTCTGAGGGAGTCGACGGCGGCCACGCCCGCGATCAGGTCCTTGATCCCGTCCTCGATTATCCCGGCGTAACAACGCACAAGTCCCCGGCCAAGCAGGACCCGGGCGGACAGATCGTGGTCATCGCACTCCTGAGCGAGCCGCATCGCCATGTCAACATAAGTAATGGCCCGCCACGAGTCGTCCATCCGCCGGAGGACGGCCAGGCTCAGCAGCACCCAAGCCCGCTCGGCAGCGGGCGCGCGGGACGCTTCGAGCGGCCGGAGTGCGGCCTCATAGCGTTCGACGGCAGTGAGATGGGCTCCCGCGCCTTCGGCCCGCTGACCTGCGCACACGAGCCACTCGCCCGCTCGATCGTCGTCCGCGCTGTGGAAGTGCCGCGCCACCGCGTCGGGATCCGGGGCCGGGAGGGCGGCCAGCGCTTCGCCGACGCGCCGGTGCATGACGCGCCGCCGCACCGGGAAGATGCCCTCGTACAAGGCTTCGTGGACCAGCGCATGCACGAATCGGAAGCTGATGCCGTCCGGTGTCGGTTCGACGAGGTGCGCGTCGGCTGCCTCCTCGAGCACCCGGAGCATCGTCTCCTCGTCGCCACCGAAAATGCTCGTCCACAGGGAGAAGGGGACTTCGGGCCCGATCACCGCCGCGGCGGCCAGCAGATCCTGCGACTTCTCTGGCAGGCGGAGAAGTCGGTTGTCGATCACCTGCCGCAGCCGCAGCGGCATCCCGACGTGCCCAAGGTCGTCGAGCAGCCAGGTATTTTCCTCGCGCTGGAGGATGCGTTGCTCTTCGAGTGCCCGCAGGAGTTCGGTCGCGAAAAGCGCATTTCCCCTTGTCATCTCGTAGACATAGGCCACCAGGCGCACGACATCGGCGGTACGTAGCCGATACGAACTCGTGACGAGCTGGTGCAGATCCTCCGGTCGCAAGCGCGGCAGGTTGATGCGCTCTGCCGCGGCCTCGCGTTCCAGCGCCGGCAACAGCCGGTAGAGCGGTTGGGCGCGGCCGAGCGCGTCCTCGCTGATGGTGGCCATGATCATGAGCCGGTGCGCCGCGGCTTCCCTGGCGACGTAGCGGAGCAGCTCGCAGCTGGCAAGGTCCGCCCACTGCAGATCCTCGAACAGCAACACCACCGGATGTACGGCGCTCAAGTCGACGAGAAAGCTTCGTACCTCCTCGAGCAGGGCCGGTTGGTTCGAGCTGGTTTCCAGAGTGCCGTGATGAGCGAAAGCGGAGGGAAGCGGCAGCACTCCGTCGACACGCTCGCTGCCGGCGAACAGGTCGACCCACGCTCCGTACAGGGGGGTGAAGGGTACGTCGTAGCACCGTCCGATCAGGACGATCGCGCCTTCGGCGGCCGCCTCCCGGCAGAGCGACCCGGCCAGCGTGGTCTTGCCCGCACCCGCTTCGCCGGCGATGACCGTCAACGAGCCCCGGCCGGAGAACGCGTCGGCCAGGCTGGACCGCAGGGCCTGTTGCTCCGCTTCGCGTCCGAACAGATGACTGGATGGACCGCGCCGCGCGTCGCTCAGGGAGTCCATGTGTTCCCTTCCGAATTTTTAGGGGGTGATTCTACGCGGAGTCTTGCTTCCCGACCTGGAGCGAGACCATGTCGGAGGAGTTCGCGTCGGTGGCCTACTTGGCGTGCCTGCGCTCGAAGAGCTTCGCGGCCTTGTCGCCACTCCACTTGGCGGGCAGGAGTTCCCTTCAGCGGCGCCACGCGTGGACGAGCTCGATCAGCCGGGCGAGCGGATCACGGGTGGCGTGGCCGCCGAACTTGAGGAGGAACTCCTCGTAGCTCTGCTCGATCGCCTCGAGATCCCACGCCTGGCGGACCATGGTGGCCAATGGACCGGCACCGGCATGCTCCGCGTGGAAGATCTGAGCATCGTCGTCGAGGAGGCCCGCTTGTCCGAGCGCACACTCGACCTCGCCGATACGGTCGGGATGCGTGCTCACCCAGATCCCAGGGGCCGGGCCGCCGAAGCCCGCCCAGGTAAGACGCGTGCGCAGCAGGTGCCGAGCCGGGCGGTCGGTCTCCGGAGCCCGGGCCATGACGAGCAGCCAGCGGCCGTCCCATTTCCGCTCGATGCGGGCGAATCCGTAGATTCGTTCGGCGCCTTCGGTGAGTAGCTGCTCGGCGTTCGATGTCAATGCCCAGCAGGTTCGGCGCCCGATCCGCTGCGAGCTGAGCCAGCCGTCCGCGGCCGTGCGCATCAGCGCCTGACGACTTGCCTTCTCCTCGACGCTCAACCGCCCCAGGACGTCGATCAACGCCGACGTCCATGCCGATCCGCCGCACGGCAGTACAAACTCGCCCAGGATCGTGAACAGCAGGCCGCGAGCACTCGCCATCCCTGCCGCGTGGCGCCGTAACATGGTCGGCGTCCGGTCGCCGGCCGCAGCGGATGCGGCGCTCGGCGTTGATGCTCCTCGGTGGCCCGGTCCGAGCCTCGAATCTCGTCGTCGACCAGCCGCCGGAGTACCAGCGGGCCCAGGGCGTTCCGGAACATGCTACGGCCGGTTGCCCGCCTTCCTCGCAGATCCAGCAGGGGGAAGGACGCCTCGGCAGGGGCAGGGTGGAAACGACCTCACGTATAGCGCTGAGTCCTCCGGCCGGAAACGCTCTTTCCAGCCCACCGGGGCTGCTGTCGGTCTCCCACAGCCCGCTTCGGCGGCGGACCTGCGCGGTACGCGGCGCCTTCTTCGCGGCCCCGACGGAGTCGTGTCGCTGGCCGCTCCACAGGGAAGTCTCGCGTGGAACGAGCTGAGGTGCGATGGAGTGGGGTGGTCTCATGGGCGCTTTCCTTGTCATCCCCGCAGCGTTGGTGAAGCTCCCCCAGTTGTTGCGCGACGTGCCGCTAGCACTGCCGATACTCTACAAAACCATGTAGCTGCGTCAGTAGCTCGTGTATAGTCAACCGCGTTGACCGCGCTCCGTCCACGCGTTCACTGTCATTGAGGGCGCAATCGGCTACAGCCATGCGCTACGTGATCTTTACGTATCGACGCGATACAGTCGATGGATTCTCCGGTAGTCAACCGAGGGCGTCGCGGAGCGGCGTCCCCATGCAGCGCCGCGACCGTGGACACCCGCTGGACCCGCCCGGCGGGCCCTCGGCACAGGGGGAAGGCGTAGCCGGCGGGCAGATCCGCCGACCAGGACATCCCCACTCATGGCCGTTATGAGCATCCTCGTCGAATGGCTTCTAATCCTGATTTTGACCTGGGTGCCTTTGACTGGTTCATCCAGTTCCTTGGTACTCGCGTCCCCTCTCTCGGGGGAGAACTGCTGCGATGAGGTCGTCGAGACCTATGCGGCGCCGGTCGGCTCCCAGGCCGTCGGTGACGCCCGTGATCCCCACCGCACTGGACGGAGGCCGATTCGTCCGGTGGGCTCTCTTCGTCGACGTCGAGCGCGGTGCGGCTGGCATCTGTCGGGTCCGCACGGGCGGCCTTGGCGTTCGCGGAACATCCACCTGTGACCTTCGCTGCGAAAGGGGCCTGCTCGAACCCTCGAGGAGGTGTGCCGCTCGATTATTGGGTCACGCAGCCTGATCTGCGGCTATGCAGCGTGGTGATACTCGCTGATCAAGCCCGCGACGACGGGATTTCGCCGGATGCGGCGTAGGTCGACGGGTTCGGTTGCGCCCCGGATCGGTTGGGCCTCGGTGTCCGGCGGCCGCTGGTGTCGGGATTGATGCGGCCTGTGCCGGTTGTAGTGGATCAGGTACTCGCGGAGGACCAAGGTCAGGTGGCGTTCGCCGAGGATCAGGATCCGGTCCAGGAGTTCACGGCGGAGCGTGCCGATGACGCGTTCGCAGATGGCGTTCATCCGTGGGGTCTTCGGCAGGGTGGTGATGATCCTGTGCGGTGCCATAACTCGTTCACGGCATCTGACCTGGTCTTCTATGCTCAGCGCTCGTGTTCCTGCGCCTGCTGTATCTGCTGATGGTCCGGTTGTTCGGCTGGTTGACGCTCCTCATGCGAGGCGACGCTTCCAGGGAGGTGGAGATCTTGGTGCTGCGGCATGAGGTCGCCGTGCTGCGCCGTCAGGTCGCCGGTCCGAGGCCGGACTGGGCCGACCGGGCGCTGTTGGCCGCGCTGGCGCGATTGCTGCCCAAGCGGCTTCGGTTCCACCGGATCGTGACGCCGGCCACCTTGTTGGCCTGGCGCCGCCGGCTGGTCACCCAGCGCTGGACGTATCCGCACACGGTCGGCCGTCCACCGATCCCGGACGAGCTGCGGGATCTGGTGGTCCGGCTGGCGAGGGAGAATCCACGATGGGGGCACCGGCGCATCCGGGGTGAACTGCTCGGCCTCGGCCATCGGATCGGGGAAGGCCCCATCCGCCGGATCCTCGCCGCGGCCGGCATGGGCCCGGCGCCACGCCGGGCGTCTCGGACCTGGCGGCAGTTCCTGACCTCCCAAGCATCCGGGATCTTGGCGTGTGACTTCATGCACGTCGACACGGTTTTCCTCAAACGCCTGTACGTCTTGTTCGTCATGGAGATCGAGACACGCCGGGTCCACATTTTGGGCGTCACGTCCAATCCGACCGGTGTCTGGGCCATCCAGCAGGCCCGGAACCTGCTGATGGA
>JBJMIW010000291.1:0-4454 GCA_045806665.1 Actinoallomurus sp.
AGGGCCGCGACTACGGCGCGGCCGACAAGGTCGTCACGAGCGTCAAGCACTTCGCCGCCTACGGGCAGCCCGAGGGCGGCCGTGAGTACAACACGACCGACATGTCCGAGCAGCGGCTCCGGAACATGTACCTGCCGCCGTTCAAGGCGGCGATCGACGCGGGCGCCGACACGGTGATGTGCTCGTTCAACGCCATCAACGGCTCGCCGGGCTGCGGCGACAGCCACACCGAGACCGACATCCTCAAGCGCGAGTGGGGCTTCGACGGCTTCATCGAGAGCGACTACACCGCGGTCTCGGAGATGCGCGCCTGCCCGCCGAAGACGCCGGACAACGGGCCGTGCGGCCACGGCGTCGCGGCCGACGGCCCCGGTGCCGGAGCCCTCGCGCTGAACGCGGGCACCGACTCGGAGATGGTCAGCACCAACATCCGCGACTACGGCAGGCAGTTGCTCGCCCAGCACCGGATCTCGATGCCGCGCATCGACGACGCCGTACGGCGGGTCCTGCGCGTGAAGTTCCGCGCGGGCCTGTTCGACCATCCGTACGTCGACCCGAGCAAGGCCGACTCGGCGCAGCTCCTACCGGACGCCGTGGCCGCCGCGCGCACGGCGGCCGGCCGGTCGATGGTGCTGCTGAAGAACGACGGCGGTGCGCTGCCGCTCGACCCGTCCAAGTCGACGGCCGTGATCGGCCCGCTCGGCGACGACCAGCACGACATGCTGGGCCCGTGGTGGGGCCAGGGCCGCGACCAGGACGCCGTCTCGGTCTACCAGGGGATCAAGGCGCAGAACCCCAAGACGACCTTCACCCAGGCCTGCCAGATGATCGACAAGGACCCGCCGAACAACACGCCCGCCGACGAGTGCGGGTCCGACGCAGACTTCCCGAAGGCGGTCGCGGCGGCCAAGGCGGCCGACCAGGTCGTGCTCGCGCTCGGCGAGACGCGCGGCCAGAGCGGCGAGGCGGCCTCCCGCAGCGACATCGACCTGCCCGGTAAGCAGCAGGAGCTGATCGACCAGATCAAGGCGACCGGCAAGCCCTTCGTCGTCGTGCTGTTCAACGGCCGTCCGCTGACGCTGTCGAAGGTCGCAGCGAGCGCCCCGGCGATCCTGGAGGCGTGGTTCCCCGGCGTGCAGGCCGGCAACGCGGTCGCGGACGTGCTGTTCGGCAAGGTGAATCCGGGCGGCAAGCTGCCGGTGTCCTTCCCGCGCACGATCGGGCAGGTGCCGATCTACTACGACCACGACCCGACCGGCCGCCCCTGCGACCCGAACTCGAAGTGGGATTCGCGCTACCGCGACCTGCCGAGCTGCGACCCGCTCTACGCGTTCGGGTACGGCCTCAGCTACACGACCTTCGACATCTCGAACCTCAAGCTGAGCTCGGCCACGATGGCGCCGAACGGCACCGTCTCCGCCTCCGTCCAGGTGAAGAACACCGGCAAGCGCGCCGGTGACGACGTCGTGCAGCTCTACATCCACGACCCGGTCGCGAGCATCGAGCAGCCGGTCCGTCGGCTGCGCGGCTTCGAACGCGTCACCCTCGCGCCCGGCCAGAGCAAGACGGTGACGTTCACGCTCGGCCGTAACGACGTCGGCTTCTACGACAACGGCGGCCGGTTCGTCGTCGAGCCCGGCGCGATCGACGTGTACGCCGGCGACAGCTCCACCGGTGGCCTGCACGACTCGTTCGAGGTCACCGCGCGATGAGAGCCCTCGTCCGCGCCGTCGCCGTGGTCGCCGCGCTCGTACTGCTCGTACCCGCGCTCGTGTCCCCGGCGGCGGCGTCGGGCGACCCGCTCACCCGCTGGGCGCGGGACACTTGGGCGTCCTTCGTCGCGATGACCGACTCGGGCACCGGCCTGCCCACCGACCGGCTGCGCGACGACGGCATCCGCAGCCGCGAGACCTCGATCACCGACATCGGCGCGTACCTCTGGAGCACGGTCGCGGCCGAACGCCTGCGCGTCATCGGCCACGGCGAGGCGGTCGCGCGCCTGTCGAAGACCATCGGCACGCTGGAGCGGATGGAGCGGCACGCGCCGAGCGGCCAGTTCTACAACTGGTACGACCAGACGACCGGGGCCAAGCTGACCACCTGGCCGCCCACCGGTGCCGCCATCACGCCGATCCTGTCGTCGGTGGACAACGGGTGGCTGGCCACCGGCCTCCGTATCGTCGGCAATGCCGTACCCGAGTTGGCCGCCCGCACGAGAGCGCTGTACGACTCGATGAACTTCGGGTTCTACTACCGCCCCGACGTGAACCGTATCCTGTTCAACTACGCGCCGGACACCGGAGCCTCGGCGTGCTGCTACGACACGATCGTCAGCGAGAGCCGGATCGCCGACTACATCGGCATCGCCAAGGGCGAGCTGCCGGCGAAGGAGTACTACGGCGCCTGGCGTAGCTTCCCCGACACCTGCGACTGGAGCTGGCAGGAGACCCGGCCGTTCGGCGTCTGGCGCCGCTACCTCGGCGTGGACGTCTTCGAAGGCGCCTACCCGTATGCGGGCATACGCGTGACGCCGTCCTGGGGCGGCAGCATGTTCGAGGCGCTGATGCCGTCGCTGTTCGTGCCCGAGGAACGCTGGGCACCGCGCGGCTGGGGCGTCAACCATCCGCTCACCGTGGACGCGCAGATCCACCACGGCATGCGCGAGGCCGGGTACGGCTACTGGGGCTTCTCGCCCGCGAACGTGCCCGAGGTCCCGGCGGGTTCGGCCGAGGGAGACTACGCGGCGTACGGTGTGGACGGCATCGGCATGGATCCCGGCGGCTACCCCTCGAACGAGGACGCGACCCTGGTCGACGCGGGCTTTCCGGGCTGCCCCGGGCGTCCCGCGCAGCCGGCGCCCCCGCCCGCCGCGTACACCAGGGGCGTCGTGACCCCGCATGCGGCGTTCCTGGCTCTGCGGTACCGGCCGGCCGCCGCCCTCGCCGACCTGCGGCGGCTCGCGCGGGACTTCTCCGTGTACACGCGGTGGGGCTTCCGCGACTCGGTCGACGTCGGCACCGGCGCGGTCTCGCCGTTCTACCTCTCGCTCGACCAGGGCATGATCATGGCCGCCCTCGGCAACGCGCTCGGCGGCGACGTGCTCCGCCGCGCCTTCGCGACCCCGGACCTGGAGCGCGCCCTCCGTCCGGTCATCGGCGTCGAGCGGTTCGGCGCTGGCCGCTGACCGGCGGGCGGGCGCCCGGCCGACCTGCTGGACCTGCTCGGGTGGCACACCGAGTGGTGCCGCGTGTGGCACGCTGACGATTGAGCTATTTCGGTTGGCCGGAAATCCGGCCGCGGCCCGACCGTAGGAGGATTCGTGCGACCCGTCGTGCTCCCGCCCAACATGCCGCGTTCGTTCTACCGGGGTGCCGGCCGCATCGGCCGGTTCCGTGACGCGGCGACGGTCGCCGGGACCGATCCGTACTTTCCGGAGGACTGGGTCGGGTCGGTCACCGCACGGCACGCCGCGGCGCCGGCCGGGCTGACGACGCTCCCCGACGGGCGCCTCCTGGCCACGGCGGTGGCCGACGACCCGGAGGCCTGGCTCGGCCCGGAGCACGTCGCCCGTCACGGCGCGGACCCGGCCATCCTCGTCAAGCTCCTCGACGCCGGCGAACGCCTCCCGGTCCACGTGCACCCCGACCGCCGCTTCGCGGCCGCTCACCTGGCCTCGCCGTACGGCAAGACCGAGGCATGGGTCATCGTCGACGCGGCTCCGGGGGCGGCCGTCCATCTGGGGTTCCGGCGGGACGTCGAGGCCGGCGAGCTGCAGCGGTGGGTCGTCGAGCAGCGGACCGCGGACATGCTGGCCGCCACCAACCGGATTCCCGTCCGCGCGGGCGACGCCATCGTGTGCCCGGCGGGCCTTCCGCACGCCATCGGCGCGGACATCCTGCTGGTGGAGGTGCAGGAGCCGACCGACTTCTCGGTCCTGCTCGAGTGGGAGGGCTACGACATCGATGCGGCGACGGGCCACCTGGGCCTCGGATACGACGCGGCGCTGGCGTGCGTCGACCGGAGCGCGTGGGACGACCGCCGGATCGACGCGCTGCGCGGCGCGCACCGTACCGGTCGCGGTATCCGGCCGGGGGTCGACCGGCTCTTCCCCGAGGTCGCCGACTCGTTCTTCGCCGCCGAGCGTGTCCGGCCGGATCCGGTCGGCGTGCTCGACCCGGTCTTCTCGGTCGTCGTGGTCACCGAGGGGTCCGGGGTGCTGGAGGCCGAACACGGCGACCGGCTCGCGGTCCGCTCGGGCCAGACGGTGCTCATCCCGTACGCCGCGGGCCACTGCACGCTCCGCGGGGACGTGCGGGCGATCCGGTGCCGTCCGCCGTACGGCACCTCCGGCGGAGAGGACTGAAGGAACGGTGGCGCGGAGGCCCCGTACGCACTCGCGGTACGGCCGTGCACGCGGATGGAAAAGGGCCCCGCGCGAAAGACGCGCGGGGCCC
>JBJMIW010000292.1:0-11566 GCA_045806665.1 Actinoallomurus sp.
GAGGATCACCGTGCCCTCGGAGAGCCCGAGCGCCGTCTCGATCGAGTCGGCGAGCCGGCGGCGGGCGCTCTCCTTGACGCTGAGCCGGTCGACGACGACCTCGATGTCGTGCTTCTCGTACTTCTTGAGCTTCGGCGCCTCGTCGAGGCGCACGAGGCTGCCGTCGACGCGGGCACGGGAGAAGCCCTTCGTCTGCATCTCGCGGAACAGCTCCGCGTACTCCCCCTTGCGGCCGCGGATCACCGGGGCCAGCACCTGGAACCGGCTGCCCTCGTCGAACTCCAGCACCCGGTCGACGATCTGCTGCGGCGTCTGCTTGGAGATCGGGCGGCCGCAGACCGGGCAGTGCGGGTGGCCGATGCGGGCCCAGAGCAGACGGAGGTAGTCGTAGACCTCGGTGATGGTGCCGACCGTCGAGCGGGGATTCTTCGAGGTCGACTTCTGGTCGATCGACACGGCCGGGGACAGGCCCTCGATGAAGTCGACGTCGGGCTTGTCCATCTGGCCGAGGAACTGACGGGCGTACGCCGACAGGGACTCGACGTAGCGGCGCTGGCCTTCCGCGAAGATCGTGTCGAAGGCCAGGCTCGACTTTCCGGAGCCGGACATGCCGGTGAACACGATCAGCGCGTCCCGCGGGAGATCGAGTGAGACGTCTTTGAGGTTGTGTTCACGCGCTCCGCGCACGATCAGACGGTCAGCCACGGCGTATCCGGTATCCCCTAGAGCCTGGTTGAGACAGGTCAGCTTCACGCTAACGAGGAGACAGGCCGGTTTCTTCCGGATGGCCCTCACGGCAGCCCCTCGTCGCATCGAAACCGTACACGTGTTCGAAGAGAGATCGCCACCGAAACGCCTGAGGCCGCTGGGGCGCTATCCCGCCGCGTCGTCGAGGGCGTGCTCGAGGTAGCGCTCGGCCGACCGGCGTACGGCGGCGGTCCCGTCGGCGGCCACGATCCGGCCCCACCAGCCCCCGTACACCCGCTCGAACGGGAACGGTTCCATCCGGCGCAGCGCGCGGCGGATGATCCGGGGGCGCTCGGGGATCAGATTGGGGTAGCTGTACATGAAGCCGACGTACCGGCGGTCGGGGACGACGGTGAAGATGTCGCCGGTCAGCAGCGCTCCCCTGCCGTCCTCGCCGTCGCGCCAGTGCAGCACCTGGCCCCCCGGGAAGTGCACGCCGGCGTTGACGAGGGTCAGCCCGTCCCCGATCTCCCGGGTCTCGTCCTCCCAGAAGACGATCGAGTCGTCCGGCCGGGCCACCCACTGACGGTCGGCGGCGTGGATGTAGACGGGCGCGTCGAACGCGTGCGCCCATTCGACCATCGAGCCGTAGAAGTGGGGATGGCTGATCGCGATGGCGTTCACGCCGCCGAGGTCGGCGACCCGGGTGAGGAGATCGTCATCGAGGTAGGTGATCATGTCCCAGAGGACGTTGCCCGACGGAGTCCGTACGAGCAGCGCACGCTGGCCGATCGAGGTCGGCGGCTCGGTGCCCACCCCGACGATCCCCGGTCCCTCTTCGGCGATCTTTCCGCGGTGCCCGACGGTGCGGAGTTCGGCGAGCGTCGTCCACTGCTGGCCGTCCCACCCGACGTACTGCCGCTCGTCCTCGCAGATCGGACAGTTCTTCCGGGGCGCGGCGTACTGCACGCCGCAGGTCCGGCAGATGGGCAGGTCGGTTTCCATGGCCGGAGCCTACTTCGGGGCGCACCTCGACCGCCCGCATTGTCGGCATCCGCCGAGCCGCGCGGCGCGTGTCGCGGGAGTGGAAGGATGGACGGCGTCAGGGTCGACCTGATGGCCGATGGGAGGAGGGTGCGTGTCCTACACAGGGAACGTCGAGGTCGGTGGCCCGCCCGATGTGCGCGAACTGCCCGGTCTGATCATCACCAAGCTGGCGGTCGGGCCCTTTGACAACAACACCTACCTCCTGCGCTGTACGGCCACCGGTGAGCAGGTCCTGATCGACGCCGCCAGCGAGCCGGAGCGCCTGCTCCACCTCCTCGGCGACGCCCCCCTCTCGCGGGTCGTCACGACCCATCGCCACCAGGACCACTGGGGCGCGCTCGGGGCCGTCGTCGACGCGACCCACCCGTCCGTCGTGGCGCACCCGGACGACGCCGAGGCCCTGCCGCTGCCGGTCACCGAGCCGGTCCGGCACGGGGGCACCGTCCGGGTCGGGCAGAACACCCTGTCCGTGATCCACCTGCGCGGTCACACGCCGGGGTCGATCGCGCTGCTGTACGACGACGGCGACACGCCGCACCTGTTCACCGGTGACAGCCTGTTCCCCGGTGGGCCGGGGAACACCTGGGGCGACGCGACGCTCTTCGACCGGCTCATGGGCGACCTCGAAGAGCGCGTGTTCGGCGCCCTTCCGGACGAGACCTGGATCTACCCCGGCCATGGCAAGGACACCACCCTCGGCCGCGAACGCCCGCACGTCGCGGAGTGGCGCGCCCGGGGATGGTGATCCCGGCCACGATGCGCCATGATCATCGTGCGCCGGACGTTCCCCGGATGCACACCGCTCCTCGTGGAACGGCGTGTTCGGCGCTCGCCCGGCGGTTCCGTGGCAGTCCGGGCGTGCCGATCCCCGCGGTGTGGGGATGATGGAGGAAGACGCGCGATGACCAGCGCGCCAGGGACGCTAGCCGGGTAAGGGACTGATGACGGGCGTGACCAGGCAGGTGGCCGACATCCAGGGTCTGACGGACGTGGAACTCGCGGCACGGCTGCGCATGACGCTGGGCCGGCTCAGCCGTCGCGTCCGCCAGTACGGCTCCCGGACGCTCACGTCCAGCCAGGCATCGACCCTTTCCAGTGTCGAGGCGCTGGGCCCCGTGCGTCTCGGCGACCTGGCCGCCCACGAGGGCGTCAGCGCACCGACCCAGAGCCGGCTGGTGGCCTCTCTGGAGGGCCAGTCCCTACTCCGCCGCACGCCCGACGTCGACGACCGGCGGGCGACCCTCCTGGAGATCACCCCGGAGGGCCGCCGGGAGCTCGGACGGCTGCGCACCGAGCGGTCGGCGTTCCTCGTCGAGCGGCTCGGCACCCTGTCGCCCGAGCAGCGCGCGGCGCTCGTCTCGGCCCTCGACGTCCTGGAGACCCTGGCCGCCGCCCCCGGCGACTGAAGCGGCCGGACGCACCCGGCCATGGCGTGGAGCGCGCGCGGCTACGCCTTGCGGTAGGTCGTCTGCGTGCCGGCGAAGAAGAGTTCCGTCCCGCCGCTCACCAGCTTGACCTGCCAGTACGAGGCGCCCTGTCCGCTCCGGTCGGACAGGTCGAAGGTCGTGGCGTCGCGCGGGGTGGCCTTGCCGCTCCACAGTTTCTGACCGAACGCCACCCACTGACCGGTGCCGTCGGCCTGGAACTGGAAGTAGTTCTTCTGCGCGTCCTGACTCCACTTGCCGGCGAGCGCCCGGAGCCAGGTCCTGGCGTCGGCGGGCCGCACGCGCGGCTTCGGGGGTGCGCTGGTGGGCGGCAGGTCGATGCTGCCGGGCAGCGTGGACTCGGCGACCGGCGTCGCGGGGCGGGACGGCTCCGCGGCCGGTCTGTGACCGCTCTGCCGGTCGGCGAGGGCGGTGACCGCCAGGACGCCGACGGCGGCGACCGCCAGCACGATCGAGATCGTCCGCGTCACCGCGGGCGCCACCGAGGGCAAGCGCATGCGAACCTTCCCCAGAATCATCCCGTGTGATCACGGTACAGGGGCCGGGACGCGTTCTGCCCGAAAAGCCCGAGGGGACGTCCGGCGATCACTGCCGCGTTCGGCCCGCCCTCGCCTCGAGGTCCGGCGAGCCGGTGTCCGTCTCGTCGTTCGCCGGGGCGGGGCCCTCCGGCTGCGGGTCGGCGTCCGGTTCGGGGTCCGGCGTCGACCCGCCCGCATCCGGGACCGCGGGCCCGGGGATCATGGCACCGGGCATCGTGCGGCCGGAGGCGGCGTCTCCGGCTGCTCCTGCCTCCTCGGACTCCTGGCCTTGCCCGGAATCCTCCGGGCTCTCCCCGTCCTCCCGAGCCTCGCCGCTGTGGACGCCTACTCCGGGCTCGGGGGCTCCGGGGGCGGTGCCGCGCCGGGCCTTGACGAGGCTGACGACCGTCGTCACGAGCATCGTCGCGCCGATGACGGCGAGGGAGACCGCGGTCGAGATCGTCGGTATGTGTTCGAACCAGGTCGTGTGCATGGCCTCGAGGACGAGCTTGACGCCGATGAACGCCAGGATGACCGCGAGTCCCTTGCTGAGGTAGACAAGGCGGTCCAGCAATCCCCGCAGGAGGAAGTACAGCTGCCGCAGCCCCATCAGCGCGAAGGCGTTGGCGGTGAAGACGAGGTAGGACTCCTTGGTGAGCCCGAAGATCGCGGGGATGGAGTCGAGGGCGAAGAGCAGGTCGGTCGATCCGATCGCGACCATCACGATCAGCATCGGCGTGATGAAGCGCTTGCCGTCGGTGCGGACGGTCAGCCGGTGCTCATGGTAGTCGTCCACGGTCGGGACCACCCGGCAGATCCAGCGGACCAGGATGTTCTCTTCGTACTCATCCTCGTCGGGCTCACCGCGCACCAGACCGTAGGCGGTCCAGATGAGGAAGGCCCCGAAGATGTAGAACAGCCACTCGAACCGGGCCAGTGCGGCAGCACCGACCGCGATGAAGATCCCCCGCATCACCAGCGCGATCATGATGCCGATCAGGAGCACCTTGTGCTGGTTGGCGCGGGGGACGGCGAACCTGGCCATGATCACATAGAAGATGAACAGGTTGTCGACGCTCAGGCTGTACTCGGTGAGGTAGCCGGCGAAGAACTGCGTGGAGTAGTCCGCCCCTGCGGCGAACAAGAGGCCGATGCCGAAGGCGACGGCCAGCAGCACGTAGAATGTCACCCACGCGCTCGCCTGCCGCAGGGAGAAATCGCGTGGCTTGCCACGGTCGACCACCCACAGGTCGAACAGGATGAACGCGAGAAGACCCAAGAGAGTGAGGCCCCAGGCCCAAAAGGTGACGTTCACGAGAGCATTTCCTCCGGTGGCAGGCAACGGCCCCGGAGGTCTCTTCCGCCCTCACTCATCGGTGCGGGCCGACAGTACCGGGCCGCATATGACTCCTGAGACCGTGGTGACGACACTGCCGCGAAGGAATACTCCCCTCCTGCGCACCGACTATATACACAGGCTTGCCTTCCTCGTACCCGAGACGCCGTCAAGGCGTTATTCGGGAGACGCGCGCGTAGACCGCCAAGAGCTGATCGATGGCGTCGTCGTCGGTCGGCAGCCGGGACGCCTGCTCGACGGCGGCCGACGCGAGCCGATCGGCGAATGCCGGATCCTGCAGTACGCGCCGTACCGCGCGTTCGAGCTCGGCGGCGTCGCCCGGCGCCACGAGCAGCGCCGCCTCGCCGACCATGCCGGGGACTCCGCCGACCCGGGTGGCGACCAGGGGGCGTCCGGCGCGCAGCACCTCCTGGACGATCAGCGGCTGGCCCTCCCAGACGCTCGGCAGGACGGCGACGTCGGCGGCGGCGAGGAGGGCCGCGACGTCCGTACGGCGGCCGAGCAGCCGGACCGGGAGGTGCTCCTCCGCGATCCGGGCACGAAGCTCCCCCTCCAGCGGCCCGTCGCCGGCGATGACCACCAGCGGCGGCGGGTCCAGCCGGGCCCAGCCGGCTGCGGCGTCCAAGAGGGTGGGCAGCCCCTTCTGGTCGGCCAGTCGCGCGACGGTGATGAGCAGCGGACGGTCCCCGGCGGCGAGCTCGGCGCGGATCCGTTTGGGCGCCGCGGGGTCGTCGGAGGGCGGCGTGGCCGGCGCGGGCACCAGCGCGCGGCCCACCGAACGCGCCCCCAGGCCCCGCATCCGCTCCTCCAGATCCGGGGAGACGGCCAGGACCTCCGCCGCGCCGCGGGCGACGACGCGTTCGAGCGTCGCGTACGCCGCACCGGTGAGGCCGCCCGCGATCGACGCGTTGTGGAGGGTGACCACGAGCGGCGGGCCGGCCGCGCCGAGGCGCAGCGGTCCCGGCACGGTATGCACCCGCGCCAGCGCCGCCAGCCCTCCGGCGCGCAGACCGTGCGCGTGGACGACGTCGGCGTCGCTCGTGAGACGCCGGAGCCGGGCCACCGCCCGTACGTCGCCGACCGGATGCGGGCGGTCGGCGATCTCCACCGGGGCGAACCCGGCACCGGACTCGGTGAAGCCGAACAGCGCGTCGGCCGAGCCTGGGCCGAGCACGACGACCTTGGCGCCGCGCGCCCGCAGGCCGTCGGCCACCGACCGGACGTGCCGTCCCACTCCGCCGGCGCTCGTCGCGAGCACGAGCGCAACCTTCAGTCCGTCCATCACAGCCTCCGCCCGATCACGCTTCGCAGATCATCCCGGTCGCCCAGGTACGCGACGGCCCCGAACGCCACGGAGGCGGCCAGCGCGGCGAGGACTCCGACGCCGAGACTCGCGGCCAGGCCCGTCGCGCCGAACGCGGCCACGACGCCGGCTCCGGCGGCGTACCCGGCCGCCCCGCCGGCCAGCCCCGTCGCCACCGCGCGGCCGACGCCGCGGAGAGCGGTGCGGCCTCGGGTCCGCCCCAGCATGAGCAGCAGGAGGACGCCGGCGACCGTCATGCCGATGGAGTTGCCCAGTCCGAGGGCGGCGACGGCGTCGCGCCGTCCGGCCCCCAGCACGAGCCCCACCTCTGCGGCGATCACCGCGACCCAGCCGGTCACCTGGGCTGCGGCCGAGGCCCGGCCCTTTCCGGCGGCGTACAGGGCCCGGCCGACGTGCGCCATCAGGCCATAGCCGATCAGGCCGGGCGCGAACGCCACGATCGCGCGGGCCAGGTCGATGGGCGGCACCTGCCCCTTGGTGCCGAGGAGGAACACCCGGGCGACGGGCAGCGCGGTCGCGGCCAGGACGGCCGCCCCCGCACAGGACAACAGCACGATGGCCCGCGTCGTACTCGCGGCCGTGCGGTCGAAGGCCGCATCGTCCCCGTCGCTCGCGCGGGCCGACAGGAGCGGGAAGGCGCTGGTGGCCAGCGGCACGGCCAGGACGGCGTACGGGAGCTGGAACAGCGCCCAGGCGTACTGGTACACCGGCAGCGCACCGCCCCCGCCCCTCCTGTTGGCCAGCACGATGACCACGCCCCAGGCCGCCTGCTGGGCGACGAGAGTGGCCAGCCCGGCCAGCGCCAGCCGCCGGATGCGCCCGGCCACGCCGGGCGGGAAGTGCAGTGTGGGCCGCAGCCGGAGCCGCAGCCGCGCGGCCGGCCCGGCCACCGTCAGCACGAGGGCGACCACGCCCAGGCTGGTCCCCACCGACAGCGTCAGCTCCGCGCTCCGGGTGACGGTCGACAGGTCGTGCTGGTTCGCCGCCTGCCGGTACGCCGCGCCGGTGGACAGGAACAGCAGGTACGCACCGATCACGACGAGGCTCGACAGCAGCGGCGCCAGCGCCGGTCCGAGAAAGCGGCGGTGCGCCTGCAGCACGCCGTACATCACCACGGCCAGCCCGTAGAAGAGGATCTGCGGGGCGAAGACCACGAGCATCCGGGTCCCCGCGTCGATCACCTGGGTCCGTGAGCAGCCCGGCACCTGCCCGCCCACCAGCATCGTGATCACGGGGCGAGCCGCCAGGGCGGCGATCAGGCTGAGCGGCACGAGGATCAGGACGGTCCAGGTCATCAGCGCGGAGGCGATCCGGCGGGCCTCGGGCGCCCGGCGGGCGGCGGGCCCCGCCAGCACCGGCACGACGAGACTGGCCAGCGCTCCCCCGGCCACGACCTCGAACAGGATGTTCGTCACCTGGTTGCCGGTGAAGTACGCGGTGGCCAGGCAGTCGTTGCCGACGGTGTGGGACAGGACGAGGCTGCGGGAGAAGCCGACGACCCGGGCGAAGATGGTGATGACGCCGATGAGGACGGCGGCTCCGGCGAGTCCCCTCCCCCGGTGGACGGTGGTCTCCCCGGCCTCCTCCGTCACGTCGGGTGCGGTCACGGGGTGCCCGATGGGCGCGCCTCCGGCACGACGGGACGGCGGCCCAGCTGGTCGAGCCAGTTCAGCGGCGGAGTGGCCTGGATGACCTTGGTGAAGCTGACCACCTCGCTGGCGGCATTCAGCGCCGTGACGCCGGCGAGGACGGTGAGACGCGAGCGCCGGCTCAGGCCCGTCGCGGCCAGGCCGATCAGCGCGCCGAGGGAGTTGGCCCCGGCGTCGCCGAGCATCGCCCGCTCGCCCAGGTCCTCCGGCAGCAGCGCGAGCGCCGCGCCGAGCGGTGCGGCGGCGACCGCGGACCCGCTGAGCAGGCCGGCGAACCGGCCGCGTCGCATCGACGGGGACGGCGGGGCGAACACCAGCGGGCTCGCGACCAGCCCGGCCTTGATGGCCCGGCCGGGGCGCAGGTCGAACAGGTTCAGCAGGTTGGCGGTGCCGGCGATCAGCGCGCCGTTGATCAGGATGTCGAGCGCGGCGCCCCGGCGGGTCGGCGCGTCGCTGCCCGCGAGCACGGCGGCGGCCAGGCCGGCGGCGCCGATGCCCAGGATCTTCACCGCGCCCGTGGTGACCTCCCCACGGGCCAGGGCCGTCAGGTGCCCTTTGAACCCTCGGGAGTCACCCGACCCGGCGAGGTCGTCGTAGCCGCCGAGGGCTCCGGTGACGCCGCCCGCGAGCACCGCGGCGGCCCGCATCCGCGCCGGCACGCCCGGCGCGACGGCGATCGCGGTGACCGCGCCGACCGCGAACGCCGGCCCTTCCAGCAGCGTGACCGGCTCACCGCGGTGGTTCGTCCGCACCCAGAGCTTCTCCTCGCGGGGCGGGCGACGGGTCAGCGCGACGTACGCCGCCCGTGCCGCCGCCGCGCCCAGCACGGCTCCCGCCACTGCCTTACGCATGCCGCCTCACTTCTTCCTCGTCAGCGTCGGCGTGGGCGTCGGCACCGGGGTGGGGAGCGCTCCGTCCGCCTTCGACCCAATGCCGTAATCGCCGGCCTTGCCCTGTTTCGCGGCGGCCAGTGCCAACACGGTCGTCAACCGGCCGGCCGGAACATCGGCCGTGTCGACCGTGGAGACGTGCCCGCTGGCCTGGTCGCTGTCGCGCAGCGCCTTGATCATGCCGCCCTCGGTCGCCGAGTCCGGATCACCGACCGCTACCGTGCCCCCGCCGTACGTGTAGAGGGCCATGGGCAGCGCGCCCAGCGCCTTGTTCTGGGCGTCGGCGTTCTTGTCGGTGCTCGCGGCGGCGGGCGCGATCACGACGGCGAGTGTCGCACGGGTCGCGGGCTGCCCGCTGTACGTCAGGAAACCCGCCGCCTTGAACCCCGACAGCACCTGCCCGGCGGCCGGGTCCTCCTGGCCGGTACGCGACGCCTGCCTGGTGACCAGCACCCACGCGAGCTCGCTCGCCGTGCGGTCGTACGGCGTCGCGTCCGCGGCGAAGGTGAGACCGGCCGGCTTGAGCTGGTCGGTCAGCTCGTTCAGCGTGGCCTGCTGGTCCGGGTCGAGGTACTTGCTCTGGAGCGTGACGTAACCGCTGATCCGCGCGCCGGCCTTGTTGACCATGTCCGCCATCTGCGCCCGCATCTGGTCGCCCGCGCCCGGGGCCTCGACGAACACGACGCTCTGGTCCTTGAGCCGACCGGTGACCACCTGGGCCGCGACCGCGTCGGTGACCTGGTTGGTGTAGGAGTTCACCTGCCCGGCGGCGGTGTTCTCCCTCCGCAGCGTCTCGTTGCTGTTCTTCAGGCGG
Source organism: Actinoallomurus sp. (assembly GCA_045806665.1). Taxonomy (GTDB): domain Bacteria; phylum Actinomycetota; class Actinomycetes; order Streptosporangiales; family Streptosporangiaceae; genus Actinoallomurus. The sequence continues at coordinate 9,732 of JBJMIW010000292.1, forward strand.
TTCGAGGTCTCCTTGAGCTGGTCGACGAGCGGCCCGCGCAGCGCGGACGCACCGACCACGAGGCCGAGCGCCAGCGCGAGGAAGACCGCGATGATGGAGACGAGGTGGTACCGGAAATCGATCACGTGAAGAGTCCGTTTAGCCAGTAGACGAATTGGTGCCACCAGTCGGCGACGGCGGGCTCGAAGGCCTCGCCGGCCGGGGAGGATACGATCGCGGCGACCATGGCGACGAGCGTGGCGGCGATCAGCAGGAACAGTGAGGACGCCTTGATGCGGCTGCGGTACAGCCGGCTCACGCCCTTGGCGTCGACGAGCTTGCTGCCCACCCGCAACCGGGTCAGGAACGTGCTGGCCATGCCGGCGCGTCCCTTGTCGAGGAACTCCACGAGCGTCGCATGGGTGCCGACCGCGACGATCAGTGTGGCGCCCTTGTCGTCGGCGAGCAGCATGGCGATGTCCTCGCTCGTCCCCGTGGCGGGGAAGACGACACCCTCCCGCCCCAGATCGTGGACGCGGCGCAGGCCGGGCGCCCGGCCGTCGCGGTAGGCGTGCACGACGAGCTCGGCCCCTGACGTGAGCGCCTCATCCGACACGGAGTCCATGTCACCGACGATCATGTCCGGCCGGTAGCCCGCCTCCATCAGCGCGTCGGCCCCGCCGTCCACGCCGATCAGCACCGGGCGGTACTCGCGGATGTAGGGCCGCAGCGTGGCGATGTCCTCGCGGTAGTGATAGCCGCGGACGACGATGAGGACGTGGCGGCCCTCGAGGTCGGTCGTGATGTCGGGCACGCCGACACCGTCGAATAGGAGGTCCCGCTCGCGCTTGAGGAACTCCATCGTGTTGGCGGCGAACGCCTCGAGCTGGGCGGGCAGCTCCGCCCTGGCCTCGGTCATCGCCGCCTCGACCGACTCCTCGGTCTGCCGGATGCCCTTGGTGGCGACCTGCTCACCCGCGTAGACGGTCTCGCCGTCGACGCGGACGACGTCGCCCTCATGCACCTTGGTGAACACGTCGGGTCCCACGTCGTCGATCAGCGGGATGCCCGCCTCGACGAGGATCTGCGGCCCGAGGTTCGGATAGCGGCCGGAGATGCTGCGCGCCACGTTGATCACCGCGGCGACCTGGCAGGCGGTCAGCGCCTCCGCGCTGACCCGGTCGAGGTCGACGTGATCGATGATCGCGATGTCGCCCGGCCGGAGACGCTTGGTGAGCTTCTTGGTCTTGCCATCGAGGCGGGCGACGCCGGTCAGGCCCGTCCCCCCCTCGCGCCGGTCACGGCGCAGCCCGCGCCGCAGCGGCGCCCGCAGACGGGCGCCGCTCTTGATTCTCGGGGAGACGTCGTTCATCGTTGCCAATCCTGCCAGAGCCCGGACGGTGCCATTGGTAACGACGACCGTTATGGCGTGTTCGTTCGGCGACGGCCGGTGTCCGTACGGGACGGCGCGACCGAACTCAGCGCTCGGCGGCCGCGATGGCCAGCAGCTCTTCGGCGTGCGCCCGGCCCAGCTCCGAGTCCTCCAGACCCGCGAGCATGCGCGACAGCTCCCGGACCCGTCCGTCCGCGTCCAGCGCGGTGACGCCGCTGCGGGTGACGCGCCCATCGTTGGACTTCTCCACCACCAGGTGCTGGTCGGCGAACGCCGCGACCTGCGGAAGGTGCGTGACCACGATCACCTGGGCGGACCGGGCCAGCCGGGCCAGCCGCCGGCCGACCTCGACGGCCGCCTTGCCGCCCACGCCCGCGTCGACCTCGTCGAACACGTACGTGAGCACCTGGTCCGTCCGGGCGAGCGCCTGCTTAACCGCGAGCATGACCCGCGACAGCTCGCC
>JBJMIW010000293.1:0-6015 GCA_045806665.1 Actinoallomurus sp.
ACGAGAACCCGTGAGGGGGACAGATGATCGTCGAGTGCCCGCACTGCGGCAAGAAGAACCGCGTGCCCGCCGTGGCCGACGGCGTCCCGCGCTGCGGGAACTGCCACCAGCCGCTCCCCTGGATCGCCGACGCCGGTGACGACGACTTCGCCGACGTCGCCGAGCGCGCCTCCATCCCGGTGGTGGTCGACCTCTGGGCGACCTGGTGCGGCCCGTGCCGCATGGTCAGCCCGGCGCTCGAGCAGCTGGCCCGGGAGATGGCCGGCCGGATCAAACTCGTGAAGGTCGACATCGACCGGGCGCCCAAGCTGGCGCAGCACTTCACCGTCCAGGCCGTGCCGACGCTGCTCGTACTCCGTGACGGCAAGGTGATCGCCCGCCAGGCCGGCGCCGCACCGGCCCCGGTCCTTCGCTCCTGGGTGGAGAAGGTCCTTGCAGGAGACGCCTGATCTGAACGGCGCGTACCCGCGACTGGACCCCGAACAGATCGCCCGCCTGTCCGGGTACGGCGAACGCGTGCCGACCCGGCAGGGTCAGGTCCTGTTCCGGCAGGGCCGGCGTGACTACGACTTCTTCGTGGTCCTAGAGGGTAAGGCCGCGATCCTCGACGGGGACGCGGTCATCCGGGTCCATGGCCCCGGCCGTTTCCTCGGCGAGCTGAGCCTGCTCACCGGGCAGGCGCCGCTGGTCGGCGCCGTGGTCGACGAGCCGGGCGCGGTCCTGCGCGTCCCGGTCGAGCGGTTGCGCCGGCTGGTCGCCCGGGACCCGATCCTCGGCGACCTCATCCTGCGCGCCTATTTCATCCGGCGCTCGCTGCTGATCGAACAGGGCGCCGGGCTCCGGATCATCGGCTCGCGGTTCTCCCCGGACACCCGGCGGCTGCGTGACTTCGCCGCGCGGAACCGGCTCCCGCACCGGTGGATCGACCTGGAGGAGGACCAAGAGGTCGACACGGCCCTGCAACGCCTGCACATAACCCCCGCCGAGACGCCGGTCGTGATCCTGAACGGCGACCAGGTGCTGCGGAACCCGAGCAACGCCGAACTCGCCCGCGTAATCGGCATGCTGGCACCGGCCGAGCAGGAGGACCTTGCCGAACTGGTGATCGTCGGTGCCGGTCCCGCCGGACTGGCCGCGGCCGTGTACGGCGCGTCGGAGGGCCTGCGAACGGTCGCCCTGGACGCGATCGCCATCGGTGGCCAGGCGGGCACCTCGTCCCGCATCGAGAACTATCTCGGCTTTCCCTCCGGCATCTCCGGCGCCGAATTGGCCGAGCGCGCGGTCATCCAGGCCGAGAAGTTCGGCGCGCGGCTCGGCGTCCCGGCCGAGGCGACGGGCCTGGAGGTCGATGACGGGCAGTACACCGTCCGGATCGGCGACGGCGGCCGGGTCAGGACCCGGACGGTGATCATCGCGACCGGCGCCCACTACCGCCGGCTCGCCGTGCCGAACCTGGAGCGGTTCGAAGGGTGCGGCGTCTACTACGCCGCGACCGAGGTCGAGGCGCTGATGTGCGAGCGGCTGCCCGTCGCGGTCGTCGGCGGCGGCAACTCGGCCGGTCAGGCGGCGCTGTACCTCGCCAAGCACGCGAGCCGTGTCCGGTTGTTCGTCCGCGGCGACGACCTCGGCAAGAGCATGTCGCGCTACCTCATCGACCAGATCGAACAGTCCCCCGACATCGAGGTGCACCTGAACACCGAGGTGCGTGAGCTCGTCGGCGACGACACGCTCCGGGCGATCGTCGTGGAGAACAACAGGACCGGGGAACGGCAGGTCTTCGATACCCGGGGCCTCTTCGTCTTCATCGGGGCCGATCCCTGCGTCGCCTGGCTCGGCGGGCGGGTCGACGTCGACGAGAAGGGCTTCATCCGCACCGGCGGCGGCGCGCTGCCGCTGGAGACCAGCCTGCCGGGGATCTTCGCGGTCGGCGACGTCCGGAGCGGATCGATCAAGCGCGTCGCCTCGGCGGTCGGTGAGGGCGCGATGGCGGTCCGGCTGGTCCACGAACGTCTCAGCGGCTGATCCACCCGACGTCAGGTGTCCGCCTCCATGGTGAGGCGGGTCAGCTCGACCCGTGAGGTCACGTCCAGCTTGCGGAAGATGTGGCGCAGGTGGAAGGCGACCGTGTGGGCGCTCATGAACAGCTGGTCCGCGACCTGGCGGTTCGTCAGGCCCTGGGCGACGAGCACGGAGACGCTGCGTTCAGTGTCGGTGAGGCTCGCCCAGCCCGAGACGGGCCGATCGGCCTGGTTCCAGTGCCGGCGTCGTATGCCCAGGCGCCGCAGCCGGCGGCGTACCCGGGCCGCGTCGCGGGCGGCGCCGAGAGCCGTGTAGGTCGCGAGCGCCAGGTCCAGGCCCGCGACGGCGTCGTGCCGGAAGGCGGGGCCCTCCTCGGCGATCAACATGCCGAGATCCTCGGCCGCCGAGGCGCGGGCCCACGGGTCGGCGTGGTCGGCGGCGGCCCGCTCGAGCGCGGGTCGATCCCGGTCGAGCAGGCCGCGGGCGTGCGCGGCGGTGACCCCGATGCCGGTGAAGACGGGATGGTCGCCGGCCAGCCGGTCCATGGCCGCGACGACCGTCTCGGCCCGTGCCCGGTCGCCCAGGGCGAGCGCCGTCCGTACGAGCCAGGGCGCCGCGGTGGGTTCGCCGATCAACGTCCAGCGGTGCGTCGCGAGGTCGTCGCAGAGCCGCCCGATGGTCTCCGCCGCCGCGGGCGCGCCCTCCCGGGCCACGGTGACCTGCGCGCGGGCGAGCAGGAGGCGGGCGTCCGCGTACGGTGACCCGCAGTGGCACAGCGGCGGCCGGTCCCCCTCGGCGTACCGGTGGGCGGCGTGCAGATCACCGGCCCGCAGCGTCGCCGTCGCCAGGACCGACAGCGTGGACGAGGTCAGCACGTGCGGTCCGAGGTCGCTGGTGATCGCCAGGCCGGCCTCGGCCTCGGCGGCGGCGGCGTGGAACCGGCCCGCGGCCAGGTGCATGCGAGCGCGGAGGACCGCGGGCGCCGCCGCCCAGGCCAGGTGCCCGGTCGTCTCCGCTTCCTCCCCCGCGCTCGCCATGACCGCACGGGCCTCTTCGAGGCGGAGGACGTCGATCAGCAGCATCGCCAGGATCATCCGAGGGTGGAGACGGCGCGCGTCCGCGGATCGCGCGCGTCGTACGGCCTCGCGGGCGAACCGCAGCCCGTCGGTCAGCCGCCCCGAGCCCCACTCCGACAGCGCAAGGGTGATCAGCGCACCGGTGAGCAGGGCGTCGCCGTGGCCGTCCGCGGCGGAGACGATCCGCTCCGCGCGCTCCCGTGCGCCCGCGTCGTCGCCCATCCCCGCCTGCGCGTTGAGCAGGACGAGTTCGGCCTCGTCGCGGAGTTCGCCCGACAGCCCGGGTATGGCCAGGACGGTGCCCGCCTCGGTCGCGGCCTCGGCCGTCCGGCCCGTCAGCGGCAGGATCGCGGATCGCAGACACCGCAGGCGGACGGACGTCTCGCCGGGCAACGGGATCATCAGCGCCGAGTCCACGAGGTCGAGCGCCTCCTCCAGCCGCCCCGCCATGCTCAGGGCCCGGACGGCCGTCACCGTACGGGCCGGCCAGGCCGGTTCGGTGGGATCGGTGAGCCGGAGCGCGTGCGCGGCGAGGGCCGCCGCGGCCCGTGGCGACATCAGAAGGACCTCGGCGACCACCCGGTCCAGGCCGGCCAGCGCCCGGGCATCGCCGACGCGTACGCCCTGCATGAGATGGGAGGCGGCAGCCGGCACCGCGCTCCCACCCCGCTCCATCAGGAGGTCGCCGATCTGCCGGTGCAGTGCCCGCCGGACCGGCCCGGGGACGGCGTCGGTGACGACCCGCCACAGCAGGCCGTTGCGGAAGGCCAGGTCCTCCGGGGTGGCGACGAGGAAGCCTCCGGTGAACGCCTCGTCGAGCTCGGGGAGCAGCGCCGCCGGTTTGGTGCCGAGCACCTCGGCGGTGTCCTCGAGGCAGAACGAGCGCCCGAAGGTCGCGCCGACGCTCAGCAGGTGACGCGTCGCCGGGCTGACGTGGTCCAGACGGTGCCGGATGTCGGCCCGGATCCGCTCGGGGATCCGGGGGGCCACCAGGCGCGCGTGTCCATCGGTGACCTGCACGGCCCCCTCGTCCCGCAGCCCGGACAGCAGCTCGGTGAGCAGGGCCGGATTGCCGCCCGTCTCGGACGCCAGCGCCAGCAGATCAGGGTCCGGTACCGCTCCCAGACTGTCGATCACGACCTCGCGCACGGTCGTGTCGTCGAACGGGGCCAGCGTGACCCGCATCGCGCCGTCCCGCTCCAGGAGGTCGAACAGGCGGTCCGCCTCGATCGCGCGCCCGGTCGTACAGCGGGCCAGCAGCCACACGACGGGGCAGGAGGCCAGCTCCCGCGTCAGCGTGTGGATCGCCGTCAGCGTGGCCGGGTCGGCCCGCTGCAGGTCGTCCAGGCTCACCAGCACGGGTCCTTCGCCGCCGCGTCGCTCCAGTGTCGCCCGGACCTCCTCGATGATCCGCAGCCGCCGACCCGGCCAGTTGCCCGGTCCCGTGTCGCACACGACGGCCAGGCCGACGAGGGCCGACAGCAGCGGCTCGAGCGGCGCCACGTCTCCGAACTCCCACGCTCCGCCCGTCGCCGTCGAGAAACCCAGCGCCGCGGACGTGCAGGCCGCCTTGGCGAGCAGGAGACTCTTACCGGTCCCCGCTTCGCCCTCGATGAGAAGGACATGGGAGCGCCCGGTCTGAGCCGCCCCGAGCAGGGTCATCATGGCGTTCCACTCGCATTCGCGGCCGCGCATGATCCTTCCGTGGCGCGGCGTCTCGACATGCGAGCGCACACTCGTCATGAGAGTCAGAGTGCGGCGGCGGACGCACGCGTAACCAGGTCACGACAGGACCAAATACGAACGGTAGGACCGTCCTGTCGCCCCTCGGCCTCCCGCGCGGCGCCGCCGTGCCTGTCCTGCGGGACGGTCTGGATCAGCCGGGTCGGCCCCCCGTGACGGTCGCGCGGTTGGCCGCCATATCCTCATGAAAGGGGACCATGACCGGCCGTGACCAGCTCCGCGGCGCGGGTCGACGGTACGACGTGGGGCCGCGGCCAGGTCGGCGATCCTCCGGGTATGGCCTCGCGGAGGTGGCGATGGCACCTCGATCCGAACTGAGACCGCGGGATCAGGTCTCGTGCATGCGCTCGCTGCTCGCCCTATCCATGGTGATGGCCGAGAGCGACGACCAGGACCACATCCTTCATCTCGCCGTGACCTCGATCCCGTCTCTGGGGCGCTGCCGCTTCCACGGCGCCTACCTGAACGGCACGGGCTGGCAGCGCGTAGGAGGCGCCCCCGAGGAGGCCGACGCGCATGATGATCTCGAGGCGCAGTTCGCCGTGCTCAGCGCGGCGGGCGGCCCGGTCGCCGTGCTGGGCGAGCCCTGGGCGTGGGCCTATCCGCTCCGCAGCCTGAACGACCACCTGGGCTATCTGGTCGTCGGCGCCGCCGCCGAACCCCCGTCCGGCGAGCAGTTCCTGCTGCGGGTACTCGCCCAGCAGACCGGGATCGCGATCACGAACGCGCGCCGCCGCACCCGGCAGCGAGCGAACGCGGGCCGGCTACGGGTCGCGAACGCCGCACTGGCCCAGACCGTCGCGGCGCTGCGGTACAGCACGCTCCGGCTCGCCCATCTGGACGGCCTCGCGGAGGCCGAGGAGCGCCTGTCCCGGGACCTCGTCGAGGAACTGCTCGCCGGCGTCGACGAGAAGATCGTCCTGGCCCGCGCCGAGGCGCTCGGGTACGACCTCCAGCGTTCGCATCGGGCGGTGGCGGTCACCGGAGCCCCGTCCGCGGTGGACGCCGAGGAACTCTTTCGCGCGGTACGCGACGCGGCCCAGGACGTCGGCGTCGGCTCGCTGCTCGCCGTCCCATTTGGAACCCTCGTGGGAATCTTCCTCTCCGAATACGGACGCAACCGGGTTGGGGATGCGGTCCGCTTCGTCAGTGACGTCCTGACCGGCCTCCCGTCGAT
>JBJMIW010000294.1:0-26875 GCA_045806665.1 Actinoallomurus sp.
CGGGAGAACGTCGAGCTGGCGCTGCTGTGCCTGCTCAGCGAGGGCCATCTGCTGCTGGAGGACGTGCCCGGGGTCGGTAAGACGACCCTCGCCCGTACGGTCGCGGCCAGCGTGGACGCGCGCTGGACGCGGATCCAGTTCACGCCCGACCTGCTGCCGTCCGACGTCACCGGCGTTTCGATCTTCAATCAGTCGAACAGTCAGTTCGAGTTCCACCCCGGTCCGATCTTCGCCAACATCGTCGTCGCCGACGAGATCAACCGGGGGTCCCCGAAGACCCAGTCGGCGCTGCTCGAGGTGATGGAGGAGCGGCGCGTCACCGTGGACGGGCGTCCGCATCCGGTGCCCCGGCCGTTCATGGTGATCGCGACCCAGAACCCGGTCGACATGGACGGGACGTACCCGCTGCCGGAGGCGCAGCTCGACCGGTTCCTCATGAAGATCTCGATGGGGTACCCGGACCACGCCTCGGAGGTGGCCGTGCTGGCCGGCACGCTGACCGGGCCGCTGATCGACCAGTTGCCGAAGGTCGCGGGCCGGGACGACGTCAAGAACATGATCGACTTCGCGAGCCGGATCCATGTCGCGCCGGGGCTGTACGACTACCTCGTGCAGGTCGTCGCGACGACCCGTCAGCACCCCGACATCCGCCTGGGCGCCAGCCCTCGCGCGAGCCTGGCGCTGTTGCGCGCCGTACGGGTGCGGGCCGCGGCCGCCGGCCGGTCCTTCGTCGTCCCCGAGGACGTCAAGGCCCTCGCCACGCACGTCATCGCGCACCGGCTCATGCTGACACCCGAGGCGGAGCTTCGCGGCCGTACCCCGCAGGACCTGGTCGCCGAGGCCCTGTCCCGGGTGCCGATGCCGCAGTCCGCCGGGGCCTGAGGGTGCTGACGCCGGTCGGCTGGGGGGTCGCGGCGGCCTCGGTGGCGCTGTACGCCGTCGGCGCCCTGCTCGGTTACCCCGAACCGGTCGCCCTCGCGGTCGGCGGGTTCCTCGCCGTCCTGACCGCCGTACTGTGGACGCTGCCGCAGCCCCGTCTCACCGTCGGCCGGGAGATCACGCCGCAGCGGGTGGTGCGCGGCGAGACCGCCTCCGGCGTACTGCACGTCACCAACACCGGCCGGGTCCGCCGGGCGGGCATGCGGGCGTACGACGCGTGCGGCGCCGGGCGGATCGAGGTCCGGGTCCCGCTGCTGCGCCCAGGTGCGGCCGAGTCGATCCACTACCCGCTGCCGACGGACACGCGCGGGGAGGTCCCGGTGGGGCCACTCCGGCTGGTCCGCGCCGACCCGTTCGGGCTGTCCCGGCGGATACGGGAGTACGGCGAGCCGCGTACCCTCCTGGTCCGCCCGCGTACGGTCGACCTCCCGCTCCTCCCCTTAGGGCGCAACCACCACCTGGAGGGGCCGACGTCGGACACCGCCCCGGCGGGCACCGTCACGTTCCATGCGCTACGGGAGTACGTCGTCGGCGACGACCTGCGCCACATCCACTGGCGGTCGAGCGCGCGCACCGGCACGCTGATGGTCCGCCAACTGGTCGACGCGAGCATGCCGCAGACGACGATCGTCATCGACACCGCGGCCGACGCCTACGCCGACCCGGACGGCTTCGAGCTCGCCGTGGACGCGGCGGCGACCGTCGCGGCCGGCGCCGCCCGGATGAACTTCCCGGTCCGGGTCCTCACCGGCGACGGGCCGCTCGTGGAGACCCGAGGAAGCGCCCACGACGTCGACGCGATCCTCGACCGGCTGGCCCGCCTGTCCCGTACGGACGTGACGCACGCCGCGCTGGAGGTCGCGCGCCGCGTACGGGCGGGCGGGGCGCTGGTGCTCGTCACCGGAGGGCGGGGGGAGATCTCCGGGGCCGGGGCGCTGCGCCGCCGGTTCGACCGGGTGGTGTGCGTGCGCGTCCGCCCCGACGCGCCGGGACCGGGCCTGCCCGGCATCGCGCTCATCGAGATCTACGACCTGGAGGAGCTGCGCACGGCGTGGAAGGGCGCCGCGCGATGACCACGACGGCTGCCCCCGTCGAACCGCGCACCGACGTGCCCGGCCGCGGCTCCGGCCTGCGCGTTCGGCTGATCACCGCGCTCGTCATCGTCATCGCGCTGGCCGGCACGGGCGGTCTGGCGTTCCACCGGGTGTTCGCGCTCGGCGACCTGGTGCCCGTGATCACGGTCGCGGCGGTCACCCCCGTGGTGCTCGCGGCGCTGCTGTCCTGGCCGCGACGCCGGACCTGGCCGCTCTGGATCTCGATCCTGGCGACCGCGGCGGCCTGGACGCTCGTGGCCGGACTGACCCTGTTCCACGGCGACTTCACGGTCATCGGCGGCGCGCTGCGCGACTCCTGGAAGGGCACGCTCACCTCGCTGCTGCCCGCGCCCGGCCGGCCCGAGCTCCTCGTCCTGCCGCACGTGCTGGTCTGGCTCGCGGCCGTCGCCGGCGCCGAATTGACCCTGCGCTCCGGGACGAAGGCGGCACCGGCGCTGCCCTCGGTCGCCGTGTTCTGCGTCGCCCTGCTGCTCGGCGTGAACGGCCCCGGCTCGAACCTCCCCGTCGCCGCCGGCCTGATCGGGCTCGTCGGCGCGCTCACGATCGTACGAAGCGGCGGACGGCCGCTGTGGCTGCTCGCCGGGGTTCCGGCGGCGGCGGCCCTCGGGCTGCTGGCCGCGGCGGTCGGGCCGTACCTGCCGATGACGGGGGAGGCGTACGACCCGCGGGCCACGGTCAAGGCCCCGCCACCGCGGCAGCGCGACAGCATCAGCCCCCTCGACCGGGTGTCGGCCTGGCTCCAGACCCCGGACCAGCAGATGTTCACCGTGCACGCCGACGCGCCCGAGGACTGGCGGCTCGCCGTCCTGGACCGCTTCGACGGCGTCACCTGGACCTCCGGCGCGCGGTTCGTGCCCGCCGGGAGCCGCATCCCGGACGATGCCCGCGTCCGCCGTACGCGGGTCGTCCAGCGCTTCACCATCCAGGACCTGCCCGGTGTGTGGGTGCCGGCCGCGGACCGGCCCCAGGCCATCCAGGACCTGGCGGTGACGGCCGATCCCGGCAGCGGAGTGCTGACCGCGGGGCAGCCGCTGCACTCCGGCCAGGCGTACACGGTGACCTCGATGGTCCGCGACTACGACGCCGACCAGCTCGCGGTCGCCGTACCGGCCCGGGACGCCGAGGCACAGGCCGCCCTGGACCTGCCGGAGTCGCCGGGGACGACGGCGAAGAACGCTCAGGTCCCGGCGTTCCGCAAGCTCGCCGTACAGATCACCAAAGACCAGGACACCGCGTTCGGGCGTGCCGCGAAGCTCGCGGACTACCTCCGGACCGCCGCCCGGTACGACGTGAGCGGCCTGCCCGGCCACACCTACGCGCAGCTGCGCTACTTCCTCACCAGTTCCAAGCGCGGCACGTCGGAACAGTTCGCCACGGCGTACGCCGTCCTCGCGCGTTCGGTCGGACTGCCGACGCGCGTCGTCGTCGGCTTCCGGCCGGGCGTCGGCGGCAACGGTTCGTGGCAGGTTCGCTCCGGCGACGTGTTGGTCTGGCCCGAGGTGGACTTCGCCGGCCTCGGCTGGGTGCCGTTCTTCCCGACCCCCGAACAGGCCGGCGCCTCGGGCAAATCGGATGGGGTGCCGGCGGGGGAGACGCAGCAGAAGCTCGAGGCCGCGCAGAAGAACGCGGCGGCCCGCAAGAAAGGCGGCGGATCCGGCGGCCAGGGCGCCCCGCCGCCCAAGGCCCCGGCCCGGAGGGCGCCCACGGCCTCACCGACGCCGCTGTGGGCGTACGGCCTGGTCGCGGCCCCGGTCATGCCGGCGCTGTACCTGCTCGGCGTGCTGATCGTTCCGGCGCTGCGGCGACGGCGCCGACGCGGCGGCGCCACGCCCGCCGCACGGATCACCGGAGCCTGGGACCAGACCCGCGAGGCGCTGGGCGCCGTAGGTCTGCCCACCATGGTCGCGCTGACCGCGCACGAGGTCGCGGGCTTCGGCGCCGAACGGCTCGCCGGAGCCGAACCCCACCTGCGCCCCCTCGCCGACCTGGTCAACCGGTCGCAGTACGCCGCGACGCCGCCCACGCCGGACACGGCCGAGGCCGCGTGGCGGCACGCCGACGAGGTCACCAGGCTCGTCCGGCGGACCGTCGGCCCGCTGCGTCGCCTGGACCGTCGGCTGCACCCCCGTTCGCTGCTCCTGGGTTGATGAGCCGGGAGCCGGCGCGTCACTGGGCCGTGGCGCCGCGGATGCACGTGGCCCTGGACCACGCGAGGGTGGCGGACTGCCCGTCGCTCTGTCCGAGGGCGACGAGCGCGCCGACCGTGAAGCAGTACCCCCTCTGGGCGTCGAGTCCGGACAGGGTCACCGTCGTCGAATGCGGCGCCAGTGCCTGCGGGGCGGTCTGCGCCCCCGACCCGTCGGACTGCTGGACCCAGATCGGGTAGTCGTTGTTCTTGGCGAGCTTCCAGCGCAGGACGACGATCTGGCCCTTGTCGAGCGCGCGCAGGTCACGCGGCGTCGCCGCCCGCATGACCTGGGGAGGAACCGCCGCCGGAGCGGACGAAGCGGTGGTCCGCGGCGCGGTCGAACTCGGCGCCGGCGACGGCGTGTCCTTCTTCGCGCTCCCGGTGCTCCCGAGCAGCAGGAACCCGCCGATGCCGACGCCCGCTCCCAGGACGATGGCGGCGAGCACGCCGGCCGCGATGGCGCCCTGACGGCTCTTCCGGTCCTCCACCGGCGGGCTGTACGGCCCCGTACGCTCGACCGTCTTCGGCAGCGTCCGAGCCGTGCCCTCGCGGGGGCGCGGTCCGGACACCGGCTCGCGGACCGGCGGGCTGGGGACCGGAGCGGGGCGGGGGCTCGGTGCGCGGGGCGTCGGGGGTTTCGCCGCGGGCGGTCCCGTGTTGGCGGGCGGTACGGGCGCGTCCGGATGCGCCACGGGCAGGTGCGGCGGGGCGTACTGGTGCGCCAGGTCAAAACCGGGTCCGGTGAGTCCTGAGTGGTCCTGCTGCGGGACGTACGGCGTGGGAGCGGGCGGCGCCGTGATCGAGTCGCTGCCGGTCAGCTCCGTCACCGGGAGCCCGAGTTCGGCCTGCAACTGCTGGAGGCGTGTGGCGAACGCCACCGCACTGGGAAAACGCTGGGCCGGCGTCTTCGCCATCGCCTTGGCGATGACGTCGTACACCTGAGGCGGGACGTCCGGACGCGAGATCGGGGGCGGCGGATCGTTGAGGATCCGCATCATCAGCGCGCCGATCCCGCTGGCCGACCCCGCCTTGAACGCCGGGCCGCCCGCGAGAAGCTGGTACATGCTCGAGGCCAGCGAGTAGACGTCCGCGGTGACCCCCGGCTGCTCGCCGTTGACCACCTCCGGCGCCGCGTGGTGCGGCGTGAACGCGGTCGTGTGCGTCGCCTCCGATGAGCCGGTCAGCCGGGCGATGCCGAAGTCCGCGAGCGCCGGCTCGCCGTACTTGGAGACGAGGATGTTCTGCGGCTTGACGTCGCGATGCAGTACCCCCGCCTCGTGCGTGGCGGCCAGGGCTCCGGCGATCTTCACGCCGGCCCGCAGGACGTCCTGCAGCGGGAGCGGGCCCTCGCGGGACAGCCGGTCCCGCAGCGACCCTCGCTGGAAGTAGTCCATCGCGATGAACGGGCGCCCGCCGCTGGTCATGCCGGTGTCCAGCACCGTGACGACGTTCGGGTGGCCGGTGAGCCGCCCCGTGATCTGGCATTCCCGCTCGAACCGGCGCATCGTGTCGTCGTCGACGGCCTCGACGGACAGCACCTTCAGGGCGACGACGCGGTCCAGGCGCTGCTGCTCGGCGCGGTAGACGACGCTGAACCCGCCTTCGCCCACCCGCTCCAGGATGCGGTAGCCGGGCACCTGGTCGATCATTAGGTCTCTTCTTCGTCGGGGCGGCTGGGGCTGCGGGGATCAGTCGTGTCGATCGTAATGCCTGTTTCGGCTCTGCTCATTGACTGTGCTGGGGTTGGTCCGACGAGGCTTGACGTCGGGGCCGTACTTGGCGTTCCCGCCCCCGCATGGCGTTGCGGTCGGCCTTGGATCACCGGGAGCGTATTTGGCCCCGACCAGGTCCGCGCGGGTCGTAGTGTGGGGTTCGGCCGGGGCGCTCATCCCGGCGGCGCAGGGGAGGACCGGGCCGGAAGGGCCCGGCACGGAGAGGTGGCTTTCACGGTGGTCGCGATCAGCTCTCAGACCGGGAACGTGCCGGTCTGGATCAACGGAGAACTGTACGCTCCGGAGAACGCGCGGGTGTCGGTCTTCGATCACGGCATCCTCGTCGGCGACGGCGTGTTCGAGACGGTCAAGGCCGTACGCGGAGAGGCCTTCGCCCTGACCCGCCATCTGCGGCGCCTCGCCGTGTCCGCGGCCGGCCTCGGGCTCCCCGAGCCGGACCTGGACGCCGTCCGCCGGGGCACGCTCGCCGTTCTGGCCGCAGCGCCGTCCTGGGAGCTCGCCCGGATCCGGATCACCTACACGAGCGGCATCGGCCCCCTCGGCTCCGATCGTGGGGACGAAGGCGCCACGGCCATCGTGGCCATCGCCGAGCAGACCCCGTTCGCGCCGACCGGGGACGTCTCCGTCGTGCCGTGGCCCCGTAACGAGCGCGGCGCCCTCTCCGGCCTCAAGACCACGTCGTACGGCGACAACGCCAAGGCCCTGGCCTACGCGCGCCAGCAGGGCGGGGGAGAGGCGATCTTCGGCAACCTCGCCGGGAACCTCTGCGAGGGCACCGGCTCCAACGTCTTCCTCGTCCACGGTGGACGACTGATCACCCCGACGCTCTCATCCGGTTGCCTCGCGGGGGTGACCCGGGCGCTGGTGCTGGAGTGGTGCGGCGGCGAGGAGGAGGACCTGCCGCTGGAGGAGTTCACCGCTGCCGACGAGGCGTTCCTGACCTCGACGACCCGCGACATCCAGCCGATCCGCGCCGTCGACGGCAAGGTCTTGCCTTCGGCGCCCGGCCCGATCACCCGTAAGGCGATGGAGGTCTTCGCCGAGCGCGGTGCCGCCGACCTCGACCCGTGACAGGCGTACGGCCCCGCACCATGGGTGTGGGCCGGCGCTGGGAGGCGCCTGGTGCGGGGCCGTACGGTCAATGCGGGGGTTCAGATTTGCCAGAGGAGGTCGTCGAGTTCCGCTCCGATGTCGATGAAGTCAGCTTCCCGGCCGGCAGGAACGATCTCATAGGTCCGGTCCAGAAAGTCGGTGAGAGGGGTCAGCGGTACCTCGAAGTGCGCCCGGCCGAACGGCGACGACAGCGTCAGGTTCAATATCCGCTCGCCGCTCTTCTCCGCCGGCCACACCCGCACGTCACCCCTACCGACCTCGCGCACGATCCCAACGGTCAGCAACTCACGAGCAAAGATCCACTCCACGGGTGCCTCGTTCCCGACATGAAACGCGACACGGATGGCATACGGGTCATCAGCGGAGTAGTCCAACGTCGCAAGCAGCGGGATGATCGTCCTATCCGGGACGATGAGCCGAAGGCCGACCTCGGCGGAGGCAGTGGTGCTGCTGCTGTTCATCGGTCATCCTTCAGGCGTCAGTCCCGCATCGCGGGTTTCTCGGTGAGGACTTCGCTCCCTCCAACGGGTGTCCCCCTGGCTCTGTGACGCGTAACTGCCAAAAGTCCTAAGAACATTCCGCCCCCCGTACGTCATGTGACCTACCTCACCGCTCTTGATACCCGCTCTGACCTGCGGGGAAGCGAAGTGATCTAGGGTCGATCCCATGAGAGACGCGCTGAACGGCTGGCGCGAGCGCATCCGCGACCGCCCCATCCTCAACAACGTCTGGCGGCTGGCCGTGTTCAGCGTCGGCGTCACGGTCCTCGCCGCAGGTGTCGCCATGCTCGTCCTGCCGGGGCCGGGATGGGCAGCGATCTTCGTAGGCTTTGTCATCCTCGCGACCGAGTTCGCATGGGCGCAGCGTGCCCTCACCTCCGCGAAGCAAACGGCGAGCAAAGCGAAGGAGAAGGCCCTCGACCCGAGAGTGCGGCGTCGCAACCAACTCCTGGCCATCGGCGTCGGCGTCCTCATCGCCGGCGCGATCGTGGTCTACCTCCAGACATTCGGCCTGAACCTCCCCTGGAACGTCTGATCGTCGATGCGCGAGGAGGGGTGGGGATGCGCTAGTCTGTGCTGGCGGCGGTTGATCCGCCTGGGGCGATTAGCTCAGTGGGAGAGCGCTTCGTTCACACCGAAGAGGTCACTGGTTCGAACCCAGTATCGCCCACCCAGTGTGAGAGCAGATCAGAGAGGGTTTCGGAGATCACTCCGGAGCCCTTTTTCGATCTTCGTGCGTCCTGTATGCGTCGGGGGAGCAAGCCTCCGCGGACTTTGTGCTGACTGACGATGGTGTTCATCGTTCGGTGCCTTTGGTGATCACCGGCTCGAGCTCGTAGCCGTCGGCAGGCCTCCCGGACGACCCGAGGTCCGGGCGCCGCCGCCCGCGCCTGCGGACGTCGGACCGTGAACTACTCGGGCAGCTTCAGCCCGTCCGGCAACGCATACCTGTCTCGCTACGGATGGACGACGAACCCGCTCGTGGAGTACTACGTCGTCGACAACTGGGGCGCCTACCGGCCTACGGGGACGTACAAGGGCACGGTCACCAGCGACGGCGGTACGTACGACATCTACGAGACGACGCGGTACAACGCTCCCTCCATCATCGGAACGGCGACCTTCGACCAGTACTGGAGCGTCCGGCAGTCGAAGAGGACGGGCGCCACCCAGCAGGCCATCGCGAACGCGGGCGGCGGCACGCCGAGGCTGTTCCGGCCGCCGTACGGTGAGACCAACTCGACGCTGCGGTCGGTCGAGGCCAAGTACGGCCTGACCCAGATCATCTGGGACGTCGACTCCCAGGACTGGAACGGCGCCAGCACCGACGCGATCGTGCAGGCCAACGCCCGGCTCACCAACGGCCAGATCATCCTCATGCACGAGTGGCCCGCCAACACGCTCGCCGCGATCCCGCGCATCGCGCAGGTGCTCGCAGGCCGCGGCCTGTGCGCCGGCATGATCTCCCCGCAGACCGGCCGCGCCGTGGCCCCGAGCTGACCCGCGATCATCCGAAACACCGCACCTGTGGCGCGGCGGCCCGTGGCCGCCGCGCCACGCTGCTGCCGGCCGTCCGGCGCAGTTTGCCGATCTTGATGCTGCGGCGCGTGCCGGAAGCTCGGTAAAGGCTCGTAGTCAGCTGTCCTTAAGCGTCGTTCGGGTGTCTTTGCGGGCGGTTCGCCGAGCATTCCGTACGGGACGCGCCGGATCAGGCCGTCGCAGTGAGGCGGTAGAGGATCTCGCCGGCGTCCGGGACGACGAGGACGTCGGGGTCCGGGTCGTCGGTCCACTCGCGGACGTCGATGGTGGCGGGGTCGCGGTAGCCGAGGCCGTGGGCGGCGCAGACGTCCTCGGGGATGCCGGTGGCGAGTGTGACGCTGATCCGCGGTCGTTCCACCCCGGCGTCGAAGGTGCCCTGACCGCGCAGATGCGTGCTGTGCGCCAGGACACCGAGCGGGTGGTCGCGGAACCGGTCCCACTGGGCGAGGAAGTAGTCGCGGGTGTGGTAGCCGATCTCCGCGAGGACCACGCCGTGGGTCACGCTGAAGCGGTCGATGTGCGGCGCGTAGACGATGACCTCGCCGCCGTCGGCGATCACCGGCTCGACCTTGTACATCCCCTTGGCGGCCGTCCACATGTCGGCGTAGCGGCGCGGCATGATCGACAGCACGGTCTTGTACGGCCGGTCGACGTGGCGGATGTGCACCCGGGAGGACAGGGCGGCGGCCGCGGCCCATGCCTCCTCGGGCGTCCCGGCGTACAGGCCGGCCAGTTCGGTGCCGCCCGGACGCACCACCATGGCCAGGCATAGCTTCGGCGTCGGGATCATCGCGGCGGCGTGGTCGATGATCGCCCGGACCGGGGTGATGCCGCGGGTGCCGATGATGTCGTGGCTGGTGATCAGGGCGCCGAGCCAGTGGGACAGGTCGATGACCTCCGGGCCGCTCACGCCCGGGAAGAAGTACTTGTTGCCGCCGGAGAAGCCGACGACCTCATGCGGGAAGACGGGCCCGCACACGATCACGAGGTCGGCCTCGGAGACGAGGCGGTTGATCCGTACGTCGACGGGGCTGTCGAGTCGCCCGCCGCTCAGCTCGCGGACCCGCTCGGCGGTGATCGTGCCGAGGGCCGCGTACGTCGCCGGATCGGACCAGGCGTGGTTGACGACCGTCATGTTCGGGAGCAGGCGCTCGCGGCCGATTCCGGAGGCGCCGACGAGGGCGTCGAGGGCGGCGTCGTCCATGGGCTGGTGGGTGCCGAGGGCGACGAGGACGTCGATACGGCCGGCCCGGCCGGCGAGCGCGTCGTGCAGGAGGCGGAGCATCAGCGGCACCGGCGCCGAGCGGGTGCCGTCCGGGATGATCACGACGACCTGCCGGCCGTCGAGATCCTGGCCGGCCAGCATGTTCTCGACGATCCCGCGGATCTCGTCCTCGGCGAGCGTGCGCTCCGGGCTGCCCGTCCCCTGTACCACGATCGGATCTTCCTCTCCTCGGTCGCCACCGCGTCCCGGGGACACCATCTCACCATCGGATCCCGGACGAAAGAACAAGGTTGCGCGACGCGGAACACCAGCGGTCTGAGCATCCTCTGAGAGGGCCCGGTCAGCGTCCTGCGTGTCGGACGAGCCGCTGTTTCCGCAGACGCTGCTGGAGTGTCCTCGCTCCCGGACCGTCGGGATCGATGATCGCAGACCAAGGCGTCACCGTACGGAGCCGATCTCCGCCGGAGAGACATCATCGGGTCGCTCACCGTGGCGGATCACTCTCGGGAACGGCATACCCGTGCTGCGAGGCAGGTAGAAGCAGGTACCCGAAGGGGGAGTTCCCCCGTGTCGCGGACGAGCGGGTCAGAGGCACGATCGTCGTGGTTCCCCCACCTGACGAGTACACCGAGGCCCAGTATGACAATCCCCCCCTGCGGCCGGGCGATGGTGCCAGGCCGCGCCGCATCCACCGGCGGTGTCGCGTGACCTCCTACGACGACCTCACCGCCGGATTCGCCGACATCGTCGTTCCCAGCCGACAGGCGAGGGTCCTCGCGCGCGCCCTGCGGTTCGGATGGCGGCCCATGGCCGACCGGCTGAACGGACGCTTCGTCTCCCTCACGGTGCTCCGCATGGCCCTCGAACACAGCACCCGCCTGCTGCGACCGGATCCCGGGGTGCGGGTCGAGGCATTGGCCCGTGCGGCGGGCGCACCGGTCACCGGTGAGTGGGTCCGTCCACCCGAGCCCAGCAACGGGGCGATCCTGTACCTGCACGGCGGCGGGTACGCCTTCTGTTCACCCCGTACGCACCGGACGCTGACGAGCCGGCTCGCGGTGGACACCGGGCTGCCCGTCCTGGCGCCCAGCTACCGCTTGGCCCCCGAGCATCCGTTCCCCGCGGCACTGGAGGACGCCCTGGCGGCCTACCGGTGGCTGCTCACCGACCTCCCGCCGTCCCGGATCGTGATCGCCGGCGACTCCTCCGGCGGCCACCTCGCGGCCGCCATGGTCGGCGAGGCCTGCCGTTCCGGCCTGCCCGCGCCGGGCGGGGTCGTGCTGTTCTCACCGTGGGTGGACCTCAGCTGCGAACTGTCGGTGCTGAGCGACCGGAAATACCGCGACCCCTTCATCAGCCCGGCGTTGGCGCGCCACTTCGGGCGGCTGTACGTCGGCGACCACAACGACTGGTCCGACCCCCGGCTGACCCTGCTCGAGTGCGCGGGCCTCGATCTGCCGCCCTTCTTTATCCAGGTCGCGGAGCAGGAGGTCCTACGGGGCGAGGCCGAACGGTTGGCCGAGGCCCTCACCGGCTCTGGAAACCGGTGTGAGCTCCAGGTATGGCCTGGGCAGATCCACGTGTTCCAGCTGTTCAACCGGCTGTTCCCCGAGGCGCGGGCGGCCGTACGGGAGGCCGCCGACTTCATCCGTACCGCCGTCGACCTCGGAGCCACCGAAGAGGCCGCCTGACGGCCGAGCGCCCCTGCGCTCGCCCGCCCGGACGTCGGTCACGGAGAATGGACGGCCTCTTCCGGGCGGGCGGCGGCGCCCACGGCGTGCTCGACCGCACCGAAGCGGGCCACCGCGACGGCGCCGGCGACCGCGAGCACGAAGCCGGCCAGGGCCGCCCAGGTGTAACCGGGACGCGACGCGTCGCCGAGCCACACCACGCCGAGCAGACCGGGGACGACGGTCTCGCCCACGACCAGGGCTGCGGTCGCCCCGTTGACCGAGCCGATCTGCAACGCCACCGTGTGCAGGTACATGCCCCCGACGCCGCTGATCACCAGGGCGTACAGCGTGGGGTCGGTGAGCAGCGCGCCCGAGTCGACCGGGCGCACGCCGTTCAGGACGCGTACGCTCACGCCCACCGTGCCGAAGCCGAGGCCGGACAGCAATCCGGCCAGGATCGCGGCCGTGGCCCCCATCAGCCGTACGGCCAGGAACCCGCCGCCGATGAGGAGCACGGAGATCGCCAGGAGCCACCAGTGCGTCGCGATCGGCGTATGGCCGGTGCCCTCGTGGCCCGCGGCTCCGGCCAGAAGGACGAGAGCGGCGCACACGACCCCGATCGAGACCCATTCGAGCCGGTTGAGCCGGACGCCCAGCAGCTTGATCCCCAACAGGGCGGTGACCACCAGGTTGGCGCTGATCACGGTCTGCGACAGGAACAACGGCAGCAGCCGGGCCGCCAGCGCGCCGAGCCCGAAACCGGCCGCATCCAGGACCGAACCCAGCAGGAACTCCCAGGTCACGGCGGCCTTGGCGGTCGACAGCAGGCTCGGGCCGCCGTGCGTCGTGGTGGCCGCGGTGGAGCCCGCCGCGATCTCCCGGCGGGCGGACCTGCGTGAGCCCACGGCCTGCAGGACCGATCCGGTGCCGTAACAGGCGGACGCGGCGACGGCGGTCACGAGGCCGATGATCATTCAGTGCTCCGTTCGTCGGGGGCGTCCGGCGGCTGAAAGCGAGGTCACCGGCCTCGTAACCTCGACGCCCGACGGGGGACGAGAAGTTCCATGGCCGCTCTGCTCAGGTTTGAGGCTGGGAGGAAGGGGGATCTCGCGGCCGATCGCAGGAGGAGCTCATGACCGTGCATAGTGCACACGTACGGGCGGCAGGCCGCCGGGCGTCGAACAGCACGCCGTTCCAATTTCTGGCCCGAGCGGGAATCGCCGCCCGCGGCCTGACCTACCTTCTCATCGGGTACCTCGCGGTGCGGGTCGCCTTCGGGAAGGGCGGCCAGGCGGACCGGCAGGGCGCGCTCCAGACGGTCGCCAAGACCACCGGAGGGACCGTCATCCTCTGGCTCCTGGCGATCGGGTTCGCGGGCATGGCCCTGTGGCGGTTCAGCGAGGCCGTCTTCGGCCAGACGGGGCCGGACGGGCACAAGGCCACCAAGCGCCTGGCCTCACTCGCCCGTGGGGTGTTCTACACGGTCGTGTGCGCGACCACGGTGGCGTTCCTCATCGGTTCCGGCGGGCAGAGCTCCAGTGACCAGAAGTCCAAGGATCTCACCGCCCGGGCCATGCACGACATCCCGGGAGGGCGCTGGCTCGTCCTCCTCGTCGGGATCGGCTTCATCGCCGGCGGCATCGGCATCGCGGTGGGCGCCCTGCGGAAGAACTTCGAGAAGCAGCTCAAGACCGAGCAGATGAGCGCGCGGGTCCGGAAGGCCGTGGAGGCGCTGGGGATGGTCGGCCGCTCGACCCGGGCGCTCGTGTTCGCCGCGGCCGGCGTCTTCCTCGGCTACGCCGCGATCACCTTCGATCCGGGGAAGGCCAAGGGCGTCGACGGGACACTGCGCGAGTTCGCCTCCACCTCGGTCGGACCGTGGCTGCTGGTCCTGGTCGCGTTCGGCCTGGTCATGTTCGGCCTCTACTCCTTCTGCGAGGCCCGCTGGCGCCGCCCGTAGGAGCGCGGCCCTGCCGCCGCGTCCGGCGCTCCGCCACCGGCTTGACCCGGAGCCGCGACCACGTCACCCCCCGCTGGGGCCGGCGCTCCGCTTCCGGACCGGCCTGCACCCGCCGCTGCCACGTCGCCCACCGGGGCCGGTGGTCCGCCGGCGGCGACGTCATCCGCTGGGGCCGGGGGTCCGCCCCCAGCCCGGCCCGGGACGACGTCCTCGGCTTCCTGCTCCCGGCGTTCCGTCAGCTCCCGGGTGAGCGCCTGGACGGCGTGGGTGAGCAGGGCGACGTCGGCTTCGAGTCGGCGGACGCGCTCCTCGATCAGGCGAATCGATGGCTCCGCCAGCCCCCAGGGGATCTGCCGTGACATCGGCCGTCCTTTCCCCGTCCCCCTTGGTACCGCGTGACCAGGCGGTCAGCTCGGCGGCATCGCGCTGGGATGCTCTCTCGGCAGCACGGGCTCGATGCGGTAGAGCGCCGGGGCCGTGACGTGCCCGGCCCGGGTGCGCCGGTGGGCGCCGGCGGCCAGGGCGATGAGGTCCCGCGCCGTGAACAGGCCCGAGAGCCGCCCGTCGTCGTGGAGGACCGGGACGACATCGGTCCCGGCCGCGAGCATCACCTGCGCGGCGGTCGCGACGGAGTCGTCCGGGCGTACGTGCGGGAGCGGTCGGTGGCCCACGAGGGCGCCGACCGGTTTGCGCATCCGGTCGGGGCCTCCGCTGTCCCAGGCGGCGGCCAGCGTCTCGGCGTCCAGGACGTCGATGAAGCCGCCCTCGGCGTTCAGCACGGGCAGATGGTGGTAGCCGCCCTGCCGCATCAACTCCCAGGCGAGCAGCGCGGACTCCGCGTCCGTGACGGCGAGCATGTCGGTCGACATGGCCTCGCCCACCGGCCGATCCTCCAGCCTCCCGGTCATGATCTCGCCTCAACAGTGGTCGCGTGAATCCGCCGCCCGCTGACGACGTCACTCCGGATTCGGATGAAGTGGTCGTGCCGGCCGGGGGTCAACGGACGCAGCGGCAACCGGGACAACCCGTCGATCTCGCGCGAGTCGTCGACCGCGCGCGCCTGCCCGAGGACGGTCACGGACCAGCCGGCCTGGTCGCCGGTGTCGAAGGCGTCCACCTCGAACGCGACGATCGCGCCGCGTGTGGCCGCGGCCAGCTTCGACCCCGGTGCCGTAGCGATGATCACGTCCTCGCGCAAGAGCACGAAGTCCACCGGTTGGATCGCCGGGAGGGCCCGATCGGTGAAGACCACCCGGCCGACCGGAACCGATCCCATGAGGGCGAGACACTCGTCGCGGCCGAGGATCTCCAGCCCGTTGGCGTCAAAGCGCATACCTCGATGCTCGTCCTGCCAGGGCGGCCGATGCAGAGGCGAACGTCCCGTGTCCGATGGTCCTTCTCCGCCCGTCCCATCCCATTCGAGACCGCGTGACGCGCGGTGCATGGCGAGGGTCCGCCGGTTCGGGCACGCGCGCCGGGCGCGAGGTCTCCATAGGCCGGCGGCGTGTCCGTAGGCCCGGACGCGGACGGGGAGACACCGGCGACCCCTCCGACCTGGTGTTCCATACTGGAATCACCAGGTCGGGCGGCACCCTGACGGGGAGGTCTCCGCTGTCCATGCCTTCAGACAGCCGGTCGGTTGAGGAGCGTTCCGGCCTCCTGCCCCAGCTGAGGTTCGACGAACTGCTCGCCGAGCTGCAGACGCGGCTGGCCGCCGTACTCACCACGCGTGACCGGGTGCACGCCCTGGTCGAGGCGGTGGTGACGATCGAGAGCGATCTCGACCTCGACAGCGTGCTGCGGCGGATCGTCGAGGCGGCGACGACTCTGGTCGAGGCCTGTCACGGCGCGTTCCGAGTCATCGGGGAAGAGGACCGGCTCGGGCGGCCGGTGACGGTCGAAGGCGCCCCGGGTCCGGACGCGAACCCGTCGTCGCACCGAACGCTCAGGGTGCCGGTGCGCGTCCGTGACGAGGTGTTCGGCACCCTCGAACTCACCGACAAGGCCGACGGCGGCGGGTTCGACGAGAACGACGAGAACGTCGTCGCCGCGCTGGCCGTCGCGGCCGGCGTGGCGATCGAGAACGCCCGGCTGTACGAGGAGGCCCGGCGGCGGGAGCGATGGCTGAAGGCGTCGGCCGAGGTGTCGGCCTCGTTGCTGTCCGGAACCGACCCGGACGAGGTGCTCGTACTGGTCGCCGAACGCGCCCGGCAGATCTGCTCGGCCGAGACCGCCGGCGTGCTCCTGGCCGCCGGGGACCAACTCGTCGTCGAGGCCATCGACGGCCGGGAGGCCGAGACCTTCCACGGGATGCGGTTCGGTATCGACGATGTCCTCGCGGGACAGGTGTACCGGAGCGGCGAGTCCCTGATGCTGGCCGACGCGGGGGAGGAACTGCGGGTGGCCGGGATCTCCGGTCCCGGTCCGATCGGGCCGGCGCTGATCGTCCCCCTGGGGTCGGGCGGGGCCGCGCGCGGCGTTCTGTCGGTGTGGAACCCGCCAGGCGGGCCGGCCTTCGGGCGGTCCGCCCGCCGGTTGCTGGAGGCGTTCGCCGCGCAGGCGGCGGTCGCGCTCGAGCTGGCGGACCGGCGCCGGGACACCGAGCGACTGCTGCTCCTGGAGGCACGGGACCGGATCGCGAAGGATCTTCACGACACCGTCATCCAGCGCCTGTTCGCGACGGCCATGACGCTGGTCAGCGCCGGCAGGATCGCCGAGCGGCATGATGTCGCCGTCCATGTTCAGCGGGCGGTCGACGACCTGGACGACACGATCCGCCAGATTCGCACAACGATCTTCGCGCTGCAGGTGACGCCCGCCGAACGTGGACTGCGCTCGCGGATCGAAGGCGTGATCGACCGCGCGGAGGAGGCACTCGGGTTCGCTCCGGAGGTCCGGCTGGACGGCCCCCTGGACATGGCGATCGACGAAGAGGTGGCCGTGCAGGTGCCGGCCGTGCTGGCGGAGGCGCTGTCCAACGCGGCACGGCACGCGGGGGCCCACCGGGTGAGCGTCGCGGTCACCGCGGGGGACGACGTGGTGGTCCAGGTCGCCGATGACGGGGTCGGGATCAGGCCGGGCGGCCGCCGGAGCGGCCTGCGCAACCTCGCCGAACGGGCCGAGCGGCTCGGCGGTTCGTTCGACATCCGCCCCCGGGAGAGCGGTGGCAGCGTGCTGGAATGGCGCGTTCCCGCGCACGTGTCACGCGCGGGTCGGCCGTGATCGCCGCCGGTCGCAGGGGGCCAGCGGCAGCGCATACGGGGACCTTTGTCCCTTACGCCCTCTTTCACGTGCGATGACTGTGGAGAGAAGAACGCGCCCCGGATCGCATGGCGTACGAGGCAGGCGGCGGGGACTCACCGAGCGAAGGAGATTCGCGATGGAGCCGATCGTCGTCGGGACCGACGGCTCGCCCCGCGCCGGCCTCGCCGTCGAATGGGCCGCGGAGGAGGCGGGACGGACCGGGCGCCCGCTACAGGTCCTCCACGCGATCGAACGCTGGGCGTACGACCTACCGTTCCATCCGGCCCCCGGCCTGTCCGAATCCATCGCCGAGTCCGGCGACCGCGTCCTCGCCGAGGCCGTCGAGCTGGCCGTGAAGGCCCGGCCGGGCATCGAGGTCACCACCGACCTCGTCCAGGACTCCCCGGCCGAGGCGCTCCGGGTCGCGGCCGGACGCGCGTACGAGATCGTGCTCGGCCACCGCGGCCTCGGCGGGCTCGCGTCCCTGCTCCTCGGCTCCACGGGGTTGAAGGTCGCCGGCCACGCTCCCGGACCGGTGATCATCGTGCGCGGCCAGCCGGATGAGCCCTGTGGCGAGGTGGTCGTCGGCGTCGACCGATCCGGGGAGTCCGCCCTCGCGCTGCGGTATGCCTTCGAGGCGGCGGCGATCCGCGGCGCGTGGGTCAGGGCCGTCCACGTGTGGGAGACGCCGTCCGCCGCGATCACCGGCGCCTATCCGACCGCCATCCGGGACGCGGCCGCGAGCGCCGCGGAGCTCCTGGCGGGCGCGATCGCGCCGTGGCGGGAGCGGTACCCCAAGGTCAGGGTGATCGAGCAGGCGACCTCGGGCCACGTGGTCGGCGAACTCGTCGAGCGCTCCACTCACGCGGACCTGCTCGTCGTCGGCGCGCGCGCGAACTGCGGCGGCCGCTACGGCCTGCACCTCGGCTCGGTGGGCCACGGCGTGATCCATCACTCTTCGTGCCCTGTCGCGGTCGTACGCGCTCGCCTCTGACCGTACGACCTCTAGGAGCGCTCGCCTCCCGAGAGCGCCTGGCCGGGCGACCCGACCGGGAGACGGATGCGTACGCAGGTGCGGCCCGGTCTGCTGAGCAGGTGCGCGGACCCCCGGTGGGCCTGCACGACGGCGGACACGATGGCCAGCCCGAGTCCGGTGCTCCCGGCCTTGCGTGACCGCGAGCCGTCGCCGCGGACGAACCGCTCGAACACGTCGTCGCGCAGGTCGGCGGGGACGCCAGGGCCGCCATCGATCACCTCGAGGAGGACCCTCCCGGTCGGATCGGCCGCGGTGACGCGCACCGTGACGTTGGTGCCCGGCGGAGTGTGCGTGCGCGCGTTGGTGAGGAGGTTGCCGAGGACCTGGTGCAGCCGGAACTCGTCCCCATAGACGGTGACCGGGTCCTCCGGTAGGTCGAGGGCCCAGTGGTGATCGGGCCCGGCGGCCCGCGCGTCGCTGGTGGTGTCGATGGCCAGGCGGGTGAGGTCGACGGGTTCGTGGGCGAGTGGGCGTCCCGCGTCCAGTCGCGCCAGCAGGAGCAGGTCGTCGACGAGGTGACCCATGCGCGCCGACTCCGCCTCGATCCGGCGCAGCGCGTGATCGACCCGGGGGCCGCTCCCGCCGGGATCCCGGCGGGCCAGCTCCGCGTGGCTGCGGATGCTGGCGAGAGGGGTACGCAGCTCGTGGCTGGCGTCGGCGATGAACCGCCGCAGCCGGTCCTCGCTGGCCTGTCGCTGGCCGAGCGCCGACTCGACGTGTTCGAGCATGTGGTTGAACGCGGTGCTCACCTGCCCGACCTCGGTGCCGGGCTCGGTGTCCGGCACCCGGGCCGGCAGCGCGACCTCCCCACTGGCCAGGGGCAGCCCCGAGACGTGCATGGCGGTCGCGGCGACACGGCGCAGCGGGCGCAGGGCGAGCCGGACGAAGGTGGCGCCGGCCACTCCGGCGACGGCGAGGACCACGATGAACACCACGACCTCGACCGCGGCCAGGCGGCCGACCGTGTCGTCGACGCCGTGCATGGGGAGCCCGGTGACGAGGATGTCGCGGTCCTCTCCGTGGTTCGCCATGATCCGGTACTTGCCGAGGGACTCGAGCCGCATGGTCTGGGGCCGGCCATCGGGGGGCATCGTCTCCAGCCGCCTCTGGTCCGCCGCGGAAAGGACCAGCTGGCCACCCTCGTCACGTACGACTCCGCACTGGGTGATCCGGCCGCCGGCCACGCGGGCGCCGAACGTGCCGACGGCCTGGCCGTTGACCTTGTCGAATTGCTCGCGTTCCACGGCGTGCTCGAGGCTGACGGCGTACCGGCCCTTGGCGTCCTGCAGTTGCTGGTCGAGACGGCCGAGGAGGAAGCCCCGCAGGGACAGCGTCGTGACGACGCCGACGATGGTGCAGGCGAGCGTGAACAGCAGCAGCGACCCCACGATCAGCCTGCCGCGCAGCGTGCGGACCCGGAGCCGCCCCAGCGGGACGCGGAGCCGCGTCATGAGACGGGCGGCCGCAGGACGTAGCCGACACCGCGCACGGTGTGGATCACCGGCTCGCGCCCGGCGTCGATCTTCTTGCGGAGGTAGCTGACGTACAGTTCGACGACGTGCGCCTGGCCGCCGAAGTCGTAGTTCCAGACGCGGTCGAGGATCTGGGGCTTGGACAGCACCCGGCGGGGGTTGCGCATGAAGTAGCGCAACAGCTCGAACTCGGTGGCGGTCAGCTCGATCAGGTCGCCGCCCCGGCGCACCTCCCGGGCGCCCTCGTCCAAGGTGAGGTCCCCGACTGCGAGGATCTCGCCGCTCTGCGCACGGGCGAGCCCGGAGCGCCGGAGCAGGCCGCGCAGGCGGGCCAGCACCTCCTCGAGGCTGAACGGCTTGGTGACGTAGTCGTCGCCGCCGGCGGTGATGCCCGCGATGCGGTCCTCGACGGCGTCCCGTGCGGTCAGGAAGAGGACGCATACCTCGGGGTTGTCGGCCCGCAACCTGCGGAGCACCTCCAGTCCGTCGAAGTCCGGGAGCATCACGTCGAGCAGGACGGCGTCGGGCCGGAACTCACGGCCCGCCTTCACCGCCTCGGAGCCGCCGCCGGCGGTCATCACCTCCCAGCCCTCGAAGCGCAGGACGCTCGCGAGGACCTCCGCGAGGCTCGCCTCGTCGTCCACCACCAGCACGCGCACCGGCGAACCGTCGGGACGGGTCATCAGCGGGTGCCGGGCGGCCGGTGAATCGGGGGATCGGGGGTCGTTCATCCTCACCTACGCTGCTCGCCGCGGTTCTGCTCAGCCTGGACCTTTGCTGAGAATTCCCTCTGAGCCTCCACATCCGCGCAGGTCAGCGCGGTCTCAGCAGGGGTGCACAAGCTGTTCAGAAGGAACTTTCAGGTTCGCGCCCGAAAGTAGGCATCCGAACGACCCAAAGCATACGGGGAGACATCTGTGACGACTCTCGACGACCGGGCCACGGTGCGCCGGCCCCGGGCGGGCCGGCAACCGGTACGCGCCCGGCCCGAGCATGTGCTGGTCCCGATCGGCCTGGGCGCGGCCGCGGTGATCGTGCTGTGGTGGCATGACACGCCGGCCATCACCGGGTTCGGGGACTGGCTCACCAATGCGGGACGTATCACCGGCCTGCTCGCCGGCTTCGCGGCCGTCGTCCTCGTCGCCCTCATGGCCCGGATCCCGGCGCTGGAACGGGGGATCGGCACTGACCGGCTCGCCCGCTGGCACGCGATGGGCGGCCGGTACGTGGTCTGGCTCGTCGTGGCGCACGCCCTCCTGATCATCTGGGGGTACGCGGTCACCGCGCACACCGACGTGGTCCACCAGACCAAGACGCTGCTCGTCAGCTATCCGGACGTGCTGATGGCCACCGTCGGGGCGCTCCTCTTCGTCGGCGTGGGGATCGTGTCCGCCCGCGCCGCACGCCGCCGGATGCGCTACGAGACGTGGTACTACCTGCACTTCTACACCTACCTGGCCATCGCGCTGGCGTTCAGCCACCAGTTCGCGACGGGCGCCGACTTCATGGGCAGCCTGCCCGCCCGCGCCCTGTGGTCCGCGCTGTACATCACCGTCGGCGCCCTGCTGATCTGGTACCGATTCGTGGTGCCGCTGCGGCGGGCCTTCCGGCACCGGCTGCGGGTCGAGGGCGTGTACGCCGAGGCGCCCGGGGTCGTCTCCGTGTGGGTCCAGGGCCGGCACCTGGACGAGCTCCGGGCGGAGGCGGGTCAGTTCTTCCGCTGGCGGTTCCTCACCCGTGACCTGGGGTGGGCTTCCAATCCCTACTCGCTGTCGGCGCCGCCGCAGCCGGATTTCCTTCGCATCACGGTCAAGACCTTCGGGGAGCACAGCGGCGGGCTGTCCCGGCTGCGGTCCGGCACCCGCGTGTTCACCGAGGGCCCGTACGGGTCGTTCACCGCGGGGCGGCGCCGCCGGCGGAAGGTGCTGCTGCTCGCCGGAGGCGTCGGCATCACCCCGATCCGCGCCCTGTTCGAGACGCTCCCGGCCGGTCCCGGCGACCTGACGCTGCTCTACCGGGCGACCGGCTGGTCCGACGTGGTGTTCCAGGAGGAGCTCGGCCGGATCGCCGCGGCGCGCGGCGCGCGGCTGCACTACATGGTCGGCTCGCGCCGCGAGCTGGGCGGGGACCCGCTGTCCCCGGCGGTCCTCACGAGGATCCTGCCGGATCTCAAGGCCCACGATGTGTACATCTGCGGCCCGGACGGCATGGCGAACGCCGCGAAGGCGGCCCTGCGCCGGGCGGGCGTGCCGCGCCGCCGGGTCCACCACGAGTCATTCGAGTTCTGAGGAGAGATCACCTGATGAAGAGGGCCATCCTCGCCATCGTCGGGACCGTCGGCGGACTGGTGCTGCTGCTCAGCTTCAAGACGCATCCGGCCTCGAGCAGCGGCATCGGCGGAGACGCGACGGGTGCGGGCACGGACGGCGGCGCGGCGGCTCCGGCGCCGAGCGCGAGCGCCGGCGAGAGCTCCGGCAGCAGTCGGGCCTCCGGCACGGGCAAGCCGACGAAGTCCACGACGCGGACCGTCACCGGGGGCACCATCGACACGCGCTGGGGCCCGGTGCAGGTCCAGGTCACGCTGAACAACGGGAGGATCACCAGGGTCCGGGCCGTCCAGCTGCCGCATGACAACCCCCGCGACCAGGAGATCAGCAGCTTCGCCGTGCCGCAGCTGTACCAGGAGACGCTGTCGGCGCAGAGCGCGCAGATCGACTCGGTGTCCGGGGCGACCTACACCAGCGAGGGCTACATCCGGTCGCTGCAGAGCGCGCTCGACAAGGCGGGCAAGTGACGGCGCACCGGCACGCCGAGCCCTGCATGGGAACGGTCTTCTCCTTCGATCTGCGGGAGCCGTATCCCCGGGACGGTGCGCTCGAGGAGGTGATCGCGTGGCTGCACTGGGTCGACGCGACCTTCTCGACGTACCGGCCGGACAGCGACGTCAGCCGGCTTCTACGCGGTGAGGCGGACGTCGGCGACTGCGCGCCGGAGGTGGGGGAGATCCTCGCGCTGTGCGACCGGCTGGCCGAGGTCACCCACGGCTGCTTCAGCGCCTACGCGGGCGGAAGCCTGGACCCGTCCGGCGTGGTGAAGGGCTGGGCGATCGAACGTGCCGGAGGCATGCTGCGCGCTGCCGGCTCGCTGAACCACCACGTCAACGGGGGCGGCGACATCCAGCTGACCGGCGGCCCCGAGCCGGGCCGCCCCTGGCGGGTCGGCATCGCCGATCCCCTGCGTCCGGGGAAGGTGGCGACGGTCGTCGCCGGGCGCGACATGGCGGTGGCGACCTCCGGCACGGCGGAACGCGGAGCGCACATCCTCGACCCGCGCACCGGCCGGCCCGCAGAGGACCTCGCCGGCGTCACCGTCGTCGGGCCGAGCCTGACCCTCGCCGACGCCTACGCCACCGCGGCGTTCGTCATGGGGGACGCCGCCCGCGACTGGATCGACGGCCTTCCCGGGTACGAGGCGTACGGCGTCGGGCTTGACGGGCGGACCTGGGCCACCGCCGGTCTGCGCGCCGACGCCTCCGATCAGGACCCGGCCAGGTCGAGCAGGTCCACCATGTCGACCAGGTCGGCGATCGAGTCGGCCACCCGCTGCGGCCGGAAGGGGTAACGCTCGATCTCGCCCTCGGTGGTCACACCCGTCAGCACGAGGATCGTGTAGAGGCCGGCCTCCATGCCGGACACCACGTCGGTGTCCATACGGTCACCGATCATCGCGGTCGTCTCGCTGTGGCCACCCACGGTGTTCAGCGCGTTCCGCATCATCAGCGGGTTCGGCTTGCCGACGAAGTAGGGGTCCACGCCGGTGGCCTTGGTGATCAGCGCGGCCACCGAGCCGGTGGCCGGCAGGGCGCCCTCGGTGGACGGGCCGACCGGGTCGGGGTTGGTGGCGATGAACCGCGCGCCGTTGTTGATGAGGCGGATCGCCCGCGTGATCCCGGTGAAGCTGTACGTCCGGGTCTCGCCCAGGACGACGTAGTCGGGGTCGAGGTCGGTCAGGACGTACCCGATCCCGTGGAGGGCGGTCGTCAGGCCCGCCTCGCCCAGGACGTACGCCGAGCCGTGCGGGCGCTGCTTGTCGAGGAACTGCGCGGTGGCCAGCGCGGAGGTGTAGATCGACTCGATCGGGACGTCGAGCCCGGCCGCCCGCAGCCGGACGTGCAGGTCCCTGGGCGTGTAGATCGAGTTGTTGGTCAGCACCAGGAACCGCTTCCCGGCCTGAGTCAGCCGGGCGAGGAACTCCTTGGCGCCAGGGACGGGGTGACCCTCGTGGACCAGAACACCGTCCATGTCCGTCAGCCAGCACTCGATCGGCTTACGCTCATTCATGCGACCAAATATCCCTCATTGCTGTGACCTTCATGCAGCCGGGATCCGCCCGGCGTGTGAGACCTTGCCGTCGCGCCGGTGACCGGACAGGCGACTTCCGGATGTCCACCACGATCGGCGCACCTCAGCGGCGAATGCGGTTGATCACCCGGTCGAGGCCGGTGGGCGGTGGCCGCCGGAACGGCGCGGCGAGACGCGTCCGGCTGGTCCGGCCACGAAGCATCACGGCGCTGCCGAGCCGCCAGTGCGTCCCCTCCGCAGGGTCGGCGGACGCGACCACGGCGGCGGACGCGAGGAGCCGGTCGGGAGCCGTCTTGGCGAGGTCGCTGAGCCGCGCGGCCTCGTTCACCGGGTCCCCGATCACGGTGTACTCCAGGCGTTGCTCCGCGCCGATGTGCCCGGCGACGACCGGACCGGCCGACACGCCGATGCCGGCGATCAGCTGGGGGAGCTCCGCCTGCAGACGCCGGGACAGCTCTCGGCCGGCGGCCAGCGCCTGGCCCGCCGGGTCGTCGAGCGGCTCGGGCACGCCGAAGACTGCCAGGGCGGCGTCGCCCTGGAACTTGTTGATCATGCCGCCGTGCCGGGACACCACCGCGACGACGATCCCGAAGTACGCGTTGAGCAGGGCGACGACCTCGCCGGGCGGCCGGGTCGCGGCCAGCCGCGTCGAGCCCTCCAGATCGACGAAGAAGACGGCCGCCTGGGAGGTCTCACCGCCCAGCACGACGCCGTGTTCCAGCGCGTGCCGTGCGACGTCCTCGCCGACGTGCCGGCCGAACAGGTCGCGCAGCCGCTCGTTCTCCCGTAGCCCCGCCGCCATGTGGTTGAACCCGGCCTGCAGCCGTCCGAGCTCGCTCGCGTCGTACACCGGGACCGACGCCTCCAGGTCACCGCGCTCGACCCGCGCCAGCCCCTGCCGTACCGACCGGACCGGGTCCGCGATCGCCCGGGCGGCGATATAGGTGACCTGGGCCCCCACGAGCAGGGCCACTCCGCCGAGTACGAGGATCGTGACGGCCAGCTGGGTGAGGGACATGCCGTCGACGACCAGCGCCGCCACCGCGGCGGCGATGAGCCCGAGGACCGGGACCGCGCTGCCCAGTGCCCACGCGAGCATGGTGCGCGGCGTGATGCCGAACCACCCGTCGTACGCGGCCGGGCGGGAGGCCATCACGACCGCGGCGATGGGCCGCAGCAGCCGCTCGGTCAGCAGGTAGACGATCGCGCAGGTGGTGATCCCGCCGAGCGCCGTGATCATGCTGACCTTCAGGGCGAGCAGGCCGGAGTACGACACGTCGATCACGGCCCAGCCGGCCGCGCCGAGCCCCCAGAGCGTGCCCTGCATCGCCAGCAGGCGCAGGGGCCCGCGCAGCACGCCACGGCGCTCTTTGTCGGTGGGCTCGTTGTCATGGCCGGCCAGCGTGCGCACCGGGCGGAACAGCCACATGCCCCAGACGACGCCGATCGGCACGCCGAGCCCCAGATAGGCGCAGAAGACCAGGAGGTTCACCAGCCGGACGTGCGCGGGGTCGGCGATCCCTGGCGGGTCCGGCATCACCATGGTCGAGAACAGCAGCACGAACAGCGCGCCCGCGAGGTTCGCCCCGCCGACTGCGACGATGAGCAGCCAGCGCGCACGGCGTGCGAGCACCGCACGTGAGGCACCCGGCGGCCCGTCCAGCCGACCGCGGAGCCCCTTCTTCGCCGGCATCCTGGCGGCCACCGCCCACTTACCTCCCGCGCATCCGTGGACCACCAGTGTGACGGATCCCAGTGAGCGCTGACGAAGCTGACGAAGGGGAGGTCAGGGAGCCGTCGTCACCGGGCCCGCGATGTCATGGCACGGTGGGGGGATGACCATGATCGGGAGGATGGGACTGGGGCTGGCCGCTCTCGGGCGGCCGGCCTACATCAACCTGGGCCGTGCGGGCGCGCTGCCCGCGGAGCGGACCGTGGCGGCGATGCGGGCCGCCGCCTGGCGGGTGCTGGACGCGGCGTACGCCGAAGGGATCCGCTGGGTCGACGCCGCCCGGTCGTACGGACTGGCCGAGGACTTCCTGGCCGGATGGCTCGACGACCGCGGGCACCGCGACGTCACCGTCTCCAGCAAGTGGGGATACGCCTATGTGGGCGAGTGGCGCCTGGACGCGGACGTGCACGAGGTCAAGGAGCACTCCCTGCCGAGGTTCCGGGAGCAGCTGGCGCAGACCCGGCGGCTGCTCGGCGACCGCCTGGCGGTCTACCAGATCCACTCGCTGATGGCGGACGGCCCGGTGTTCGCCGACGCCGGACTGCTGCGGGCCCTGGCGGACCTCGCGGCCGAGGGCGTACGGGTCGGGTTCTCGACATCCGGCCCCGCCCAGGCCGAGACGGTACGGCGCGCGCTCGACCTGGAGGTCGACGGGCGGCCGTTGTTCACGGTGGTGCAGTCGACCTGGAACGTCCTGGAGCCCTCAGCCGGTGACGCTCTCGCCGAGGCCCACGCTCGCGGTGTCCACGTCCTCGTCAAGGAGGGACTGGCCAACGGCCGGCTCGCGGTCGAGCCGTCGTTGCCGGTGCGGGAGTTGGCGGTTGCGCATGGGGTGGGGCCGGACGCGGTCGCGCTCGCGGCCGTGCTCGCCCCGCCCGGGGCGGACACGGTGCACAGCGGGGCGGGGGACGACGCCCAGCTCGCGTCCCACCTCGCGGCGGCGAGCGTCCCGCTGAGCGAGAACGACCTCGCCGCGCTCGGCCCGCTGGCGACGTCGCCCGGCGAGTACTGGAGACACCGCGCCGCCCTGCCGTGGAACTGATCAA
>JBJMIW010000295.1:0-11257 GCA_045806665.1 Actinoallomurus sp.
CGACCTCGCCGGGCCCGCGGTGTACCCGATGGGGGACCTGCTCGGCGGCTACCTGCGGGCCGCCGGCAAGCGCCGGTTGACGGTCCCGGTCCGGCTGCCGGGGAAGGCCGGCCGCGCCTACCGGGCCGGTGAGAACCTCTCGATCGAGGGTGCGGACCTGGGCAAGCGGACCTGGGAGGACTACCTGACCGAGCGGCTGCCCGACGGCCGCTGATCACCAGCCCGACAGCTCGGATGACATGGCGGGTCCGTCGGTGCACGCTGGTGGCGGGACCTGCGGCGAGCAGTAAAACCAGGAGGTCAAGGCCGATGGCGACCAGTCAGGAATCTTGACAAGCGTCGGATACATCCTGTGTTTCTGCCAGCCTTCGGACCTTCCGGCCACAGCGAAGGAGTTCTCCCGCATGCCCCGTCGCCTGTCCGCCGCCCTGCTCGGGCTGTCCCTCCTCACCGGAACCACCGCCCTGGCGATCACCGTGACCACGGCACCACCCGCCCACGCCCTGGACGACGGGCTGGCCCGGGCCCCGCCGATGGGCTTCAACGACTGGAACGCCTTCGGCTGTAACGTCGACGAGAAGCTCATCACCGACACCGCCGACTACTTCGTCAGCTCCGGTCTCAAGGACGCCGCCAAGATCGTCATGATCGCCCTGGCCGTCCAGGACGAGCGGTCGCCGTTCCACGGGATGGCCGCCGGCAGCGTCCGCTTCGAGGAGGGCCGGCTGAAGGCGGGGAACCTTTCCGTGCCGTTCGGGTCGCTGCTGACCTCGCTCGACGTGCCCGGCGTCGAGGCGACGGCGACGTCGCCGAAGAACGGCTACAAGACGCACGGCTTCCGGTCGTTCGGGAGTTCGCTCGATGTGCACGGGACGGTGGTCGAGTTCGGCGGGCCAGGGACGGCCGAGGTCGTGCACGCGACCGAACGCCGCGTCGAGCTCGCCGCTCCGCACCGCGGGCAGCGCCGTCGCCAGGCCCTGCCGCATCGTCGGCTCCACCCGCAGGCCCGGCGTACGCCCGGCCGCCTCACGCAGGATCCGCAACGGTGTGAAGCGCTCAGTGGACCGTACGGCCGATCGACTGCCAGGTGGCCGTGTACCACGGCTGGGAGGACCCGTTCGCGCCGCCGAAGGACGTCCTGGCGCTGGCCGCCGAGCTGACCGAGGCCGGCGCCGACTGGCGGCTCCAGGCCTTCGGCCACGCCAAGCACGCCTTCATGGCCCCGTTCGCGAACAGCCCCGAGCGTGGAATCCAGTACGACGCTCGGACCGCCCGGCGCGCCTGGTCCGCGCTGGACGGCTTCCTCGCGGAGTGCATCTCATGAAGGGGCCTGATGTCCGACCCCGAGTGCAGGATGGGGGCATGTGCAGGAGCATCAAGACGCTGCGGCCACCGGCCGCCGAAGAGGTCACCGACGAGGACATCCGGGCGGCGGCGCTGCAGTACGTCCGCAAGGTGTCCGGTTTCCGGCGGCCGGCAGCGCACAACCAGGCCGTCTTCGACCGTGCGGTCGAAGAGGTGACCCGTGCGACCGCCGCCCTGCTCGCCGACCTGGAGGTCCGGGGCGCCCGCCCCCGGGCCTGACCGGCGGCCTGTGCTCAGCCGTAGAGGCGCTTGGCGTACTCCGGGCCGTAGTGGTGCTCGAGCTCCTCGAGCGTTTCCTCGGTCTGCTGGACGCTCTTGACGATCCGCGCGTGGGACGGGAGCGCGTCCGGGTTCCACGTCTCGGGCTTCCAGATGGACGAGCGGAGGAAGGCCTTGGCGCAGTGGAAGAAGATCTGCTCGATCTGCACGACGATGGCCAGGTTGGGCCGGTGGCCCTTGACGATCATCTCGTCGAAGAAGGGGGCATCCCGTACGAGCCGGGCCCGGCCGTTGATGCGGAGCGTCTCGCCGCGGCCGGGCACGAGGTAGATCAGGCCGACGTGCGGGTTGGCGAGGATGTTGCGGAACCCGTCCGCACGCCGGTTGCCGGGGCGGTCCGGGATGGCGATGGTGACATCGTCGATCACATGGGTGAAGCCGGGCGGGTCCCCCTTCGGGGAGACGTCACAGGCGCCCGTCGCGTCGGCGGTCGCGATCAGGCAGAAGGGCGAGGCCGCGAGCCACTCACGGTCGCGCTGGTGAAGGCGGACGCGCTCCTTGGCGACCGCGCGGGGCAGCGGCGCACCGAGGAGGTCCCGCAGCTCCTCCTCAGAGGCGATCTCGGTGAACGTCGTCACATCCGTCATCCCGCGGCCTCCCGTACATGATCACGAAGAGATCTCAGCGTAACTCCGGCTCCTGGCACGATCCACGGGGTTTTCCGCCGGTCGGAACCGCTGCCGTGTCTCCCGCACGGCGCGACAACGGAGGCCGATGCCTGCACAATGCTTCCCGAAGCTCAGTTGAGAGGTCGGGTCAGAGATCGTGTCGACGTCGATTCACCAGAAGATCGCCGAAGAGCTCGGCGTGCGCGAGCGGCAGGTCCAGGTCGCCGTCGAGTTGCTCGACGGCGGGGCCACCGTGCCGTTCATCGCTCGCTATCGGAAGGAGGCGACGGGCACGCTCGACGACGAGCAGTTGCGCACGCTCGAAGAGCGGCTGCGCTATCTGCGGGAGCTGGACGAGCGGCGCACGGCGATCCTGGAGTCGATCGAGTCGCAGGGCAAGCTCGACGACGCGCTCCGGGCGCAGATCATGGCCGCCGAGACCAAGGCCCGGCTCGAGGACATCTACCTGCCCTACAAGCCGAAGCGCCGGACGAAGGCGCAGATCGCTCGTGAGGCGGGCCTCGCGCCGCTGGCCGACGCGCTGCTCGCCGATCCGGGGCTCGACCCGCAGGCGGAGGCGGCCGCGTACACCAACGCGGACCTCGACGTCGCGGCGGCGCTGGACGGCGCCCGCGCGATCCTCGTCGAGCGGTTCGGTGAGGACGCCGACCTCATCGGCGACTTGCGCGAACGCGTCTGGTCGCGGGGCCGCATGGTGGCGAAGGTCCGGGAGGGCAAGGAGGAGGCCGGCGCGAAGTTCTCCGACTACTTCGACTCCGCCGAGCCGCTGTCGGAGCTGCCCTCGCACCGGATCCACGCACGGTTCCGGGGCGAGAAGGAGGACGTCCTCGACCTCACCCTGGAGCCCGACACCGAGGAGACCGATCCCGCGCAGCCGAACCCCTACGAGCTGGCCATCGCGCACCGCTTCGGCGTCCCCTCCGGCTCCCGCTGGCTGGCCGACACCGTGCGCTGGGCCTGGCGCACCCGCATCCTCGTCCTCCTCGACCTGGTCCTGCGGCTGCGGCTACGCCAGGAGGCCGAGGACGAGGCGGTCCGGGTGTTCGCCAAGATCCTCCGCGACCTGCTGCTGGCCGCGCCCGCCGGCAGCCGTACCACGATGGGCCTGGACCCGGGGTACCGCACCGGCGTGAAGGTCGCGGTCGTCGACCAGACCGGCAAGGTGGTCGCGACCGACACCATCTACCCGCACAAGCCGCACGGCCGCTGGAACGACGCCCTGCAGTCCCTGGGACGGCTCGTCGAGAAGCACGGCGTCGACCTCGTCGCGATCGGCAACGGCACCGCCTCCCGCGAGACCGACCAGCTCGCGGTCGACCTCATCGAGAGGCACCCGAAGGTCACCAAGATCGTGGTGTCCGAGGCGGGCGCGTCGGTGTACTCCGCCTCCCCCTACGCCTCGCGGGAGCTGCCGGAGCTGGACGTCTCGCTGCGCGGCGCGGTCTCCATCGCCCGCCGGCTCCAGGACCCGCTCGCCGAGCTCGTCAAGATCGACCCCAAGTCGATCGGCGTGGGCCAGTACCAGCACGACGTCTCCGAGGTGAAGCTGTCCCGGTCGCTCAACGCGGTCGTCGAGGACTGCGTGAACGCGGTCGGCGTCGACGTCAACACGGCGTCGGTGCCGCTGCTGACCCGCGTCTCCGGCATCGGCTCCGGGCTGGCCGAGAACATCGTCACGCACCGCGACACGAACGGCCCCTTCCGCACCCGTGACGCCCTCAAGGGCATCCCCCGGCTCGGGCCTAAGGCGTTCGAGCAGTGCGCGGGCTTCTTGCGCATCCAGGGCGGCGACGACCCGCTGGACAGCTCCGCCGTGCACCCGGAGGCGTACCCGGTCGTGCGGCGCATCCTGCAGACGACCGGCGGTGACCTCAAGTCGCTCATCGGCAACAGCGGGGCCCTGCGCTCGCTGAAGCCGCAGGAGTTCGTCGACGAGACGTTCGGTCTGCCGACGGTCACCGACATCCTGAAGGAGCTCGACAAACCGGGCCGCGACCCGCGTCCGGCTTTCAAGACGGCGACGTTCAAGGAGGGCGTCCACAAGGTCGCGGATCTTGAGCCCGGCATGGTCCTCGAGGGCGTCGTCACCAACGTCGCCGCGTTCGGCGCGTTCGTCGACATCGGCGTGCACCAGGACGGCCTCGTCCACGTCTCCGCGATGTCCCGGACGTTCGTCAAGGACCCGCGCGACGTGGTCAAGTCCGGCGACGTCGTCCGCGTGAAGGTCCTCGACATCGACATCCCGCGCAACCGCATCTCGCTGACCCTGCGCATCGAGGACGACGCCGAGCGCCGTCCGCAGGGCGGCTCCGGACGCCGCGACGGCGGCGGGAACCGCCAGGGCGGCCGTCGTGACGGCGGCGACCGTACGGGAGGCGGCCGGCAGCGCCGCGACCGGGGCGACCGGGGCGACCGGGGCGGCTCCGGCGGCGGAGGCGGCGCGATGGCCGACGCCCTGCGCCGCGCCGGCCTCGACAAGGGCCTTGGCGGCCGCTGACCGAGATCACTGACGGTCACCGTCACCAATGGGACAGTGACCGTCAGTGATCACGCCCGTTGTCGTCGGCCGGTCATGGCACAGCGGCGAACCCGGCCATGCAGTCACGTCTCCACGCCTGCGGACCCTCACTCAGCTCGCTTTGAGCTATTCGCTGCTCACGGTGTAAGCATGGTCGCCGAAGTCGGCCGTGAGCTTCAGGATGCCGCCCAGCGCGGCCACGTAGCGGGCGACCACATCAACAGTGAAGACCTCGCCTCGCTCGATCTGGCTGACACGTCCCTTGCTGACACCCATGATCTCCGCTACCTCGGCCTGAGTCAGCCCGCGCTCTTTGCGGATCTCGCCGAGTTGGTGAGCGTCCACTCGGGCCGTCAGCGCCCGATGCCGTCGCTCGGCCTCTTCAGCGCCCCCGACTCGCTCTACGTAAGCGTCCCGGTCCCACTTTTGATAACTCGCCATCACAACTCCTCCACCCGCTCCTTGAGGTAGATGTCGTATCGCTCCTCGGCCAAGGGGATCGCCTGCCTGTACCACCGGCGCCAGTTTCCCGCTTTGTCCCCCGCCACAAGCAGGATCGCGGATCACCATGGGTCGAAGACGAAAAGGATCCTGATCTCGCTGCGACCGCTCGAGCCTGGTCGC
Source organism: Actinoallomurus sp. (assembly GCA_045806665.1). Classification (GTDB taxonomy): domain Bacteria; phylum Actinomycetota; class Actinomycetes; order Streptosporangiales; family Streptosporangiaceae; genus Actinoallomurus. The sequence goes on from JBJMIW010000295.1 coordinate 5,416, forward strand.
AACTCCTTCAGGTTTCTGATGGTCGATCCACTGATAGCGCCCACCAGCGGACGCTTCAGCGCCGGACCTGATCGGCTTAATGCGTAGATCGCATCCTCTATGAGGTCGAAGGTCTCCGGGTCTTCGATGCGGATGTCCTCCAGCCAGTCGCGGACTTCGTTGACGAGGTAGATGTCCCAGTCGCGTGTGCGCTCCCCCATGAGGTCTGAGTATAGGAAATCCTATACTCAAAGCGCAGGGGAATCAAGCCCTTGAGCCCGATCGGGACTCCCCGGGTAACCCGGGGAGCGGTCCGGTGGTCGGTCGCCTTGGCCGGGAGGCGGCCGGTCAGCGGTCGATGAAGTCCTGGGGGACTATGACGCGTAGGGCGTTGGGGCGGACATGGATTCGGACGGGGGTGCTGCCGCGGATCTCGCCGTCCACGTCCAGCGGCAGGATCGGGTCGGTCTCCAGATGCAGGTCGCCGGCCGTGAGGAACGGCTCGTCCTCCATGCTGAGGCGTGCCCCGGTGAGCACGTGGCGGACCGCGGAGCCGATCAGGTGGGCGCGGCTGGCGGCGCCGAAACGGTAGGCCAGCAGCAGCCGGTCGTCGATGTCGGCGTCGCGGGCGATGCGGCGGCCGCCGTGGAACGCGCCGTTGGCGATGTTCAGCTGGTGCGTCTCGAACTCCAGCTTCTCGTCGCCGGCGGTGATGCAGGCGCGAAAGGGCCGGTGGCCGGGGAGCGCGGCCAGCGCGGTCAGCGGGTAGGCGCTGCGGCCGAGATGCCGCTTCAGGCGGTGCGGCACCCGGCCCGCGACCTGGACGGAGACGCCCAGGCTGACCATGTTCGTGAAGGAGTCCGGCCCGGCCTGGCCGAGGTCCACGTCGGCGACCTTGCCGGATCCGATCACCCACATCGCGGAGTCGAGGTTCCCGGTCCAGCCGAGACTCCGGGCGAAGTTGTTCGTGGTGCCGACCGGCAGCACGCCGAGCGCCATGTCCAGCCCGGCAAGGCGCTTGCCCGCCGTGCTCAGCGTGCCGTCGCCGCCGGCGGCGATGAGCAGATCAGGCGCGTCCGCGACCGCCTCGTCGAGCGCCCGCGCCAGGCGGTCGGGCCGCCGTACGTTGATCACCCGGGCGACGGCGATGCCCTGCTCGGCGAGCAACTCGGGGGCGTGCTGGAGAAGAGCCGCCCCGGTCCGGGCCCGGGTATTGATCACGAGGACGGCCGGGCCGCCCTCCCTGATGGCGGCCGTCAGCTCGGCTTTACTGCGCATGATCCTGGTGATACCAGTTCGGGCGGCTTTAACGACTCTTTACCGTCATCAATCCTCGGCGGCGCGCAGCCGGGCCGGCGCGCGCCGGCGGGCGTACAGGCTGGTCGCGGTGACGGTCAGGAGCGTCACGACGATGACCGCGAGGGACAGCGGCGTCGGGATCTCCGGCACGGACGGCCAGGGGTCGTGCGCCCAGTGCAGCACCAGCTTGACGCCGATGAAGGCGAGGATGACGGACAGTCCGTAGCCCAGGTGGACGAGCTTGCTGAGCGTGCTCTGCAGGACGAAGTACAACGCACGCAGCCCGAACAGGGAGAAGGCGTTGGCCGTGAAGACGAGGTACGGGTCCTGGGTGATGCCGTAGACGGCGGGGATGGAGTCGACGGCGAAGACCACGTCGGCGGCGAACACCGCCACGACGACGAGCGCGAACGGCGTCAGCGCCCGGCGGCTGCCCTGGCGCGCGAACATCCGCGGCCCCTCATAGTCGCCGGTCACCGGCATCAGGCGGCGCAGCAGACGGACGGATCGCAGCGACGAGACGTCGACCTCATGGTCGGTGCCGGTCATCGCGTCCTTGAGGATCTTTCCCGCCGTGACGAGGAGGATCGCGCCGAACAATAGGAACGCCCAGTCGACGGCCTGCAACGCCGCCGCCCCAACCGCGATGAAGATCGCACGCAGCGCCAGCGCGCCGGCGATGCCGTAGAGGAGGACCCGCTGGGTGAGCGCCGTCGGCACGGCGAACGCTGCGAGCAGCAGCATGAACACGAACAGGTTGTCCACGGACAGCGACTTCTCGACCAGGTAGCCGGTGAAGTACTCCGTGCCGATCGACGCCCCGAACCACCGCCAGGCGAAGACACCGAACAGGATCGGCAGGGCTATGTAGAACCCCGACCACGCCAGCGACTCACGCAGCGACGGCGTGTGGGGCCGGCGGGTGAGGATCAAGTCGAGGGTGAACAGGGCGAGGACACCGGCGATGGTGGTCGCCCACAGCAGCGGTGAGGCGACGGATGCGGACACGGAGCACTCCCGGCACATCGAAGCGGCCGAGGTCTCCTTCACCCGCCATAGGCCGGGCCGCCTCCCGGGGACCCCATTGGAAGGTCCGTACTGACCGGGCGGGCGCTGGGAAGTACTCCCCTCACCCGCCACCATAGCCAGTCGGACCGACCCGGGGCCAATACCGAGGGTTGTCAGACCGGGTCGCGCGCTTAGTTGGAGTTGCTGACCCAGTCGGCGGCGCCCAATTGATCACCGAGCCGGGTCGCGGAAGAGGTACGGCGGGATCGACCTGGGAATGTGCGGGTCGGCTGCTGCCGGGCTGGCGGGGATCGTGCTCGGGGTGGTGTTTCGCCCGCTGGGCGGCACATCGGGTTTCCCGGTGTCCACTGAGCCGAGACGATGTGTCGCTTGAGTAGACGCCGGTGGGAGACAAGGGCCGCCCAGGTGTGTGACTTTGTGGTGGTTGTCCGTTGTGTTCCCTGGAGCACCACGCCACTCGTCCGAGAGGCGGAGCCGACCGACGAGTCTGGCCGGGGGCTTTTCATCGTGGAACAGCTCAGCCGGCGCTGGGGCGTCCGCCCTCTCGCCAACAACGCCGGCAAGGTCGTCTTCGCGGTCCTGTAGTCGTGGGGTCTCTCGACGAGACGGAAACGAAGTTAGGAGACGACAGAGCGCCGCCCGCGCCGGGCGAACCTTCGGCGCGGGCGGCGTTAGCGTCAGTCGGAACTGCGGACCCAGCCGGCGGCCTGGAAGAGCGCGGCGTCGGCGGGGCGCTCGCCGTCGAACACCACGTGCCCGGTGGCGTCCCAGGCCCGTACGCCGTCGACGTAGACGCCGCGTCCCTCGTACGCCGGGTCGGTCGTGTAGCGCCAGCGGACCGAGGTCGTACCGGCCGGGATCGTCGCGGTGGCCTTGGCCCAGCGCCGCCCGGAGAAGCCGGCGAACGGCCCGTTCACGGTCCACGTGCTACGCCCGGCCCGCAGGGACAACGGAGCGGGCGTCCAGGTCTTACCGTCGGCGGAGGTCTCCAGCACGCCGAAGTCGGTCTCCTCGGTGTCGTACCAGAGGTCGAAGGACAGGCGGGAGGCCCCGGCGGGCATCGGCGCGGTCAGCGTCGCGGTCGTGCCGTCCGCCATCTGGGAGAACCACGCGTCACGCCCCTCGGCGGGCCGTACGGGGACGGCGCGGGCCAGGTCCCGGGCGACGGCGCGACGCGCCGGGTTGATGCTGGGCCCGTTGCGGGTCGGGTGGACCCGGTTGGTGAGCAGGATCACGAACGACCGGGAGATCGGGTCGATCACGATGCTGGTGCCCGTGTAGCCGGTGTGCCCGATCGTGACCGGTGAGGTCATGGCGTCCTCGTACCAGCGCAGGCCGATCTCGAAGCCGAGGCCGTGGGCGTTGCCGGGGAACGCCGTGTTGAGGTCGGTGAACAGCAGCCGGACGGACTTGTCGTCCAGGACGCGGGCGTGGCCGTACCGTCCGCCGTCGAGGATCATCTGGGCGAAGATCGCGAGGTCGTGGGCGGTGGAGAACACTCCGGCGTGTCCGGCGACGCCGCCGAGGGCGTAGGAGTTCTCGTCGTGGACCTGGCCCCAGACGAGGCCGCGGTCGAGGGCGGCGTACGGCTTGTGCTCGTACTCCGTCGCGGCGATCCGCGGCTTCTCCGACGCGGGCGGGTTGTAGCCGGTGTCGTGCATGCCGAGCGGCCCGGTGATGCCGTCCCGGACGAGCACGTCCAGGGTCTTGCCGGTCACCTTCTCCAGCACGAACTGCATCGTGATCATGTTGAGGTCGGAGTAGATGTACGCGGTGCCGGGCTTGGCCTGCGGCGTGTCCGCGAACAGCGCCGCCTCCTGCGCAGCACGGTTCGAGTAGTTGTAGAAGGGCAGGTCCGGTCGCAGGCCGCTCGTGTGGGTGAGCAGCTCGCGGATGGTGATCGCGTCCTTGCCGTTCTGGCCGAAGCCGGGGAGGTACGACGCGACGGTGGCGTTCAGGTCGATGCGGCCGCGCTCGATCTGCTGGATCGCCGCGACGGTCGTGAACAGTTTCGACATGGACGCCAGGTCGAAGATCGTGTCCTTGCGCATCGGGATCCACTGGTCGGGCGGCAGCTCGGTGGGCTTGTCGTCGGAGTACCGCAGCGCGTACCCCATCGGATCCTGCGCCGCGACCACGCCGTTCCGGGCGGCCAGCACGACGGCGCCCGGATAATACGGCAGCTTCGGCGAGGGGTTCATGTAGCTCGCGGCGTCCTTGGCGATCGCCGCGACGGCGTCGGGCGACAGGCCCGCCTGCCGCGGAGTGCCGTCCCGGAGCACACGGCCGGGGGTGAACCGCAGGTCGGCGGGGGTGACGGTCGGCGGCCCGGCCGTGGTCGTACGCGCGGGGGCCGACTCGCCCTTCACCGGGGCGCCCGGTGGCGAGGCGGCCTGGGCGGCCGCGGCCGGTGCGCACAGGCCCGCGAGGGCGAGGAGGATCGGCAGGGCACGGCGCATCGTCTCTCCTGGGGGGTGCGGAGGATGGGGAGGATTCAGCGGTACAGCAGGTAGCGCTTCCGCTGCGCGCGGAAGCGCGCCAGGTCGGCCTGCCAGCCGGCGACGACCTGGTCGACGTTCGCGCCGCCGTCGATGGCGGTGCGCACCTGGTCGGATCCGGTGAGAAGGTCGATCCAGAACGGCGCCTTGCTCTCCCGCCAGGCGAAGTCCTTCGGGTAGAGCCGGCGGGCACTGATGATCATGGCGAGGGCGGTACGGATCGGGTCGTAGTGCCGGCGGTCGGTGACGAACAGCTGGACGCCGCCACAGTTCTGGTTCTGCCACTTGTTGAAGGTGGGCGCGAAGTAGGCCTCGCGGAACCGTACGCCGGGCAGGCCCAGGCCGTTCAGGTCGTCGGCCCAGTGCCAGTCGACGTACGGCGCGCCGACCATCTCGAAGGGCACGGTGGTGCCGCGCCCCTCCGAGAGGTTCACCGCCTCGAACAGGCCCATGCCCGGATAGGCGACCGCCGTGTTGATCGTCGGCATGTTCGGCGAGGGCAGCACCCAGGGCAGGCCCGTCTCCTCCCACGTCATGCCGCGCCGCCAGCCGCTCATCTGGATCACCTGGGGCTTCGCCTTCCCGTCCAGGAACTCCCCGTCGAACAGGCGGGCGAGCTCGCCGACGGTCATGGCGTGCTGCTGGGCGATCGGCTCGCGGCCCACGCCGGAGGCGTACTCCGGGTGGAGGACGGGCCCGGTCGCCTCCAGGCCGCCGAGCGGGTTCGGCCGGTCGAGCACCACGAAGCGCTTGCCCGCCTGGATCGCCGCCCGCATGCAGTCGAACATCGTCCAGACGTAGGTGTAGAAGCGCGCGCCGACGTCCTGGATGTCGAAGACCACGGTGTCTATGCCGGACTTGGTGAAGTAGTCGGCGATCTGCTGCGGAGTCTTGGCGTAGGCGTCGTAGACGGGGATCCCGGTGTGTGGGTCCTTGTACGAGCCCTCCGACCCGCCGGCCTGCGCCGAGCCCCGGAACCCGTGCTCCGGACCGAAGACCGCGGCGAGGTTCACGCCGGACGCGCCGTGCATGATGTC
>JBJMIW010000296.1:0-24172 GCA_045806665.1 Actinoallomurus sp.
GCACCCGAGTTCAAGGCCGACTCACCCGCCACCGTCGTGGCTGCTGACGCCATTCCGGACGACCAGCTCGGCCTGGACATCGGGCCGGCGTCGGGCGCTGCGTTCGCCGAGGCGATCCGCGGAGCCCGGACCGTCTTCTGGAACGGCCCGATGGGCGTCTTCGAGTTCGACGCCTTCGCCGGCGGCACCCGCGCGGTGGCCGAGGCGCTGATCGCGTCGGACGCGTTCACCGTGGTCGGCGGCGGTGACTCCGCCGCGGCCGTACGCAAGCTGGGCCTCCCCGAGGACGGCTTCTCCCACATCTCGACCGGTGGCGGCGCGAGCCTCGAGTACCTCGAGGGCAAGACGCTGCCCGGCCTCGCCGTCCTGGAGGACTGATCGTGGCAGCCAAACCCGCTCCGCAGCAGCGGAAGCCGCTGATCGCCGGCAACTGGAAGATGAACCTCACGCACTTCGAGGGCATCGCGCACGTCCAGAAGATCGCGTTCGGCCTCAAGGACGCCGACTACGAGGCGGTGGACGTCGCGATGCTGCCCCCGTTCACCTTCATCCGCAGCATGCAGATGCTGGTGGACGCCGACAAGCTGCAGCTGACGTACGGCGCGCAGGACGTGTCGGCGCATGAGAAGGGCGCCTACACCGGCGAGATCTCGGCGCAGATGCTGGCCAAGCTCGGTTGCACGTTCGTCCTGGCCGGGCACTCGGAGCGCCGCCAGTACCACCACGAGGACGACGCGCTCGTCAACGCCAAGGTGAAGGCGGCCTTCAAGGAGGACCTGACGCCGATCCTGTGCGTGGGCGAGGGTCTGGAGATCCGCAAGGCCGGTGAGCACCTGTCCCACACGCTCGCGCAGATCGATGGCGGGCTGCAGAAGGTCCCGGCCGAGCAGGCGCAGCGCATCGTCATCGCGTACGAGCCGGTGTGGGCGATCGGCACCGGCGAGGTGGCGACCCCCTACGACGCGCAGGAGGTCTGCGGGGCGATCCGCATGCGGCTCGCCGAGCTGTACAGTGGAGATCTCGCCGATCAGGTCCGCGTCCTCTACGGGGGCTCCGTCAAGGGCGACAACATCGCCGGCATCATGGCGAAGCCGGGCATCGACGGAGCACTCGTCGGCGGCGCGAGCCTGAACGCCGGGGAGTTCGTCAAGATCTGCAGGTATCGCGAGCTATCCGTGTGATCTTGCGCATCAGACTGCGCGTTTCTGCTGAACCACGCGGTAGAACGTCGTACCCTCGGTAGCGGATGACCTGAATACGCGAACATTCCCCGCGAGCAGCGGGGTGAATCACGAAAGCGCTGACTGCTGTGATCATCGGAACTTCCATCGTGCTCATCATCACGAGCGCGCTGATGGTGCTGCTCGTCCTCCTGCACAAGGGGAAGGGCGGTGGGCTGTCGGACCTGTTCGGCGGCGGTATCAGCTCGTCGCTCGGCGGGTCGTCCGTGGTCGAGAGGAACCTCGACCGGCTCACGATCGGCACGGGCGTGATCTGGTTCGTGTCGATCATCGCGCTGGGTCTGCTGCTCAAGCACGGCCACCACGGCTGAGCACGACAAGACCCAAAGTGTGTTGACGGCCGCCGCCCCGCGCCGCGGCGGCCAAGGAAGCGAGGAGTAGTCCGTGGGTAGTGGCAACGCTATTCGGGGCAGCCGAGTCGGTGCTGGCCCGATGGGAGAGGCCGAGCGTGGCGAAGCGGCACCGCGTGTGTGGGTGAGCTTCTACTGCGCGAACCGGCACGAGTCCCGGCCGAGTTTCGCGACCGACGTCGCGGTGCCCGACCAGTGGGACTGCCCCCGGTGCGGGTTCCCGGCCGGCAAGGACCCCGAGAACCCGCCGGCGCCACCGCGCAATGAGCCCTACAAGACGCATCTCGCCTACGTGAAGGAACGGCGTAGCGACGCCGACGGTGAGGCGATCCTCGAGGAGGCGCTCGCCAAGCTGCGCGCCGAGCGCGCCGCCATCCAGGCGGCGATGCAGCGCGCCCGCAACTAAGTCGTACATCGCGGCATCGTTCGGCCCGGTACCCGCTTCGGCGGGCACCGGGCCGAACGCGTCGGACCCCGATCGCGTGGCACCGTCCATTACGATGTGAGACCGCGACTGGCGCATCGAGGTGGAGTTCACCACCGGGGAGCGAAGACGATCTGGCACCGCGCGCCTGGGTGCTGGGAGCCGACCCTGTCCTGGAGGCCCCATGCACCAGCCACCCCTGACCAGCCTTGCCGCCACCGACCCCGACCTGGCCGGGCTGATCGAGGCCGAGGCGCGCCGGCAGCACGACAAGGTCCGCCTCATCGCCTCGGAGAACTACGTCTCGCCCGCGGTCCTGGAGGCGACCGGGTCCGTCCTCACCAACAAGTACTCCGAGGGCTATCCCGGCAAGCGCTACTACGAGGGCCAGCAGATCGTCGACCCCATCGAGGAGCTGGCCCAGGCGCGCGCCCGTGAGCTGTTCGGCGTGGCCCACGCCAACGTCCAGCCGTACTCCGGCTCGCCCGCCAACCTGGCCGTCCACCTGGCGTTCCTGAATCCGGGCGACACGTTCCTGTCACTGGAGCTCGTGCACGGCGGTCACCTCACACACGGCTCACCCGTGTCGATCTCCGGCAAGTGGCTGCGGCCGGTCCACTACGGAGTGGGCCGCGAGACCGGCCGGGTCGACATGGACCAGGTCCGGGACCTCGCCCGTACGGAGCGGCCCAAGGTGATCTTCTGCGGCGGCACCGCGATCCCGCGGACGATCGACTTCCCGGCGTTCGCCGAGATCGCCCGAGAGGTCGGCGCGGTCCTCGTCGCGGACATCGCGCACATCGCCGGGCTCGTCGCGGGCGATGCGCACCCGTCCCCGGTCGGGCACGCCGACGTCATCACCACCACGACGCACAAGACCCTCCGTGGTCCGCGCGGCGCCATGATCATGACGACGGAGGAGCACGCCACCGCGATCGACAAGGCGATCTTCCCCGGCCTCCAGGGCGGCCCGCACAACCATACGACCGCAGCGATCGCGGTGGCGCTCAAGGAGGCCGCCCAGGAGGAGTTCAGGGCGTACGCGCGACAGATCGTCGCGAACGCCCGGGCGCTCGCCGCCGCGCTGGCCGAACGCGGATTCGACCTGGTCTCCGGCGGGACCGACAACCACCTGATCCTCATCGACCTGACCAACAGGGACATCGGCGGCAAGCCGGCCGCCAAGGCGCTCGACCGCGCGGGCATCGAGCTGAACTTCAACACGGTGCCCTTCGATCCGCGTAAGCCGTGGAACCCGTCGGGCATCCGCCTCGGCACCGCCGCGATCACCACGCGCGGCCTGACCGAGGAGCACATGCCGTTCATCGCATCCTCGATCGACCAGGCCGTCGCCGCGGCCGAGGACGAGGCGGCCCTCGACAAGATCGCCACGGAGATCCGCGAGCTCCTCGCCGGCTTCGCGATGCCCGGCTGGACCGCGACGCCCTGACCCGCCGATCGACGACAAGGGCCCGGCGGCTCGGGGCGCCGGGCCCTTGTCTTACTTGTCCGGGTAAGCACTGATAGGGCGAAAACGCCCGTAGCGGCCGTGTAGGGGTGGGCTATCGTCGTAGGGAGCCTGCGGAGGGAGTGCCCGATGACGATGCCGTCTTTCCCACCGGAGTTCCCCGGCGATCCATCACGGCCGTCTTTGCCGGGACAGCCGCCGTCCTTGACGGGTCAGGCATCCTGGCCGGGCGAGTCGGACCCTCTCGGCGATCGGCTCCTCGAGCACCGGATCATCCTGGCCAACGGCCATCTCGACGGGGCCCGCGCCTCCGAGCTGTGCGCGAAGCTCGTCATGCTCGACGCGGCGGGGGAGGAACCGGTCACGCTCCATCTGTGGGCGCCGGACGGTGAGATCGAGGCGGCGTTCGCCGTCGCGGACACGATCGGCGTCATGACCTGCCCGGTGCACGTCCTCATCGCCGGCCAGACCGGAGGTCCGCCGCTCCTCGTGCTCGCCGCGGCCCGGCGCCGTGAGATGACGCCTCATGCGACGCTGCGGGTGACGGAGCCTCGCGGGAGCATCACCGGCGACGCGACGGACGTCGCGGTGTGGAAAGAGGAGCGCCGGCGCCTCGCCGACGCGTTCTACATCCGGCTCGCCGAGGCCACCGACCGCGAGGTCGACGAGATCCGCGAGGACGCCCGGCAGGACCGCCTCCTCACCGCAGACGAGGCGGTCGCCTACGGCCTCGTCCAGAGTGTCGCCACGTCGTCCCCCACGACGGCACGTCGCCGCGGCCGGTGGAGATGAAGTCCGGGAGCCGCGGCGCAGGTCCGCCCAGGGCAGGTGGGAGGACAGCCGGCCGCGCCGGCCGTCTCCCGTGCGCACCTTCGCGTCCTTGCAGTCGACATGGCGGATCTGGTCGGTGAGCTCGCACGCTCGGGACGTCAGACGCCGGGACAGATGATCACTGGCGGATGCCGTCTCACGTCACGCTAATCGCCGGTGATCAGGGATCCGCTCGTTCTGGGGCTCAGAGAAGGGCGCAGTCGCCGCACTTTCCGCCGCCGGGGACCCGGTAGTAGAGGCAGCAGCTCCGTCGGCGGAAGCCGTGCGGGCCGAGGCCGCCGGTTCCGGTGAGGGGCGGCGTGCCCAGCAGTTCCTCGACCCACCGGGAGGCCGCCCTGGAGTGCGCCGGGCGGGCCATGGCGAGGACGGTGAGCGCGCCGACGAGGGCGGAGGCGGCGTTTCCCCACAGCAGGCCTTCCGCGACCGGCGTCACCGTACGGACGGCGCGTGCCAGAGGCAGCAGGTGGTCGTCCACGATGACGCGGCGGAGGGCGGCCGCGTCCGCCGTCAGGGCCGGTGCGCCCGGTGTCGCGAGGAGGATCGGGCCGGGCGAGGCGGCGCGCCAGTAGGTCCTGGCCGGATGCAGGTCCGGGACGCGGCCGTGCCCGGCGGCGGTCGCCAGCGCCGGTGACCAGAGGCGGCCCGCGACGCCCTGGAACAGGAGGGAGGCCGCGACCCGGTCCTCGGTCGTACCCAGGCGCACGCGTACCGCCGCTATCTGATCGGGCAGCGCCGGGCCGTACAGCGCGCTCAGGGGACGCCACAACGGATGGTCGGCGACGTCGGGGTCGGTCTCGACGGAGAAGTACGGCCCGATGCGGGCGACGTCCGCCAGAGCCTCGTCCATCGTCACGCCTGCAGGGTGTCCCATCGCCGTCGAGCCTGCCCCGCATGCGGCACCCGGTCAAACCCGACCACGCCGCCGGTCTGGGAGCATGGGGGCTGTGATCTACGACCATCCCTGGGCGTACGAGCTCGCCTGTTCGTTCCGTGACGTGCGCGCCGAGGTCGACGTCCTCCGGCGTTGGGCCGGGGACGCGCGCACCGTGCTGGAGCTCGCGGCGGGCCCCGCGGAGCACGCCCGCGAGTTCGCCCGCCAAGGCGTGGCGGCGACCGCGCTGGACCTCAGCCCGGCGATGTGCGCCTACGCCCGGGAGCGGGGGAGCGGGCTGCCTCTGGAGGTTGTCGAGGCCGACATGACCGACTTCCGGCTCGGACGCCGCTTCGACCTGGTCATCACCATGCTCGACTCGACGGCGCACCTGATGACGCTGGACGCCTTCGTCGCGTACCTGACGTGCGTCGCCGAGCACCTCGCGGACGACGGACTCGCCGTCATCGAGATGAGCCATCCGGCCGACCGGCTGAGCGAGACCCCCCGCGTTTCGGCGGCGTGGACGGTGGAGAAGGACGGCGTGAGCGCCCGCGTACGGTGGGGGAAGCCGTCCGACGAGATCGACCCGATCACCCAGATCGTCCACGACCACGTGACGATCGCGATCGACGGCGGCGACGTGATCCAGGGCGTGGTGCCCTACCGGTTCTGGACGGCCACCGAGCTGGAGGCGGCCGTCCGCCTCGCCGGAGGGCTGACGGTAGAGGCACAGTACGGCGACTTCGATCCGGGGATCCCGCTGGACTCTCCCGAGGCCTGGCGCATGCTGACGCTACTGCGGCGGACGGCCGAGACGGGGCCCTCATCCGGCTGAGACCGGCCGAGAACCCCGGAGGCCGGCCAAGGCCTCCGGAGCTCAGGGCCAGGGCCCGGAGATGACCCCGAGGCCCCACGAGCCTCAGGGCGAGGCGATGCGGCCCATCTCGGGCGGCAGCTTGCTCGCGGCCGCCCGGTCGAGGAGGAACAGCGTGCGCTGCCGGCCGCGAGCGCCCGCGCCGGGGACCTGCACCGGACCGGCGTCGGACAGCGCGAGGCGTACGGCCCCGGCCTTGGACTCGCCCGCCGCGGTGATCCAGACCTCGCGCGCCGTGCGGATCGCGGGCAGGGTGAGGGTGATGCGGGTGGGCGGCGGCTTCGGGGCACCGCGTACGGCGACGACCGGGCGCTCCTCGTGCAGCGCGGGCATCTCGGGGAAGAGCGAGGCCACGTGGGCGTCCGGACCCAGGCCGAGCAACAGCACGTCGAACGACGGGACGGCCCCGTGGTCCTCCGGCCGGGTCGCGGCCCGAAGCTCGGCGGCGTACTGCTCGGCCGCGTCCTCCGGGCTGAGGCCGGAGTCGGAGGACGGCATGGGGTGCACGCGCTTCGGGTCGACGTCGACGTGGTCGAGCAGGGCCTTGCGGGCGCCCGTCTCGTTGCGCTCCTCGTCGCCCGCCGGCAGGTAGCGCTCGTCCCCCCACCAGATGTCGAGATGCCCCCAGTCGACGGCGTCCCGCGCCGGGTTGGCCGCGATCTCCTCGAGCACGGCGGTGCCGACCCCGCCGCCGGTCAGGACCAGATGTGCCCCGCCGGCGGCGGCCTGGGCGTCGACCACACGGGTGATCAGGCGGGCGGCGGCGGCCTTGGCCAGCAGGGACTGGTCGCGGTGGACGAGGACGGACGGAGCGGTCACGACTTCTTGCCCTTCGCCCCGCCGCGCGGCGCCTTTGCCGGAGCCGGAGCGGCGGCCTCGGCCTCGGCCTCGGTGGTCTCGGCGGGCCCGTCCAGTCCCGTGGCGTACCGCCGGATGGCGTCGCCGTAGACGTCGTCCGGGTCGAGGCGGCGCAGCTCCTCGGCCAGCAACTCGGACGTCGGCCATCGGTGCAGTGCGACCTGGCGGTCCGGCTGCTCGGGGCGGGACAGCGTCGCCACGCGGCCGTCGGGGCGGGTGATGGCGATGTCGCCGGCCGCCGTGGTGAGGCGGACGCCGGTGATGCCCGGCCCGTGCGACTCGGTGAGCTTGCAGGGGACGGCGAGACGCACCGACAGCCACGCGGCGAGCAGCGCGGCGCTCGGGTTCTGCGGCTCGGCCTCGACGGCCGCACCGGTGATGTCGTCATGCGGCAGGTCGAGGGTCGCGGCCAGCAGCGTGCGCCACCCGGTGATGCGGGTCCAGGCGAAGTCGGTGTCGCCCGGCTCGTACGCTTCGGCCAGCCGGGTCAGGATGCCGAGGGGGTCGGTGCCGCCCTTGGCGTCGGTGACACGGCGCTGGGCCAGTTCGCCGAGCGGCTCGTCGGCGGGCTTGCGCGGGGCGGCACCGGGCCACCAGGTCACGACGGGCGTGTCCGGGACCAGCAGCGGCAGCACGACCGAGCCGGCGTGCTCGATGAGCTGGCCGTACAGCCGCAGGAGCACGGTCTCGCCGGGACCGGTCTCACCGACGCGGACCTCCGCGTCCAGCCGGGACTCGCCGTGCGGACTGCGGGCGATGATGACGATGATCCGGCACGGGTGCTCGCGCGCGGCCTCGGTCGAGGCCCGCACGGCGTCGTACTGGGCGCCCTCGTCGGTGAAGACCACCAGCGTCAGCACCTTCCCGGTGGCGGGTCCGCCCATCCGGTGCCGCGTCGCGCTCAGCGCTTCCTGGATCTTCCGGGTGGTGGTGTTGGTGAGATCGATGTTCATCTCAGAGTCGCCTCCAGACCCGACCGTCGCGGGCCATCATCTCGTCCGCGGCCTTCGGCCCCCAGGTGCCGGCCGGGTACAGGTCCGGCTTGCCGTGCCTGTCCCAGAACTCCTCGATCGGGTCGAGGATTCGCCAGGACAGCTCGACCTCCTCCTGGCGGGGGAACAGCGGCGGGTCGCCGATCAGCACGTCGAGCAGCAGGCGCTCGTACGCCTCGGGGGAGGACTCGGTGAACGACTCGCCGTAGTCGAAGTCCATGTTGACGTCCCGGACCTCCATGGAGGTCCCGGGCACCTTGGAACCGAAGCGCATCGTGACGCCCTCGTCCGGCTGTACGCGGATGACCAGGGCGTTCTGCCCGAGCTCCTCGGTGTCCGTCTCGGCGAACGGCAGGTGCGGGGCGCGCTGGAAGACGAGCGCGACCTCCGTCGCCCGCCGGGCCAGCCGCTTGCCGGTCCGCAGGTAGAACGGCACGCCCGCCCAGCGGCGGGTGTCGACGTCCAGGCGTACGGCCGCGTAGGTGTCGGTACGGGAGTTCGGCGGGATGCCCTCCTCCTCGTGGTAGCCGGGCACCTTGACGCCGCCCTGCCAGCCCGAGGTGTACTGCCCCCGCACGGTGTAGGGGCCCAGGTCCTTCGGCAGCCGCACGGCGGACAGGACCTTGGCCTTCTCCGAGCGTACGGACTCGGCGGCGAACGACACCGGCTCTTCCATCGCGGTCAGCGCCAGGAGCTGCAGCAGGTGGTTCTGCATGACGTCCCGCGCGGCGCCGACCCCGTCGAAGTAACCGGCGCGACCGCCGATGCCGATGTCCTCGGCCATCGTGATCTGGATGTGGTCCACGTAGGAGCGGTTCCAGATCGGCTCGAACAGGTTGTTGGCGAAGCGCAGCGCCAGGATGTTCTGCACCGTCTCCTTGCCGAGATAGTGGTCGATGCGGAAGATCGACTCCTCGGGGAAGACCTCGTGCAGGATGCTGTTCAGCTCCCCGGCACTGGCCAGGTCATGACCGAACGGCTTCTCGATGACGACCCGGCGCCAGGAGCCCTCCGACGGCTGCGACAGGCCGCTGGCCTGCAGCTGCTTGACGACCTCCTGGAAGAACTTCGGCGGGATCGACAGGTAGAAGGCGTAGTTGCCGCCCGTGCCGCGCTGCTCGTCGAGCTCCTTGACCGCCATGGCGAGCGCCTCGAAGGCGCCGGGGTCGTCGAACGTGCCCGGCACGAAGTGGATGCCCTCGGCGAGCTGGTTCCAGACGTCCTCGCGGAACGGCGTCCGGGCGTGTTCCTTCACCGCGTCATGCGCGAGCTGCCGGAAGTCGCTGTGTTCCCAGTCCCGGCGAGCGAACCCGACCAGCGCGAAGCCCGGCGGCAGCAGGCCACGGTTGGCCAGGTCGTAGATCGCGGGCAGCAGCTTCTTCCGGGACAGATCACCGGTGACGCCGAACAGCACGAGCACACAGGGCCCGGCCACCCGCGGCAGCCGCTTGTCCCGGGGATCGCGGAGCGGGTTCAGCGCCTCTTGACCCGTGTTCATCGCGTGTCTCCGTTCCCGCCGGCTTCGTGTTCCTCACAGGGAGTACGCGGCGGCACCCCGATCATCCCGGCGGGCCATCTCATGCTCAACTTCCCTGTCCTTCCTAGTGGCGCGCCTCATGGCGCTCCGGCCGGGCGGGTGGCCCGCTCGGCGGTCGTTGTCTCGTTCTCCATGCCGGCCATCCGCCCGCTGACGAGCCGATGGCCACCTTCGGTAACCGCCGTGTCGTGCGCGATCTTCCCCAGAACGGAGGATCTACACGGTTCCCGTGTTCAGCCCTTCAATGCTCATTCTCCGCGGCACACCCGGTCAATCGAAGGGCGTGATGCTCCGATCGTTCCAGGAGACGCCGCCCGCCGGGACCGAACATGCCGTGAAAGCGCGAAACCCGGTCAGGTCCCAGGATTTCATGCCCGCCTCCCCGTCAGTCGCCGAGGGCGCTCTCCAACTGGGCGAGACCCCCCGCGCGGTCCCGCAGGTGCAGTCGCACGGCCGTACGACCCCGTGAGCGCAGCGCCCTCAGGTCGCCGAACGCCTGGGCCAACTGCAGCGCCGCCAGCCCGTACGGCCGGCCGGGCACCTCGACGTCCTCATCGACCGCACCGGTGATCTGGAGGACCACGCCGCCCGCGGGACCGTCCTTGTGGACCTGCCCGGTCGAGTGCAGGGTCCGCGAGCCCCACCCGAACGTGACCGGGGCGGGCGACCGCCGGGCGAGCAGCGGCCGCAGGCGCGCGGCGGCGGCCTCTCCGACGCGGTCGAGGTGGGCGACCACGGCAAGATGCCCCCCGCCGGGGACCGCGCGGATCACCGCGTCGAGGGCGCCGCGCAGATCCTTGGCCCCCCGGAACAGCTCGGCGGGCCCGTGCACCTCGACCTGGCCGTCCACCAGCGCGGGTTCGCCGACGATGAGCATGGGCGCGTCGCCGTCCTCCGAGCCGCGCAGCAGGCCCGCGACCGCGCCCTGGGACTCGCGCAGCGCCGGCTCGTCGAACGGATCGACGCCGATGACCCGGGCCGCCACGGCCATGGCGTACTCCCACAGCGGGAGTTGCGCGGCGAGCGGACCGGCCACCGTGAGCCCGGCGTCGCCGGCCCGGCCGCCCAGCGCCAGGGACCACCGGTCGCCCTCCTCGGCGAACCCCGGCGCGGCCGGATCCTCGACGACGACCGGCACGAGACCCTTGCCGTCCTTGCCCATCGCCGTGGCGACCAGCTGCTCGACCCAGCCGACGAGGCCGGAAACGCCCGATCCGCCATCGGCGATGATCAGCTTGTTTCGGCCATGGGAGACGGCCGCGCCCAGCGCCGCGCCGAGCGTCAGGCCCGGGTTGTCGTACGGCAGGCGCAGCGCGGGCAGGATCGCGGCGGCCTCGTCGAGCAGCCATTCAACGTCCACGCCGCACAGCGCGGCGGGGACGAGCCCGGGCGCCGACAGGGCTCCGAACCGGTCGGTCACCTCGGGATCCGACAGGATCACCTGGTAGCCGGTCTCCTCGGCCATGCTCTCCAGCGGCGAGCCGGGGTCGGTGACGACCACGATCCGCTCCGCCGGGTCCGCACCGCTCGCACGGAACGCGCGCTCGAAGATCCGGCGCAGGCCGTCGGTCTCCACCGCACGGCCGCTCTTGACCGACACGACCAGGACCGTGCGGTCCAGCCGGTCCTCGAGCACACGGCGCACCTCATGAGGATCGACGGTGTCCAGCACCGTCAAGTCGGCGCCGTGCGCCTCGGCGATCACCTCCGCCGCGCGTACCGAACCGCCCATCCCGGCGAGCACCACCCGGTCCAGGCCCGCGAAGCGGTCGGCCACCGCGGCCAGCTCGGGAAGCAGACGGCGGGACGTCTCCGGCGCGTCGACCCAGCCGAGCCGTCCGGCCGCCGCCGCGTCGGGCCCCCACAGACTGGCGTTCTTGGCCATGAGCGCCGCCGGCACGCCGTCGTACGTCAGGCGCTCCAGGACCTTGTCGGTGTGCTCGACGGCGTCGCCCTGGACGGTCACGGACACGCGTCCGGCGGTCACTCGCAAGGTCACGGCGTCTCCTGGCCCGATACGTGGCGCGGTTCGCTCATCGCGTCCGGCCTCGGGATACCCGGTCCGACGCGCGTCACTCACAGTACAGGGATGATCGCGCGAAGTGCCCGACCGGATGCGCCGTGTGGCGGTCACCGGCCGGGCACCCGGCGTCGATCAGGCCTTGTCCTGCAGCTCGCGCTTGATCGTGTCGAGCAGCTCGGTCCAGGACGCCGCGAACTTCTCGACGCCCTCCTCCTCCAGGACGCGGACGACGTCGTCGTAGTCGACCCCGGCCTCCTTGAGGGCGGCCATGGTGGCACGGGCGTCCTCGTAGAAGGGGCGGACCGTGTCGCCTCGGACGTTCCCGTGGTCGGCCACGGCGTCGAGCGTCGGCTCCGGCATCGTGTTGACCACATTGGGAGCGACGAGCTCGTCGACGTACATCGTGTCGGAGTAGTTCGGGTTCTTGACCCCGGTCGACGCCCACAGGGGACGCCGGACGCGGGCGCCCGCGTCCTAGAGCGCCTTCCAGCGGTCGGTGCCGAACTTCTCCTCGTACAGCGCGTACGCGAGCCGGGCGTTGGCGATGCCCGCCTTGCCGGCCAGGTCGGAGCGGCCGAGCTTGTCGAGGCGCTTGTCGATCTCGGTGTCGACGCGGCTCACGAAGAACGACGCGACCGACGCGATCTTCGACAGGTCGTGGCCGTTGGCCCGCGCCTTCTCCAGGCCCTCGAAGAAGGCGTCGATGACCTGGCCGTAGCGCTCCAGCGAGAAGATCAGGGTGATGTTCACGCTGATGCCCCGCGCCAGCGTCTCGGTGATCGCCGGGATTCCCGCGAGGGTCGCCGGGATCTTGATGTAGACGTTCGGCCGGTCGACCAGCCACCACAGTGCCTTGGCCTCGGCGACGGTCTTCTCCGTCTCGTGCGCCAGCCGCGGGTCCACCTCGATAGACACCCGGCCGTCGAGGCCATCGGTGCGGTCGTAGGCCGGACGCAGGACGTCGGCGGCCCACCGGATGTCGTACGTCGTGATGGCCCGGGAGGCCGTCTCGACGTCGACACCGCGGACGGCCAGGTCACGCACCTGCTCGTCGTACGCCGAGCCCTGGCTCAGCGCCTTCGAGAAGATCGTCGGGTTCGACGTCACGCCTACGACGTACTTGTCCCGGATCAGGGACTCGAGGTTCCCCGTCCGCAGGCGCTCACGGCTGATGTCGTCCAGCCAGATGGACACGCCCTCGTCAGAGAGCTTCTTCAGGATCTCACTCATGTCTCTCCTCAGTTCCCCGTCGTCTCACCGCGTCCGCCGATGCCCGCCTTGATCAGGCTGGCCCCGGCCGCGGCGACGACGTGGTCGGCGGTGAAGCCGAACTGCTGGAACAGCGTCTTGTAGTCGGACGAGGCGCCGAAGTGCTCCAGGCTGACCGACTCACCGCAGTCGCCGACGAGCGCCCGCCAGCCCAGCGCGATCCCGGCCTCGACCGAGACCCGGGCCCGCACGGCGGGCGGCAGGACGTGGTTACGGTAGGCCTCGTCCTGGCTCATGAACCACTCCACACAGGGCATCGAGACCACCCTGGTCGGCGTGCCGGCGGCCTCCAGCCTTTCTCGCGCCTCCACGGCGAGCGTGACCTCGCTACCGGTCGCGATCAGGATGACCTGGGGCTGGCAGTCGGACGCCTCCGCGAGGACGTAGCCGCCCTTGGCGACACCCTCGGCGCTCGCCACCTTGCTGCGATCGAACACCGGCAGCTTCTGCCGGGTCAGGCACAGACCGGCGGGCCGGTCCGTGTGCTCCAGGATCGTGCGCCAGGCGACAACGGTCTCGTTCGCGTCCGCAGGGCGCACGACGTCGAGTCCGGGGATGGCCCGCAGCGCCCATAGCTGCTCGACCGGCTGGTGCGTCGGACCGTCCTCGCCGAGGCCGATCGAGTCGTGGGTCCAGATGTACGTCACCGGGAGCTTCATCAGCGCGGCGAGGCGTACGGCGGGGCGCATGTAGTCGCTGAAGACCAGGAACGTGCCGCCGTACGGACGGGTGCCGCCGTGCAGCGCGATGCCGTTAAGGATCGCGCCCATGCCGTGCTCGCGGATACCGAAGTGCAGCGTGCGGCCGTAGCGGTTGCCGGGCCAGTCCTTGGTCTGGAACTCCTCGGGGATGAAGGACGGCTCACCCTTCATCGTGGTGTTGTTGCTCTCGGCCAGGTCGGCGGAGCCGCCCCACAGCTCGGGCAGCACCGGGCCGATCGCGGTCAGGATCTCCCCGGAGGCCGCGCGGGTGGCGATCTGCTGGCCGGCCTCGAACTCCGGCAGCTTGGCCGTCCAACTGTCCGGGAGCCGGCGGGCGGAGATCCGGTCGAACTCGGCGGGCCGCTCGGGATTCGCGGAGCGCCAGGCCTCGAACTTCCGGTCCCACTCGGCGTGCAGCGCACGGCCCCGCTCGATCACCTTCCGGGCGTGCTCCAGCACCCGCTTCGGAACGTCGAACGACACGTCCGGGTCCAGCCCGAGGATCCGCTTGGTCGCCGCGACCTCGTCGGCCCCGAGCGCCGCGCCGTGGGCCTTGCCGGTGTTCTTCTTGTTCGGCGCCGGCCAGCCGATGATCGTGCGCAGCGCGATGTACGACGGGCGGTCCTTCTCTGCCTTCGCGGCCTCGAAGGCCCGGGCCAGAGCCTCGACGTTCTCGTGGTAATCGCCGTCGGTCGTCCAGTCGACCCGCTGCACGTGCCAGCCGTACGCCCGGTAGCGCGCGTCCACGTCCTCCGACAGCGCGATCGCGGTGTCGTCCTCGATCGAGATGTGGTTGTCGTCGTACAGCAGGATGAGGTTGCCGAGGCGCTGGTGCGCGGCGAGGGCGGCCGCCTCGTGGCTGATGCCCTCCTCCATGTCGCCGTCGGAGGCGATCACCCAGATGTTGTGGTCGAACGGGCTCTTGCCGGGCGCCGTGTCGGGGTCGAACAGCCCCCGCTCCCGGCGCGCCGCCATCGCCATGCCGACGGCGTTGCCCACGCCCTGTCCGAGCGGCCCGGTCGTCGTCTCGACGCCCGGCGTGTGGCCGTACTCCGGGTGTCCCGGAGTCTGGCTGCCCCACTTGCGCAGCGCCTTCAGGTCATCGAGCGACAGCCCGTAGCCCGACAGGAACAGCTGAATGTAGAGCGTCAGGCTCGAGTGGCCCGGCGAGAGGACGAACCGGTCCCGGCCCGGCCACTTCGGGTCCGTAGGGTCGTGGCGGAGGAACCGCTGGAACAGCAGGTATGCGGCCGGAGCGAGGCTCATCGCGGTCCCGGGGTGGCCCGAGCCCGCCTCCTCGACGGCGTCCATGGCCAGCGCACGGATGGTGTCCACCGCCCGCTGGTCCAGCTCGGTCCATTCGAATGACTTATCTGAATGCGTACTCACGAGACGCTCCAGGCTCCTCTCGACTACGTGACATGTCCCCGCGACCCGTCCCCAGCCGAAAAGAACCCGTGACCGGGCCACTGCCGGGGCCCGAATGCGAGCCTATCGCCCGCGCCGCCACCGCTTCGACAGGCGCCCCTCTAGGTCAACGCCGCGACCCCTGTACGGCATTTCCCTGAGATGCCGGGCTTAACCCGTTATGCCGCGTCCACCCCGGTGACGGGGTACCCGGGGACCGGCACTAGAGTGATTGCGCGGTGAAGCCCACGTGGCCGATGCCCGATCGAAGCCGAATGGCGGCAGGAAATCCGAGGATCAGACACAGTGTCCCTTAACGTCGTGAACGCGCAGGTGAACATCCGGTGACGGTGGTCATCAACCGTCCGGCGAGGACTCCCGCGCCGCCCACGCCCGGCCGTCGACCGTTCGGCGCGCTCGTGCGCGCCTACGTGGCGCTGACCAAGCCGCGCATCATCGAGCTCCTGCTGATCACGACGATTCCGGTGATGTTCCTCGCGGCCGGCGGCCTGCCGCCGCTGTGGCCCGTCCTCGCGACCCTCGTCGGCGGGATGCTCTCGGCGGGTAGCGCCAACGCGCTGAACTGCTACATCGACCGCGACATCGACGCGAAGATGCGCCGGACCCGCCGCAGGCCCCTGCCGATGGTGCAGGTCACGCCGAGGGAGACGCTGGTCTTCGGGATCTCCCTCGCCGTCGCCTCCACCGTCTTCCTCGCGCTGGCCGTCAACCCGCTCTCGGCCGGCCTGTCGGTGTTCGCGATCCTGTTCTACGTCTTCGTCTACTCGATGCTGCTGAAGCGGCGCACGAAGCAGAACGTCGTCTGGGGCGGGATCGCCGGCTGCATGCCGGTCCTGATCGGCTGGTCCGCGCTGACGAACAGCATGTCCTGGACCCCGGTCGTGCTGTTCCTCGTGGTCTTCTTCTGGACGCCGCCGCACACCTGGACCCTCGCCATGCGCTACCGCGACGACTACGCGGCCGCCGAGGTGCCCATGCTGCCCGTCGTCGCCACCGAGCGCCGCGTCGCCATCGAGGTGATCGTCTACACCTGGGTGACGGTGGCGTGCTCGCTCGCGCTCTGGCCGGTCGCGCACATGACGATCTTCTACCCGATCGCCGCGGCCGTCCTCGGCGCCGTCTGCCTCGTCGAGGCCTACCGCCTCCTCGGCCGGGTCCGCGCGGGCATCACCGGCGCGGTGCTCAAGCCGATGCGCTACTTCCACCTGTCCAACGCCTACCTGGCACTGCTCTTCCTCGCGGTCGCGATCGACCCGCTGCTCCACTGACGGTTAACCTCCCGGCATGGCGCGGGTCGATCCCAAGGCGATCCTCGAAGGCCGCATGCCCGGCCGGGCACCGGTCGGCCTGATCATCGGACTGGTCGTCTCCTCGGCGTGTGCGATCGTCGTCCTGGGCCTCGACGCGATGAACGGAGCGCCGTTCATCGTCGGGTTCGTCCTGGCGATCCTGCCCGTTCCGCTGCTGATCGCGCTGGTCCTGACCCTCGACCGGCTAGAACCCGAGCCGTGGCGCGCCCTGCTGTTCGCCTTCATGTGGGGCGCCGGGGTCGCCGTCCTCGGCGCGCTCATCCTCAACACCGCCGGGTACGAACTGCTCACCAAGCCGGTCTTCGGCCAGCGGGGGGAGCTCGTCACCGCCTCCGTCGGCGCGCCCCTGGTCGAGGAGTCTCTGAAGGGCGCGGTGCTCTTCGGCTTCCTGTGGTTCCGCCGCAACGAGCTGGACGGCCTGACAGACGGCATCATCTACGCCGCCATGGTCGCCCTCGGCTTCGCGATGATGGAGAACGTCGGCTACTACATCCGGGCGTTCCACCAGCACAACCTCGAGGCCGTGTTCATCATGCGCGGGGTGATCTCGCCGTTCGGGCACCCGCTGTTCACCTCGATGACCGGGCTGGGCGTCGCGTACGCCGCGCTGCACCGGGGCGCCGTCCAGGTGGTCGCGCCCGTCGTCGGGCTCTGCACGGCGATGCTGCTGCACGGGGCGTGGAACTTCTCCACCGCGTTCGGGCTGAAGGGCCTGATGATCGCGTACGGCATCGACTTCTGCATCCTCATCGGGCTGATCGTCATCGTCCGCTGGGAGCGCCGCCAGACCGTCCGGCTGATCCAGCGGCACCTGCCGATGTACGCCGGCACCGGGCTGGTCACACCACAGGACGTCCACATGCTCGGGAACCTCAAACTGCGTCGCCGCGCCCGTCAGTGGGCCCGCATGGCCGGAGGCAGCGGGGCGGGACGGGCGATGGCCGACTACCAACTCGCCGCGACGGAACTGGCGCTGCTGCACCAGCGCGCCGAGCGGCGCGTCGCCGAGCCCACGTGGTTCTACCGCCGCCGCCAGGACCTGCTCAACCTCATGCACCTGGCCCGCCTGGCGTTCCAGGGCCGGCAGCCGCGGCCCCTCGTCCCGCCGTGGGCCGGACACGGCCAGTCGGGCTTCCTCCACCCGGGTCCGTCCTACGGCCCGCCGCCGCCCGGTCCGTTCTCGGCACCGGGTCCGTACGATCCGCCGGGGCCGCACGGCCCACAGGGCGGCCCGGGCGCGCCCGGGGGCTCCGCACCGCCGGGACCCTGGAACACGGCGGCCCCGTACGGTTCGCGGGAGACGCCGGCCCCGTACCGGCCGCAGGACACTCCCGGATCGTACGGGCCGCACGGCGCGCCGGGCCCGTACGGTCCCCAGGACCCGCCTGGGCCCTACGGGCCGCAGGGCACGCCGGGCTCGTACGGACCGGAGGGCCCGCAGGGCGCGCCGGGGCCGTGGGGGTCGCCGGGCCCGCAGGGGCCGAACTGACGAAGGGACATCGCGCCGGATGCTCCGGCGATACCGCTGTGGCCGGTATTGCCCATTGACTACCGAGTGACGCAGATCAACAATGCCGGTAGCCGTGACAACGTTGTCATGACACCTGCGATGGTCCTCCGCCAGCGCACCCTGTGACCTCCCCCCGAGGAGCAGCTGTGTTCAGACGCTCGCGCGCCCGACTGGCAGGCCTGCTCGGCCTCGCCCTGACCTCCTTGGCCCTCCCGGCCGTACCGGCCCATGCGGCCGCCCCCGATCTCGCCTCCTACGTCAATCCGTTCGTCGGAACCCAGGACGGCGGGCCCGACTTCGGGCACGGCGGCGGGGCGGGAATGGACTTCCCCGGCGCCGTCACGCCGTTCGGGATGATGCAGTGGAGCCCCGACACCGTCCGTAGCTCCGGCGGCGGGTACAAGTACGAGGACAACCGCCTGCGCGGCTTCAGCATGACCCACATCTCCGGGCCGGGCTGTACGGGCGCGCAGGACTTCCCCGTTATCCCGTTCTCCGGGCCGATCAAGAACTCGCCCGCGACGCACGGCACCGACTACATCCAGACGTTCCAGCACCAGAATGAGAACGCGTCGCCCGGCTCGTACGCCGTGACGCTCGACACAGGCGTCAAGACCGAGCTGACCGCGACGCAGCGGGCCGGCATCGCGCGGTTCACCTTCCCCACCGACAAGGTGGGCACGCTGCTGCTCAACGTGACGGGGTCGATCAACGGCGTGGACGACGCCGAGGCCACCGTCAAGGGCAACACCGTGTCGGGTTGGGCCAAGACCGGCGGGTTCTGCGGCGCGGACACCAAGTACTACGTCTACTTCACCGCCACCTTCGACCGGCCGTTCCAGACCTACGGCACGTGGAAGGACGACTCGGTCGAGCCCGGCGAGAACGCCGTGCGCGGCAGCTCTCCGGCGAAGGTGCCGCAGCAGACGCAGAAGACCTTCGGGCGGATCAACAACGGCCCCAAGGGCCGGCCGATCCCGCAGCGCTCCCCGCAGGCCCTCACCCGCGACGTCACCGTCAAGGGTCCGGGCTCGGGCGTCTACCTGCAGTTCGACACGAGCAAGGCCAAGCCGGTGCAGATGCGCGCCGCCGTCTCCTATGTCGGCATCGACGGCGCGAAGCAGAACCTGAAGAAGGAGATCGGCGGCCGGGGCTTCGACTCCGTACGGTCGGCCGCGCGGGCCGCGTGGAACAAGCGCCTCGGCCAGATCAAGGTCAGCGGTGGCGCGGCCGACCGGCTGCGCACGTTCTACACCGCGCTGTACCACGCGCTGCTGCAGCCGTACGTCTTCGACGACGTGGACGGGACCTACACCGGGTTCGACTACCGCACCCACAAGGTCAAGCAGGGTCACCACCAGTACGCGACCTTCTCCGGGTGGGACATCTACCGCAGCGAGGCGCAGCTGATCGCGCTGCTCGCCCCGGACGTCGGCGGGGACATCGCCCAGTCGATGTACAACGACGCGCACTCGGTCGGCGACGTGTGGGACCGCTGGTCGCACCAGAACACCATCACCGGCGTCATGAACGGCGACCCGTACCACTCGATCATCGCGACCATGTACGCCTTCGGCGCCCGAGACTTCGACGCGAACGGCGCGCTCGCCGCCATGGTGAACGGCGCGAACCGGGTCGGGGAGGACAAGGCCACCGGGTACACCGAACGGCCCGGCAACGCCGACTATCTCAAGCTCGGTTACGTGCCGGGCGACCCGGCGACCACGCTGGAGTACGGCATGGCCGACTTCGGCATCGCCCAGCTCGCCCAGCGCCTGGGGGAGAACAGCACCTACCAGGACTTCATGAAGCGGGCGCACGGCTGGGAGACCATCTACAACCCGCTGAACAACTGGATCGAGCCGCGCTTCGGCGACGGGTCGTTCCTCACGCCGTTCGACCCCGCCGACTCCAATTGGTACGTCGAGGGCAACGGCGCTCAGTACCACTGGATGGTCTACGACGACGTCGCCGGGCTGTTCAACGCCATGGGCGGCAAGGACGAGGCGATCAAGCGGCTCGACACGTTCTTCACCAAGCTCAACGCCGGCTCGCACGAGGCATACGCCTACCTCGGCAACGAGCCGTCCCTGCAGTCGCCGTGGCTGTACGCCTGGGCCGGGCAGCCGTACAAGACCCAGGACGTCGTCGCCCGGGCCCGTACGGAGCTGTTCAAGCCCACCCCGAACGGCATGGTCGGCAACGACGACCTCGGCACGATGTCGGCCTGGCGGGTGTTCGCCGGACTCGGCATGTTCCCGGCGATCCCGGGCCGCGCCGAGATGGTGCTGAACAGCCCGGAGTTCCCGCAGATCACGGTCCAGCGGTCCAGCGGCCAGAAGATCACGATCAACGCGCCGGGAGCCTCCGACACGAACAAGTATGTCCAGTCGCTGAAGGTCGGCGGCGAGAACAGCAGCCGCGCGTGGCTGCCCGAGTCGTTCGTCGCCTCCGGCGGCAAGCTGGACTACACGCTCGGCGCGCAGCCGAACACCACGTTCGGCAGCGACCCGAAGGACGCCCCGCCGTCCTTCGGCACCGGCGCCCGGCCGTTCCTGTCGGCCCTCCAGCCGGGTACGGTGGCGGTCGAGCCGGGCGGCTCGACAGAGGCGACCCTGCGCGTGCAGGCCGTCGGCGCGGGTGACACCGTCACCTGGACCGCGAAGCCGCCGGCGGGCATCACCGTCACGCCGTCCTCCGGCACGCTGAAGATCGCCGACGCCGGGCACGCGGACCAGAAGGTCACGGTGTCGGTGGCCGCCGACCAGAAGCTGGACTACTACTCGGTGCCGTTCGAGCTGACAGCGTCCGGGCAGTCGGTCGGCACCACGGGCATCTCGCTCAACGTCGCCAAGCGCGGCACGATCGAGTGGTACCAGAACAACGCCGGGATCTCCGACGACGGCAAGCCCGGGACCGCCAACTTCGACGGCGGCGGCTGGAGCTACTCCGCGCAGGCGCTGGCCGCGGCCGGGCTCAAGCCGGGCCAGCCGGTGACCTGGAAGGGCTTCACGTTCACCTGGCCGAACCGCACGCCCGGCCAGCTCGACAACGTCCAGGCGAGCGGCCAGGTCGTCGACCTGCCGACCGCCCCGAAGGGCGCGTCCCAGCTGGCCTTCCTCGGATCGGCCGGCAACGGCAACGCATCGTCGACGGTGACGATCACCTACACCGACGGGTCGACGGCGACGCCCAAGCTGGAGTTCAGTGACTGGGCGCTCGGCGCCGACGCCTACCCGCCGCAGTTCGGCAACGAGATCGTCGCCAAGACGCCCTACCGGAACACCTCCGACGGCGGCAACCAGAAGATCAACGTCTATGTGTTCGCGGCCACGCCGATCGCGCTGGACGCGAGCAAGCAGGTCAAGAGCGTCACGCTGAACACCCCGTCCAGCGGAGGCTCGCTGCACGTCTTCGCCTGGGCGTTCGCCTGATCCCGTCCCGGTGAGCCCGGTCCGGCGGGCTCACCGGGACACCGGCATCACCGTGATGCCCCGATGCTCCGCGCACCGGGGCATCTTTCGGTGTGGAGACCGATCCGGCGGGAAGCACGCCGTCGGCCGTCCGGAACCTCCCGCGACCCGAACGGATCAGTCGGCGACGCCTTCGATGTCGATGAGGAGGTGGCGGGGCCCCCGCAGCGTCGGGCTGGTCCGGTACGGCGGCGGGTCGGTGACGAGGCGGGGGTTCCGCAGCCGTCTCGCCAGCTCGGTGAGTGCGATCTGTGCCTCCAGCCGGGCCAGGGGAGCACCGAAGCAGTAGTGGACACCGCCGCCGAAACCGAGGTGCTCGTTGTATCGGCGGTCCGGAATGAAGCGATCGGGCTCGGGCACGTGCTCGGGGTCGCGGCTTCCCGCGGCCAGCGCCAGGGCGATCGGCGCGCCCTTGGGGATCGTGGTCCCGGCGATCTCGATGTCGTCCAGGGCGACCCGGGAGGACAGGAAGTGCACCGGCGGCTCGTAGCGCAGCAGCTCCTCGACCGTGTAAATGATCAAATCGGGCTCGTGGCGCAGCCGGTGGATCAGCTCTGGATGGCGGAGCAGGGTGAGCATCCCGTTGGTGATCAGGTTGACCGTCGTCTCATGCCCGGCGATAAGCAGCGGCGTGGCGGTGACCACCACCTCGACCGGTGACATGGCCCCGTCCGGGCCCTCGTAGGTGACCAGGCCGGAGAGCAGGTCGTCGTCCGGGTTCTTGCGGCGCTCGGCGGCGAGCTCACCGAGGTACCGTCCCAGCTCGAGCAGTGCGCTCTGCCGCTGCCGCTCGCGTTCGGCCCGGTCCTCCTCCCAGGGGCCCCGGCGGAGCACGCCTGCGGCCCGCGCCCCGGCCAGCGAGGCGCCGACGATCACGATCCGGCCGGTCTTCCGGAACCCGTCACCGACCGGTGGGGAGACGACCGGGCCCGTTCTCATCCCCCGGTGCTGGGTCGCCATCCGGTCGACGTGGATGGCCTGCATTGGGCAGGCCGCCGCCACCCGCAGGATCTGCTCGCGCCGCGCGTCGTTCGCGTCCGGGTCGTACCCCAGCGCCTCCTCGCCGTTCATGGCGAACACGTCCGGCGCGAGGAACGCGCACTGCCCGTACCCCCTGACATTGCGTGAGGTCGACGATTACCCGCACGGCGCACCCCCCTGTCGTGCGCGACCGCCTGGCGAACCCGGCCCCACATCGGCGCGGCGGCCTTCCCCGTTGTGCATCCGAGACCTACCCGCGTTCCGGCCTTTCAGGCAGACGGGGTCAGGGGCGGCGGGCGCCACGAAGTACCGGTGGACAGCCGACATCAAGCACGCGCTGCCCGCGAGCGCCTGGGAGTGTCTGATCAATGTCGCGTACGGGCGCTTCGGGTTCGAGGACCGCCCGACGACGGCGAACTGGATCGCGCTCGCCTCATGGGCGATCGCCGCGGCGATCGTCACCGTCGCGGTCGTCCACCACCGGGACGCGTGAGTCCTCGCGGCGGCCGATGTCACATGTTCTCCGGCGGTTCCGTCATAACGGTGAGGCCGGCACGAGGGCCGGCGATCCTCGAAAGGAACCGCTGATGGAAGCACGGATGAAGAACCCGGCGTACGTCCTGCCCGACGCGATGAAGGGCATCGGGAGTCTGATCGGGGCCATCCGGCAGGCCGACCTCTCCGAGGAACTCGGGGAGATCGTCGCGCTGCGCACGAGCCAGATCAAC
Organism: Actinoallomurus sp.; assembly: GCA_045806665.1. Classification (GTDB taxonomy): domain Bacteria; phylum Actinomycetota; class Actinomycetes; order Streptosporangiales; family Streptosporangiaceae; genus Actinoallomurus. Next base: position 22,873 of record JBJMIW010000296.1, read on the forward strand.
GGCTGCAGCGCGTGCGTGCACGGCCACGTGCACAACCTCAGGAAGGGCGGTACGTCGGAGGAGCGGATCGCCGCCGTGGCGGCCTGGCGGGAGGCGCCGTTCTTCAGCGACGCAGAGCGGGCGGCGCTTCAGCTCTCCGAGTCCGCCACCCGGCTCGCCGACCGATCGGCCGACTCGGTGCCGGATGCACTCTGGGACGAGGTCGCCGACCACTTCGACGAGCAGCAGCTCTCGGCGCTCATCCTGGTGATCGCCCTCACCAACTTCTTCAACCGCATCAACACCACGATCAGGGAGCCCGCGGGCGTCACGTGGTGAATGCCGAGGGCGCCCTTCCACGGCCGATCGTGGAAGGGCGCCCTCGCGTGGGTCAGGCGACGATGCGGAGCGGGTTCTCCAGGAGCTCGGCCAGCTCGCCGAGGAACTTGGCACCGGTCGCGCCGTCGCAGGCCCGGTGATCGACCGACAGCGTCAGGGTCAGCCGCTCACGGGCGACGAACTCCCCGTCCTCGCCGACGACGACGTCCTTGCGGGTGCCGCCGACCGCGAGGATCGCCGCCTCGGGCGGGTTGATCACCGCGGTGAAGGAGTCGACCCCGAACATCCCGAGGTTGCTGACCGTGAACGTGCCGCCCGACATCTCCTGCGGGGTGAGGCGCTGCTCGCGGGCCCGACCGGCCAGATCGCGGGTCTCCGCGCCGATCTGCGACACGCTCTTGCGGTCCGCGTCCCGGATCACCGGGACCACGAGGCCGTCCTCCAGCGCGACGGCCACGCCGACGTTCACCCGCTTGTGCACGAGGAGGCTGTCCTCGGTGAACGAGACGTTCAGCACCGGGTCGGCCCGTAGCGCCGTGGCGCACGCCTTGACGATGAGGTCGTTGACGCTGACCTTCGCGGGGGACAGCGCCTCGTTCAGCGTCTTGCGGAAGGCGAGCAGCGCGCCGACGTCGACGATCCGCGTCAGGTAGAAGTGCGGCGTCGTCTGCATGCTCTCGGTGAGCCGGCGGGCGGTGACCTTCCGGATCCGGCTCAGCGGCACCCGCTCGACGTCCGGGTCCTCGGCGACCTGGGCCACCGCGGGCGTCACGGGGGAGGGGGCCTGCTGCACAGCGGCCGCCGGGGCGTTCTTGAGCGCGGCCTCGATGTCGGCGCGGACGATCCGGCCGCCGGGGCCGGAGCCGGTGAGCGTCGTGAGGTCGATGTCGTTCTCCCGCGCGAGCCTGCGCGCGAGCGGGGAGGACGGCGGCCGCGAGTGCGTGCCGTTCGACGGCGCGGTCTCGGCGGCCTGCGCCGGCGC
>JBJMIW010000297.1:0-7627 GCA_045806665.1 Actinoallomurus sp.
AACCATCGTCACGCTGTGTCGTTCGCCGTATGGTAGAGGCCACCTGCCGACGTAGCGCGGGAGTAGGCACATGGAGCCCTGGTTCGCCCGAAGATCCGTCGGAGAGCTGCTCCCCGGTGACCACGCGTGGTTCTCGTACGCCGACCGGGAGGAGCAGGACCATGTCCTGGGCGCTTTTCTCCACGATGGCCTGGCCGGGTCCGACAAGGTGATCTGTATCACCGACACCGACCTGCGGGACCTGCCTGATCTGCGGTCGCGCTACCGGCTGGACCCGGAGGCCTGTCTGCGCAGCGGTCAGCTCGCGATCCTGCCGCAGGCGGAGACGTTCCTGACCCGTGGGGTGTTCGACCCGGCGCGGATGACGGCGACCCTGCGGGAGGTCCTCGACCGAACCGAGACGGAGCGGTTCCGCGGCGTCCGGGTCACCGTCGACATGACCTGGGCGTTAGACCAGGAGAGGGGACGCGACGGGATTCTGGACTGCGAGGCGCGCGTGGACGCGGCGATCTCACCCAGCACGATGGCGATCGCGATCTGCCAGGTCGACGCGCGCTCATGCACACCCGAGGAACTCACCGCGCTGAAGGAGAGACACGAGGTGCTCGTGGGCGCCGATCCCTATTTCGACGACGGAGTGCTGAGTATCACCCCGACGTTCCATCCCCGCGGCCTTCGGCTGAGCGGTGAGCTGGACGGGGCACGGCACGCCGTGTTCGCCGAGTCGCTGCGAAAGGTCATCGTCCGGGGCGGTGAGGTGCATCTCAACCTCGCCGACCTGCGGTTCATCGACCTGGGCGCGCTCAGCATGACGGCCGGCGCGGCCATGCACCTGGGCGTACGCGTGATCCTCGACAATCCCTCCACCGACCTCGGGGACATCGTCGAGTTGGTGAGCAGCCGGCTGCTGCCGTGGCTGGAGATCGGCGACGGTGAGGCCCGATGACGCGACTGATCCACCAGCTCCTGATGTACGACACCGAGAAGGACATCCTGGACACGGTCGTCCCCTTCCTCCAGGAAGGGCTCAGCGCGGGCGAGGCCGTGCTCGCGGTCGGCACGGCTCCCAACCTCTCCTGCCTGCGGCAGGCCCTGGGCACCGACTCCGACGCCGTCGAGTTCGCCGACTCCGTCTGCTGGTACGTCCAGCCGACGCGCACCATCGCCAACTACAGCTCGTTCATCGCCGAGAACGCCACCGCCCGGATCCGGGTCGTCGCCGAGCCCGGCTGGGACACCGGGACGCCGGCCCAGATCTCCGAGTGGATGAGGTACGAGTCAATCATCAACCAGGCCTTCGCCGACATCAGCGCGTCGGTGCTGTGCCTGTACGACCGGCGCACCACCGATCCCGGCCTGCTCGACGGCGCGCTGCGCACCCATCCCGAGATCGTCGACGGCTCCTGCCGCCGCTGCAACGACGCCTACCTGGACCCGGCGAGCGTCCACGCGCGCGTCGACCGTGATCCGCTACCCGCTCCACCACCCGGCGCCCTCCGGCTGCCGATCGACGATGACGACCTGAGTGCGTTCCGGTCCTTCATCAGCGGTCACGCCCGCCATCACGGCATGTCCCGGCCCCGGGTGAGCGATCTGCTCGTGGCGACGACGGAGGTGGCCACGAACGCGATCCGGCACGGCCGCCCTCCGATCGACTGTCAGATGTGGCGGGAGGACGACGACCTGATCGTCGAGGTGACCGACGCGGGTCACTGGCTACCGGACCCGGTGCCCGGGTTCGTGCCGCCCGATCCGGCCTCGCTGTCGGGGTTCGGGCTGTGGGGGGTCCGCATGCTGTGCGCGCTGGTCCAGTTGCGCACCGGCCCGGCGGGCACCACCGTCCGGCTGCACGTCCCCTGCCGTTAGCGGACCGCTCCTTTCTCCGCCAGTTGCCGCCGAAGTGCCGTCATCGCCCGCGACGTGTGACTCTTCACGGTCCCCCGGGAGATACCGAGCGCCTCCGCGATCTCGTGCTCGCTGAGGCCGATCGGTTGTCACGGCCTTTGACGGAATCGGCGCGACCGGCCAGGCTTGTCCTGATGGAACCCTCCGACTTCCTCACCCGGCTGCGGGCCGAGAGCGCGCACATCGCCGCGTTCGCCACGCGCCGCGACCTCTGCGTGCCCGTCCCGACCTGCCCCGGAATGAACGTCGGCGAGGTCATCCGGCACCTGGGCAGCGTGCATCGCGCGATCATCGACTGGGTGCGCACGCAGAGCCGACCGGAGGACTGGGACCGGGAGCCGCCCGGCGGCGATGTCATCGGCTGGTTCCGCTCCGGCGCCGCGGAACTGCACGATGAGCTGAGCCGGCACCTCCCGGACGAGCCCTGCGACACGTGGTCGCCGGACGACCGTACGGCCGGTTTCTGGTGGCGGCGCATGGCGCACGAGACGACCGTCCACCGCGTCGACGTGGAGACGGCGTACGGCCCGATCGGCCCGATCGACGGGCCGTTCGCCGCCGACGGCGCCGACGAGGTCCTGTCGCTCTACCTCGTCCACCGGCGCCGCCGCAGCGGGAATCACCCGCCCGGTTCCGGCCGCACCATCGGGGTCGCGGCCGGAGCACACCTGTGGCGGGTCGCACTGGACCCCATCTGTGCCGAGGTGACCCGCGAACTCCCCGACGACGCGGACGCCGTGGTGATCGGCGACCCGGCCTCCGTCTACCTGTGGCTCTGGGGCCGCCGCGGCGACGACGCCGTGCGCGTCTGCGGCGACCGCCAGGCTGCGAGGGACCTCCGCGCCGCTCTGGCCGCCGCGACCGGCTGATGCCGGCCGTCGACCGACCTGGGCGTTGGCCGGTTGCGATCCAAATGCTCGGAGAAGGCGGCCGTACGGCGGGAGTTCTTCCGGCAACCTGGTGATTTGCCGAGGCCGCGGCCGTGCGTTCACCGAGCGTTCGGTACGCCCTGATCCTGAAACCCAGGGGCCCGGAGACCGAACTGACTGATCATCGAGCGGCTCACCACCCGCGGCGGAGATCGACGCGCTGATCACCAGGGTGGTCGAGCGTGTGCTGCCGCCCGCCGGACGGTGAGCCCCGACCGTCAGCCCCTCTGCTCCGCCCGCACGCGGATCCGGTCCGCGAGGGCGGTGAAGGCCTTGCCGCGGTGGCTGATGGCGTCCTTCTCCTCCGGGCTCAGCTCCGCGGTCGTGCGGGTGTCGCCCTCGGGCACGAAGATCGGGTCGTAGCCGAAGCCGGCCGTGCCGCGCGGCGCGTCGATCACGACGCCGTCCATGTGGCCCTCGACGGTGTCCTCCTCGCCGGACGGCCAGGCGATGGCGGCCGCGCACACGAACCGCGCGCCCCGGTGCTCGGGCGCGACGTCGGACAGCTGGCCGAGCAGCAGGTCGAGGTTGGCCTGGTCGTCGCCGTGCCGGCCGGCCCAGCGGGCGGAGAACACCCCGGGCATGCCGTTCATGGCGTCCACGCACAGGCCGGAGTCGTCGGCGACGGCGGGCAGCCCGGTGTGCGCTGCGATGGCGCGGGCCTTGAGCAGGGCGTTGCCCACGAACGTCAGCTCGGTCTCGGGGACCTCCGGCGCGTCCGGGAACTCGTCGAGGCCGACCACGTCGATGCCGTCGAGGATCCGGCGCAGCTCGGCGACCTTCCCCTGGTTGCGGGTGGCGAGCACGACCTTCATGACTCGAGCGTCTCCTGCTGGATGCGGGTGAGCTCGGCGCATCCGCCGACCGCGAGGTCCACGAGGGCGTCGAGCTCGGCGCGGTCGAACGGCTGCCCCTCGGCCGTGCCCTGCACCTCGACGAAGCGGCCGTCACCGGTGCACACGACGTTCATGTCGGTCTCGGCGGCGACGTCCTCTTCGTAGCAGAGGTCCAGCCGGGGCTCGCCGTCGATGACGCCCACGCTGACCGCCGCGACGGAGCCGACGAGCGGGCTGGACCTCAGCAGCTTGCGCTCGCGCATCCAGCCGATCGCGTCGGCCAGGGCGACGTACGCGCCGGTGATCGCGGCGGTGCGAGTGCCGCCGTCGGCCTCCAGCACGTCGCAGTCGAGGATGATGGTGTTCTCCCCGAGCGCCTTGTAGTCGACGCAGGCCCGCAGCGACCGGCCGATGAGACGGGAGATCTCGTGCGTGCGACCGCCGATCTTGCCCCTGACCGACTCGCGGTCGTTACGGGTGTTGGTCGCGCGCGGCAGCATGGCGTACTCCGCCGTCACCCAGCCGAGTCCGGAGTCGCGGCGCCAGCGCGGCACGTTGGTCTGGACGGACGCGGCGCACAGCACCCGCGTGCGGCCGAACTCCACCAGCACGGAGCCCTCGGCGTGGGAGAGCCAGCCGCGCTGGATACGGATGGGACGAAGCTGGTCGGCTGACCGACCGTCGGGGCGAGCCATGGGGTCAACCCTATCCAGCGCCGCCGACCGGAACGGCTAGAGCTCGTACACCGCGTCCTGGTAGGCCAGCTCGATCGGGCCGCGGTAGCGGCTGGACTTGGCCTCGGCGAGGGTGTTCGCCGAGTCGTTCCAGGGGACGAGGTGGGTGAGCACGAGCCTGCCCGCGCCCGCCCGGGCGGCGTGCTCCCCCGCCTGCCGCGCCGTGAGGTGCAGGTCGGACGGCAGATCGGGCCGGTCGAGGAATGACGCCTCCGCCAGCAGGAGGTCGACCCCGCAGGCCAGCTGGACGAGCTCGTCGCACGCGCCCGTGTCGCCGGAGTAGGCGATCGCCGCGCCGCCGTGCTCGACGCGGAAGCCGAACGCCTCGACGGGGTGGCTCATCGGCGCCGTGGTGATGCTGAACGGCCCCAGCCGGAACGTTCCGGTGCGCACTGTGTGGAAGTCGAAGGCCTGCCGCATCCCCGGGTCCAGGTCCAGGTCGTAGGCGCGCGCCATCCGGTCGGCGACGCCCTCGGGGCCGTACACCGGGATCCGCGGCTTCGGGCCGCCCGGCGCGTACGTACGGGCGACCCAGTATCCGCACAGGTCGAGACAGTGGTCCGCGTGGAGATGCGACAGCAGGACCGCGTCGATGTCGTACAGCCCGATGTGGCGCTGGAGAGGGCCGAGGGCTCCGTTGCCGAGGTCGAGCAGGATCGCGAAGCCGTCGGCCTCGACGAGATAGCAGGACGCCGGACTGTCCGGACCGGGGAAGCTCCCCGAACAGCCGATCACCGTGAGCCGCACGGGCCGACCTCCTAACGAGCCGTGAACGGAATGCCGACGAACGCGGTTTCGACGAGCCCGATCTCCGGGCCGAGGAAGCGGCGGCCGAGGACGCCGAAGGGCGTCGGGTCTCCGGTCGCCAGGAAGCGGTGGCGGGGCTCCGGAGAGCCCTCCTCCCGGGCCAGGCGACGGTCGTGCAACACGCGGTAGACGTCCTTGGCGGTCTCGTCGGCACTTGATACGAGGGTTACCCCGTCACCGGCGACGTATGAGATGGCGCCGGTCAGCAACGGATAATGCGTGCAGCCGAGGATGAGGGTGTCGCAACCCGCGTCGAGAATCGGCTCAAGGTAGCCGCGCGCGACGTCGAGGAGTTCGTCGCTCATGGTGATGCCCCGCTCCACGAACTCTACGAAACGCGGACAGGCCACACTTGTCAGTGTCACATGAGGCGCAGCGGCGAAAGCGTCGTCGTACGACCGGCTGGTCACGGTCGCAGGAGTGGCCACGAGCCCCACGCGGCCCGTACGGCTGGCGCTGACCGCCGCGCGTACGGCCGGGAGGATCACCTCGACGACCGGGACGTCGTAGCGCTCCCGGGCGTCGCGCAGGACGGCGGAGCTGGCGCTGTTGCAGGCGATGACGAGCATCTTCACGCCCTCGGCCACGAGGTGGTCGAGCACTTCCAGGGCGTAAGCACGGAGTTCGGCGATCGGCTTCGGCCCGTACGGGAAGCGGGCGGTGTCGGCGACGTAGATCACCGATTCGTTCGGCAACTGGTCCAGGATGGCGCGGGCGACGGTCAGCCCGCCGACTCCGCTGTCGAAGATCCCGATTGGCGCGTCAGGCATGATGCAACAGGCTAAGAGACCATGGCGGCGTCGGCGGCCGGATGCGCCGCACATCACAGTGTGATTTCCGGCCCTTTACGGCGCCCGCTTCCGGGCCAGAGAAATTAACGGCCGCGGCCGACGCGCGCGATCTGGCGGCTCTGCGCGACCAGCCGGCCGGCGGAGTCCCAGACCTCCACCTCCTCGTCGAACCACCCGTCGCTCACCAGGTGGGCCCGGCCGTGCACGGCCAGCCAGCCCGGCGCCGGGACGGACCGCATGTGCCAGGTGAGCTCCACGGTCGGCGCCCAGCCGGCCGCCCCGGCGTTGAGCACGACCGGCGGGAGCGCGTCGACCGCGAGGGCGAGGAGGACGCCGTCGGGTTCGTACGGTTCACGCAGCCGGAGGTGACCGCGCATCTCGGGCACCCCGGTGGGCCGTCCGTCGAGCCAGCCCATGGTGACCGGGTCGTACCGCACATCGACCTGGCGGCCGAAGCCGTTGGTGGGCCCGAACTCCAGGCACTCGTCGATCGGCGGGAGTTTCTCCTGCTCCACCGAGTAGGCGGGCGCGGCGGCGCCGTCGAGGGCCCCGGTGGTGATGGTCGCCTCGACCAGGGCCTTGTCGTCCTGGATGAGCGTGACACGCGCCACCGCCGCCGTACGCCCGGCTTTGAGGGGCTCGACCCGGACCTCCGCGGGCCCGGCCTTCGATACGCGCAGGAAGCTCGCGCTGGTGGCGATCGGGTGCGGGTGCGGGGACTCGTCGATCACCGCACGGGTCATGACCGCCATGAGGTAGCCGCCGTTGATGGCCTCCTCGATGCCGAAGTCCCCGTCGAGGTCGACGGCGTAGCGTCCCTCCGCCACCCGTCGCACCGTCGTGGCCGCAGCGAAGCCGCCCATTCCCCACCCCACCGCCGATTCGAATCCCGTTCGGTAATACCCTACCGGGCCGGTGGCGAACGGTCGCGACCATGAGAGCAGATGGGACGATCGCCACATACGGGCGCTCAGAGGTTCAGATCGACCTCTTCCTCCTCCATGAGCCGCAGGTTGATGTCCTGCGCCCACTCAGGCCCATGGGGCCGCCTGCCATTTGGCGTAGGCGGCGGCGAAAGCCTCACGAGAAGCTCCGCGTCTGGCCAGTTCGGGAAAACGGTCCTCCCACGCCTCGACGTAGCCTTCGGCCAGCCGCCGATGCAACAGCGGCCACGCGTCGATGAGGTGCTCCGGATTCAAGAACTCGGGATAGTGATCCTGCAGTCCCTGCACGATCACCAGGTTGTACAGCGCGACCCTCTGGCGGAAGCGGCCCACGTCATAGCGCGTGCGTCCCGACCAGCACAGGTCCAGAGGGAGATCCACGATGCCCTGGCATGGACCATGCAGGTCGGACAAGGACCGGGGGATCCAGCGCGGCAGGTGCGCCGTCCAACTCGGCAACGTCTCGGGCATGGATCCAGTATGCCAAGGACACTTAACGTGCACGGGCGCTCACCGAAATCCATCGGTGAGCGCCCATGTGGCGTGCGATCAGGCCCAGAGCTGGCCTTCGAGGCGCTCCTCGGCCTCTTCCAGCGTGCCGCCGTACGCGCCGGTCGAGAGGTACTTCCAGCCGCCGTCGGCGACGATGAACGCGATGTCGGCGTGTTCGCCCGCCTTGAC